>JAAYKB010000034.1 GCA_012522615.1 Clostridiales bacterium
ACAGCGCATAGTATTTTTTTCATTATGAAACCTCCTTATTACGTTATGATTTGGACTTGTGTAACTTGACTACAATGGATTGTTTACCGGTTTATTGCTTGTTTTTTATTTATGGCCAAGGATTATTACCTATCCCCTCCCTATATCCGAAAAAGATTTTCTCATGTCTCTCGACTCTTTTCGGGCTATATGATTTCTTATTAAAACTTCTATATAAAATAAACATCCTGTATATATAAATATTAGCACTTATAAATAAAAACAACAAGATGACTTTTTGTCACTTTAGTAGGATATTAATACTTTTTGACCTTTAAATTGTGGTTGGATAAAATCTATCGCTTGGCAAAATGTACGTAGCAAAGTGAATTTAGACAACAACACTATATTAGTACTTTTGCACAATACTAAACAAGCCACTAATCTTACTTAATGGTAGGAGATTAATACTTTTACTGTTAAATAATCCATCTATATGTTATATAAACAAACTGCCTCATATTCAGAATATGAGGCAGTTTGTTTAAAATCAGTATTATTTTTTGTTGTAATTGCACGAAACGTGTTTTTTAGAATGCCTGCTCAATATCCGCAATAATGTCATCAATATGCTCTGTTCCGATTGAAAGCCTGATGGTGTTGGGCTTGATCCCCTGTTTGACCAATTCATCGGCATTAAGCTGTGAGTGTGTTGTGCTTGCGGGATGTATTACCAACGATTTTACATCAGCAACATTAGCAAGAAGTGAAAAAATTTCGAGCCTGTCAATAAATGTCTTAGCACGTTCGGCATCGCCCTTGATTTCAAAGGTAAAAATAGAACCCGCGCCGCTCGGAAAATACTTCTTGTAAAGCAGATGGTCGGGATGGTCAATAAGAGACGGGTGATTTACCTTCTCGACCTGCGGATGACCTGATAGGTATTCAACCACTTTAAGAGCATTGTATATATGCCGCTCCACCCTGAGCGACAGGGTTTCAAGCCCCTGTAAAAACAGAAATGAATGAAATGGGCTTAGTGCCGCCCCGGTATCTCTGAGCAATGTTGTCCTGATTTTCACTATATATGCGAGGTTGCCCGCAGCCTCGGTAAATATAACTCCATGATAACTGGGGTTGGGTTTGGAAAGCCCGGGGAATTTGTCGTTTGCCGCCCAGTCGAACCTTCCCGAATCAATAATAACTCCCCCGATTATCGTACCGTGACCACCGATAAACTTTGTAGCCGAATGCACTACAATGTCCGCACCGTGTTCAATCGGACGGAAAAGATAAGGCGTTGCAAACGTATTGTCTGCAATCAGAGGTATGCCGTTATTATGTGCGATTTCTGCAACAGCATCAACATCAACAATAGTGCAGTTGGGATTGCCAAGGGTTTCAATAAAAATCGCTTTTGTATCCGGTCGGATGGCCTTTTGAAAGTTTTCAGGGACACTGCCGTCAACAAAGGTTGTTTCAATACCGAATTCCGGAAGCGTGTTTGCAAGAAGATTATAAGTTCCGCCGTATATGCGTTTATCAGAAATTATATGGTCGCCTGCTTTGGCAATGTTCTGAATTGAATATGTCACGGCTGCGGCGCCCGATGCCGTTGCAAGGGCGGCAGCACCACCCTCCAAGGCCGCAATCCTCCGCTCAAACACATCAGAAGTAGGATTCATAAGTCTGGTATAGATATTGCCGCCCTCGCTCAAGCCGAATCTACCGGCCGCCTGAGTCGAATCCGCAAACACGTAGGCGGCTGTTGCATATATCGGTACTGCTCTCGCATCGGTTGACGGATCGGGCTCTTCCTGTCCCACATGAAGCTGGAGTGTTTCAAATTTATAGTTTTTATTTTTCATTATATAGTCTCCTCATTACAAATATAAATGAATATATTAGTATTACATTAATTGATGTTTGATTTCTGCTATAAATTTTTCTGAAGCGCACATTCGTCCGTTCCTGAAATTATGACGAAGAGCTTTAATAATTGAAAACATGAGCGTACCTCCTACTATTCATATATATTTTGTAGGACTTATTATAACGGTAACCTTATTGTTTGTCAACCGTTAAACCTGCTCAAATATAGTATTCGCACCCGCCGGTTCTGTTAACATCCGACAAATCCTTAAGGGTGACGGAATCAACATATCGGTTGATAACATCATACAGCCCTTCCCAGAAATGTATCGTAGGACAGTTGCTTCTATTTTCACATCGGTTAATACCGTTCTCCATACATGCAACCGGAACCAAATCGCCTTCGATAACCCTCAAAATTTCACCGACCGAATACTGCTCCGGCGGCTTCGACAGCATATATCCTCCCAACGGTCCGCGGCTGCTTAGCAGCAGACCGGATTTCGTCAGGTTGGTAACAATCTGTTCAAGATATTTGACAGATATTTTTTGGCTTTCCGAAACATCCTTGAGAGAAACCCATTTTCCCGGGTAATGCCTTGCAATCTCGATCATCATTCTGAGTGCATACCGACCCCTGGATGATATTTTCATTCGATATTCATATCCTTTCCGGGTTCTATGCCCGAAAAGGACATAAAACCTAACTGAAAACAACCTTAACGGGTGGGAGTTTGTTTAATCCCCTAGTGTTCTAGTATTATCTATTATAATATTATACATATATGAATTCAAGGAGCTATCATAGTTTTTACAATACAAATTTTTACAATACATGTCCCCGCCAATATTGACTTTTAACACCGCTCCTTATATAATGATTACTATTGGTGTGGCG
Organism: Clostridiales bacterium; assembly: GCA_012522615.1. Classification (GTDB taxonomy): domain Bacteria; phylum Bacillota; class Clostridia; order Oscillospirales; family Acutalibacteraceae; genus Avimonas. The sequence continues at coordinate 2,750 of JAAYKB010000034.1, forward strand.
GGGTTGTTTGCATGCTCCCCACAATAAAGTAACCATTGGAGGACAAGCCGATGAAGCGAACCAGAAAGCCCGTATTCTTCATCGTGGCACTGTTGATTCTCGCATTGGGATATACCACCATTTTCGGCGTGTATTCCTATTACGGCGACAGGCGCGATATCTATATCCGGGGAGCATCAGATATTCGTTTTGGCATTGATATTCGGGGCGGTGTCGATGTTACTTTCGGTCCGAAGGGCAATGTTAAAAACGTAACCGAAAGCCAGTTAAACGGTATCAAGGATGTTATTGCCCAGCGTCTTGTTGGCAACAACATAACCGACTATGAGATTTATGCCGACAAGACGAATAATCAGGTTATTCTTCGTTTCCCGTGGAAAACCGGAGAAGGGGATTTCGACCCTACCGCTGCTATTGAAGAGCTTGGCAAAACCGCACAGCTTGAATTCCATATCGGTAGCGGAACACAGGTCAATACCGGGGACTATCAAAAGCCGACCGAAACCCCTGTGATTACGGGTAAGGATGTTGACAACGCACAGGCATTTATCCAGCAGAACGAAGACGGCACAACCGAGCCAGCGGTCAAGCTCACTCTTAAGCCGGAGGGGCGTAAGGCTTTTTCTGACGCCACCGAAAAACAGTTGAACAAAGGCACCATTTCCATCTGGCTGGATGACGAAAAGATATCCGATCCCAGGGTAAACAGTCATATAACCGACGGCGTTGCAATCATTTCGGGCGGTTTTGAGAAATATGCAGAAGCTTCGTCTGTTGCAAACCTTATCAATTCGGGTGCCCTTCCCTTTGCTATTGAGGTGAAAAGCAACGGCGTCATTGACCCCACTTTGGGTGAAAAATCATTGGATGTCATGGTGCTGGCGGGAATTATCGCTTTCTCCATTGTATCGCTGTTTATGATTTTCTATTATCGGCTGCCCGGATTTGTTGCCGTAATTGCCCTTATCGGACAGGTTGCCGGGTCGCTTGCGGCTATTTCCGGATATTTCAGTTTTATACCGAGCTTTACCCTTACCCTACCCGGCATGGCAGGTATTGTTCTTTCGATTGGTATGGGGGTTGACGCAAACGTAATTACAAACGAGCGTATCAAGGAAGAAATACGGTCCGGGCGCACGATTGACGGTGCGATTGCAAGGGGTTCCAGCGACTCCTTCTGGGCAATTTTTGACGGCAATATAACTGTTATGATTGTCGCGATTATTTTAATGGGGGTATTCGGACCCCCGTCCGGCTTATGGGCTACCATTTTGAGCCCGATACTGCGCTGGTTCCCTGCATCGACGACCGGAGCGATTTACTCCTTCGGCTACACCTTATTTGTCGGCATCATTTTCAATTTCCTCATGGGTATGACGGCATCACGTTTAATGCTTAGATCGGTTGCCCGTTTTAAATTCTTACGCAAGCCGTGGCTACTGGGAGGTGAACGGGCATGAGCACATTCGGGAAAAATGTTGATTATATAGGTAATCGCAAATGGTTTTTCGGTATTTCAATAGCCATAATGGTCATCGGTTTGTTCATAAATATTTTCTTGGGTGTTAAGCTTGATATTTCCTTTAAGGGCGGCACGCTTGTAAAATACAGCTTCGAGGGTACGCTTGACCGTGAGGATGTTGAGTCCTTTGTTCAGGAGAATCTAAAAAAGGATGTAAGCGTTCAGATTTCGAAATCGGCGGCCGATGTAAAAAGCATTCTTAACATCTCTCTTGCTGAATCTATAAATCTGGAAGAACAAAAGTCGTTGGACCAAGCCGTTTTGTCTGAGTATAAGGACAACAAGCCTAAGCAGCTGGACGTCAGTTCTTTAAGTCCGACAATGGGTCGGCTGTTTTTGTTGAAATGTCTTGTAGCCATTGCGCTGGCATCCATCTTCCTTGTAATCTATGTCGCTTTGCGCTTTAAAAAAATCGGCGGACTTTCGGCGGGCGCCATGGCATTGGTTGCGCTTCTCCATGACGTTCTGATCGCATATTTCACCTTCGTGGTTTTCCGTATTCCTCTCGACGACAACTTTGTGGCAGTTGTTCTTTCTATACTCGGCTTCTCGTTGAATGACACCATAGTTATTTACGACCGTATCAGGGAGAACCGAAAAGCCATGGGAAAAGATGCTTCTATCGGTGAAATAGTCAATGTAAGCATTAATCAGTCGTTCTCCCGCTCCTTCAACACCAGCCTTTGCACCTTCCTTGCGATTGGAACGGTGGCAGTAATGGCAATTGCCTTTAATCTTGATTCAATCGTCAGCTTTGCGGTTCCCATGATGATTGGCATCATATCAGGCTGTTACTCAACCATATGCATCTGCGGCCCGCTTTGGGTTATATGGCAGAATCATAAGGAAGATAAGAAAAAGGAGCAAAAAGAGCAAAGGGTCGGCAAGAAAAAGAGGGCATAAAACCTGCTGTTTCTTGTATGATTATATGTTTGATAACCTCGACCGTCCAAACCCAAACAGGTTCGGACGGTCGTTTTGTATTTAAGAATTTTTTACATAACAGACATCTGCAAAAGACTGGACGAATGGTTGCTTATGACTTATAATAAAGAACAGCATCTTACGGGAAAGCAGATGAGAATTAACGGGGGTTTTTGTTATATGCAGGAGTGGATACTAGATTCTATTAAGGAATACGGTTACATTATTGTGCTTTTGCTCATAATGATTGAAAATATATTTCCGCCTATTCCCTCTGAGGTAATACTCACCGCCGGAGGTTTTATGACAACAATCGAAAATGCAACAATGGGGGTCTGGGGGGTTATTATTTCGGCTACCATCGGCTCGGTTTTGGGAGCTGTTATTCTATATTCGATAGGTCGCCTTATCAGCCCGGAACGCCTTGAACGCATACTCGACGGAAAGATGGGCAAAATCCTTCGTCTTAAAAGCGAGGATGTTCGAAAAGCCCAAGCATGGTTCGACAAGCGCGGAAAGCTGACCGTCTTTTTCTGCCGCTTCATTCCTGTCATTCGGAGTCTTATTTCAATCCCCGCCGGCATGACCCGCATGAAAATCCCTGTATTCCTTCTGCTTACCACCATCGGAACATTTATCTGGAACATAGTGCTTGTTATGCTGGGAGCCGCAGCCGGAGAGTCGTGGAAGAAAATTGCGGATGTGATGGGCGTTTACTCAAAGGTCGGTGTCATTGTTCTCGGAGTCCTCGGCGTTATTGCTGTAACTGTTTTCTACCTGAAACGCCGCAATAAAGACAAGGTAAACACCATCAAGCCAAAAGAGTAGAACCGTTTGATACATGGTCTGAAAAGTGTTATTATATAACACGGTATAAAGGACAAATAATCCTTGCATACGCAGGGTTATCTTATATGAAAGGATATTGATTTTTATGGCTGACACATCCAAAGAGCCTGTAAACCCAAAAAAAGAGAATGTTAAGCTCTCCGGCAGTGTTTTCTTGTGGACCTTCTTCGCGGCTGTTTTGAATATAATCATATATTTCTCCATGACAGTAATCTTTTCCGGATTATTCACCAAAAACATCGGTGAGGACATATATGAGAAATCGGAGGACGGCTCCGTAAGTCTGGTAACTCGAATCATATATTCTGAAACAACGACAGGAAGCACACAGACAACCTCGGCTGCCGAAACGGCAACAACAGCCAGTACCTCTTCATCGTCGTCCGGGGTAACGACCGGCACCGGAACCGCAACCGGTTCGACGGGTACGGAAGTCACCCAAGCCTCCGGAAGCACAGAAAATACAACCCTACCCACCAATCAGTATAAGCAGTCGATTCGTTCCGAGATGCCGGCAGGCGCAGAGTCAGCTCTGGTTATTATTTCTCAAACCTTTATGTTGATTCTTTTGGTAGCCATGGTTTATTCCAAGCTGTGGGAGCGTGGGGACAAGGATAACAACCGTGTAAACTTTAACAGAATGCCGGAGGATAAGCTGCGCGGGCTGAAGGTCGGGCTTATGGCAGCAATTCCGTCATTTGCTTTCTATCTGCTTCTTGTTGTAAGCAAGCTGGGTTTGATTACGGATAAATACTTTGCATTATACCGTTTCCTCAATATTTCGTTTATGCCAATCATAAACCGCCTTGCAGGAGCAGGAGTCAGCTCGAGCAGGGATGTTTCATGGGTTTCTTTCTTGGTCATACTGCTGACGCTTTCAGTCGTGCCGCTTGCGGCCCACCTCGCTTATATCTTGGGATACAAACAGATTTCAATCAGCGAAAAAATCATCTATGTAAACCCCGAAAAACGCAGAAAACGCAGGAAGAGAAGGTATTAATCTTATATTGGAATTATTTCCCCGAGGCTTTCATACGCTTTACGGGGTGATAATCTTGCGAAAACGGAATTGCAGGGATTTATTGTTTTTATCTTTGTTGGTTATCGGCTGCATCCTGATTGCCGTATATTTGGCGGTCAATATAAAAAATGCCTTTCAAGCCTCGGTCGTGGAAGCCGATGACGGAATATATATCCTGATTGATCCCGGACATGGCGGCATCGACGGAGGGGCTTCCGCGGCGGACGGTACGGTGGAAAAGGATATTAATCTTGCTGTTTCTATGCCGCTTGCCGATATGCTGCGATTTTTGGGATACCCGGTTATGCTGACCCGTGATGTCGACTGTATGATATGCGACCCCGGTCTGACAAGGATTCGCGATCAGAAGGTCAGTGATATAAAAAACCGTCTCAAGCTATACAACAAAAGCCGTCTGACCATCAGCATACATCAGAACCATTTTGCCCAAACACAGTACCACGGAACCCAGATATGGTATGGAGAAAAAAATGACGAAAGCAAGCTGATCGGGGCGGCTGTCAGGCAATCGGTTATCGGGCTTTTACAGCCGGAAAACAAACGCGAGTTGAAAAAGGCCACCAGGGATATCTATCTGCTCAGCAATACGACGGCGCCCGCAATAGTCGTCGAGTGCGGTTTTTTGTCCAATTCCGCCGAACTGGCAAAGCTTAAGGATGAAGGCTATCGGCAGGATATGGCGTACGCTATTGCCTGCGGGATTTTGTCGTATAAGCCTTGAGTCAAACATAGAAGGGTAAGGATTGCAATGCCTTCAAAATCGTCAAAAAATAAAACTGCATACATATGCTCTCAATGTGGCTTTGAATCGCCCAAGTGGTACGGGAAATGCCCGTCCTGCAATGAGTGGAACACCATGCAGGAGGAGTTTGTGGCGACACAACGGGCGGCGTCAAAACCGTACTCCCGTACCGGTACTTCAAAAATTCACACATTATCGGAAATCAACCCGGATGGTGAAAAACGCTGCAAAACCGGCCTGCGCGAGCTTGACCGTGTGCTCGGGGGCGGAATCGTGCCTGGCGAGCTGATGCTTATCGGCGGAGACCCGGGTATCGGGAAATCCACCTTATTACTGCAAATCTGCGAGCACCTCGGCAAGCAGGCAAAGATTATGTATGTATCAGGAGAGGAATCGCTGCGTCAGATAAAGCTGCGGGCTGACAGGCTTGGCGTACAGAGTCAGAATCTATATATACTCTGCGAAACCGATGTCGATACCATTATTGACAATATGCTCAGGGAAAAGCCGGGATTTTTGATTATTGACTCGATACAAACCATGAATCTTGAGGCTATAGCCTCGGCCTCGGGAAGCGTTACACAGGTGCGGGAATCCACCTCGGCAATCATGCGCGCCGCAAAAGCCGAGGATGTTCCGGTGTTTATCGTCAGCCATGTAAACAAGGACGGGGCAATCGCCGGTCCCAAGGTCATGGAGCATATCGTTGACTGCGTGCTGTATTTCGAGGGAGACCGCAATACCAGCTATCGTATCCTGCGGTGTATCAAAAACCGCTATGGTTCAACCAACGAGATCGGCGTATTTGAAATGTGCGACCAGGGTCTCAGGGAGGTTGAAAACCCCTCCCTGATGCTGCTTTCCGGTCGTCCTCACAATGTGAGCGGAACGTGCGTAGCCTGTATTATGGAGGGAACCCGTCCTCTGCTGGCCGAGGTTCAGGGACTTGTCTCCCCTACCGGCTTTGGCAATCCGAGACGTATGGCAACCGGATTTGACTATAACCGGCTGTCCCTGCTGCTGGCCGTTCTTGAAAAGCGGGCGGGATACTTCTTTTCTAACCTTGACGCATACGTCAATGTCATCGGGGGTCTGCGTCTTGACGAACCTGCCGCCGATATGCCGGTCGCTCTTTCACTGATATCCAGTCTTAAGGATCAGGTTATAGGCGACAAAATAGTGGCATTCGGCGAAATTGGTCTTGCGGGTGAGATCCGCTCGGTCTCAAATATCGAATCAAGAATAGGAGAGGCCGTCCGTCTCGGGTTTACAAAGATTCTGCTGCCGCATCAGAATCTCAAGGGCGCTTCAAGGCATGAAGGCGTAGAGCTCGTCGGGGTGAAAAATATTCGTGATGCCTATGAAGCTTTGTTATAAAACTTAAATGTAATACATGTTACCGGCGCATTTGTCCCATTGGGATAAATGCGCCGATTTTTTTATAGAAATTCGTATAATAATTTTTGATTAAAGTAACAGAATATAAATACCGCATTCACAATAAATCGGTGTTTGAAAGGACTTGATGCACATGAAAAAATATATTTCCCTGATAGCCTTTACATCGATTTTAATCACCGCGATTATCCTTTTGGGGCAAAATCTTAAATCATCCGGGCAGGAGGTCACCGTATATGAAGTGAAGCCGAGGCTTGTTAAGCAGACCGTAACCTGTACAGGGCGGATTGAGGCCGCCGAAAGCGAGCAGGTCTATGTTAAAATCCCGTGTGTGGCCGACGAAATATTTGTATCTCCCGGCGACAAGGTAAAAAAAGGCGACGTTTTGTTCAGCGTCGACGTTGATGCAACCAAGCAGGTTATAGCGGCGGCCGCCGGAATATCCCCCACCATGGTTCCAGATGAACAAATTAAAAAGGATATAACCGCACCGGTCGGGGGCGAGGTCAGCTCAATCCATGTCACAAAAGGGGGTACGATAGATACCGAAAACCCCTGTGCTGTGATTTCATCCAACAGCTCTTTACAGGTCAAGGTGTCAATCCAGGAAAACAAGCTGAAAAATATCAGGGTCGGGCAGGCCGCCGTCGTTTCGGGCACGGCGTTTTCAAAAGACGAATATTCGGGAGTCGTATCATATATATCCACATCAGCGCGCCAGCAGTATGTGGGCACCATGACCGAAACGGTTGTAGACGCGGTAATAACCCTGTCTGAAAAGGATGATTCACTTAAACCCGGGTTGTCCGCCAAATCGGTGATTTTAGTCGGAAGTCAGGATAACTGCATGGTGGTTCCTTATGAATATGTGTTGCAGGATGAGGATAACAATGAATATGTGTATCTGTATAAGGACGGTTTTTGTGCAAAAAGTGTGATTAAAACGGGCAAGGAATTTAGTGACGGACTGCAGGTGCTATCCGGACTTAACCCCGGCGATCTGGTTATTGAGAATCCCGATAGAATCCCTAAATCCGGTGTAAGAGTCAGACTGTCTCCAAGATAAGTTTTATAGCCAATTTCACAACAGAAAGGACATCGGACAACAATGGGTGATATTGTACGCTGTGCCTTAATAAGTCTGTCAAGAAAGCGTCTTCGTACAGCCCTCACCGTCGGCAGCATAACAATCGGGGTAATGCTGGTTGTTATAGTAACCATGATAAGCAATGCAGGCAAAAAGGTTGTAAACGCCGAGCTTGAAAGTCTTGGGTTGTCCGGGCTTTCAATCTGCACAAACTCCACACTCAATAGCGGGGGGCAGATGGGAATCACTCCGGAAAGCCTTGAGGTTATACGAAATACAAAAAGCGTTGTGACGGCAATGCCCCTGATTGTCCAGTTTGCCGGTTCTTTACTGAAAGACACCCAAAGCGACACCTTAATCTGCGGCATTGACGCAGGAGCTGTGCAGGCAATCTCTTTAACCCTGAAATACGGACGTATGATATCAAGAGGCGATGTCCGAGCCGTGGACTATGTCTGTGTCGTGGATGAAACATTGGCAAAGCAGGCTTACGGACGGGAGAATATCACGGGAAAAACCATAAATCTTCAGGTTTTCGGGGTTGAATATGAGTTTGAAATTATAGGGGTTGCCAAAGCCGGAAGCAGTCTTCTCCAAAACCTCGGCGAAATCATACCCGGCATGGTTTATGTCCCTTATTCCACCCTGCAGACGCTTACAGGAAGAACCAACTTTGACCAGATTGCGGTGCGGGTATCTAGCTCGGCCGACATAGTCGAAACGGAAAGTCAGATTATCAGACGTCTTGAACGTTTGACCGGCTACAAGGATTATTTCCGCGCCGACAACCTCTCCCTCCAAAGGGACAGACTCGGCGGGCTACTCGATATCGTAAGCCTGGTTTTAACCGTTATCAGCGGCATTTCCCTCGTTGTTTCGGGCTTGGGCATCATGACTATTATGCTGGTGTCTGTCAACGAAAGGATGCGTGAAATCGGCATAAAAAAATCTATCGGGGCGACAAGCAAGCGGATTATGTTGGAATTCCTGACCGAAGCGGTTGTCATCTCGCTCATAGGAAGCATTGCCGGACTATTAATCGGCGGGACAATTTCATTTATCGGAATCAGCATCTTCGGTATAACCGTGCCTATACGTTTATCCGATATTGCTTTATTAATCGGATTTTCATTATTGATTGGCGCGGTTTTCGGAGTATATCCCGCATTGAAAGCTTCCGGGCTAAGACCGGTTGACGCGCTTAGAATGGAATGAGACACCTCGAATATGAATATAATATATTTATGTGTTTCAACTCTCCGAATGCGGATTCGGAGAGTTTTTCATTTCAAAATTTATGTTGGTTTGTTTCATTTGTGTAGGTTTGTCTCATTTGCTAATTGAATTATTTATCGAAATGATTTATAATTTTGAACTGTATAATGCAAATTTTCGCTGTTTTTAGCAAGAATATAGTGAGCGAGGATACGCCAAGATGAGAAAGAAATCCAAGGCTTTTGTTTATGTTTATTTGACCTTTTTTACTGCAATCCTCCTTTCCCGCCCGGTCAGCGCATACATTGATCCTGCTACAACCTCTTACATAATTCAAATCGTAGCCGCCGCTTTTATCACGTTGGGTGTCGTGTTCAGCGCCTTGACCACAAAATCAAAATTGTTTTTTATAAAAATCAAAATGAAGCTTATGGAGGAATACTATAGTCGCAAGGCAAGGGGCGAGAAAGCATCGGAACAATCGATGTCGGATTCACCATCTACCAGTCGTTGGTTTGACAATCGTTCCTTTAAGGGCAGGATGATGATATCTTCGGTGTCTGCATTTGCAATTGCCTTCACCTTTATTATATTTGGCAGTTATGACCTGTTTATTGCCAACAAGGATATATTCCCCTTCACATTCAATGAAATATGGCTGTACATATTAATGGTTGGACTTATTTGTTTTGCCGTTATGACAGTAATACTCTCATTGTTTAGGGGTAAAGTCTACAACTGGGTTATTTCCCTGGCAGTCGGTATTTTATTAGCCGGTTATATCCAGGGGAATTTTTTAAATCTTAATTTGGGGCAGCTCACCGGCGACGCGGTTGCATGGGATAGATACAAAGTATACATGCTGCTCAACTGCCTTGCATGGATTCTAATAATTGCTGTTCCCTTTATTATCGGGTACGCCAGCAGAATTATCTGGAGGGGATTTTGCTTTGTTCTGCCTTCACTTCTGGTTGTAATCCAGACGATATCGCTTATAGTTGCACTTGTCGGTATCGGCGCGTCTGGCAATACAAGTCCGGACCTCTACCTCTCCACTCGGGGCATTTATGAAGTCTCATCCAAAGATAATATAATCGTAATAGTTTTGGACCGACTTGATGAGGATTATATCCGTCAAATACTTGAAGATGACCCGAACTATTTTGACGATCTTGACGGGTTTACGCGCTATACAAATAACCTTAGCTATTATTGCCGTTCATACCCCTCGGTGGTAAACATGCTGACCGGGGCGGTCTCGTTTTACGATATCCCGGCAGATGATTTTGTAAGCAAAGCATACGCCGAGTCCCGCTTTTTACCCGATCTTCGCGCCCATAATTACACCACCAAGCTTTACATGGAGAAAAATTTCACCTACACTAAAACTGAACAGCTCGCGGGGATTGCCGATAATATTTTCAACGGAAAAACCCTTGTTAATGCGGGCACAGTGACGAAAAAGCTTTTAAACCTATCGGCATATCGTTATGTTCCTCACTCGATGAAGCCCTCTTTTTGGATGTCAACAGCAAGCTTTATGAACATGACCGAGGCGGTTGAAAAAACACCCGCCTATGTTACGGACGACTTGCTGTTCTACGAGAACCTGAAGTCTAAGGGACTGTCAGTCCAAAACCAAAAAAACAACTTTGTATATTATCACTTGAACGGCAGTCATGCACCATATAACATAAATGAGCGTGTTGAACGTGTATCGCCGAAACAAACCTCGGTCAAACAGCAAACAATGGGCTGTTTTAATATTGTCCGGGAGTTTTTCAGACAGCTGAAGGAAAAGGGACTTTATAATGATGCAAATATAATCATTACCGGCGACCACGGTAAATCCGAAGATATAAAACCGCTCAATCGTCCGGTTTTGACCGGACTGTTTGTGAAACCCAAAGGCAGCTACGGTACACCGTTAAAAACAAGCCGTGCACCTGTCAACACCGACAATCTGCGCGGAACCATAATAAAAATGGCAGGCATTAAAAGCGATGAATACCCACCCGCATACTGGGAGGTTCCGGAGAATGCCGATGTGGTGCGTAAATATTATTATCGCGTCAACGGTAAACCAAATAAAGACAATGGATATCTCGAGGAGTTTGAGATTCGAGGAGACGCCAGTGATTTTTCAAACTGGCATAAGCTGAGGGAAATCAAAATAAAGTACCCGCACGCTTAGATAAAAGAAGGGTGGTTTTTACATGGGACGATATAAAGTCGATAACGCAATTATATTAGCGGCGGGGTTCGGATCCCGGTTTGTTCCTCTTACATATGAAACCCCGAAAGGGCTGCTTGAGGTTAAAGGGACACCAATGCTGGAGAGGCAGATAGAGCAGCTTATTGAAAAAGGAATAAATGAAATCATAATCGTTGTGGGTTATATGAAGGAACGCTTTGATTATCTTATTGATAAATACAATGCAAAGCTGATATATAATCCCGAATTTTCCACCAAGAACAATCTTGCGAGTCTGTATTATGCCCGTGATTATTTAAAAAACTCCTATGTTTTGGTGGCGGACAACTGGATAGAGCGCAATATCTTCAACGAATACGAGCCTCACAGTTGGTTTTCCTGTCTGTATATGGAGGGAAAGACGGCAGAATGGTGTGTTACCAAATCCGATGAGGAAGGCTTAATACAGGAGATAACCATTGGCGGCAGCGACAGTTGGGTTATTGTAGGGCCGGCGTTTTTTACAGAGAGCTTTTCCGCCGCCTTTAGGGATTATTTAATAGAATATTATCAAGACCCCCGCAGTGCGGATTTCTATTGGGAGCATATTCTCAAGGAAAGAATCGCAGAGCTTCCCATGTATATCAACAAACAGCAGGGAAATGTTTACGAATTTGAAAATCTTGAGGAACTGCGCCAATACGATAAGAGCTATGAAAATGATACAAAATGCAAAATCATGAAATACATATCGGATTGCTTTGGCGTGACTCAGGATAAAATCAGGGACATATTCCCGCTTAAAGCCGGTGTCACAAATTTTTCTTTTGTATTTACGCTCTTTGACAAAAAATATGTTTTTCGTCTGCCGGGTATAGGCACGGACAAGCTGATTAACCGCCACAATGAGAAGCGGGCTTATGATGCAACAAAGTCGCTGAATATAACCGATGAAGTGGTGCATTTTGATGCCGACAGCGGTATAAAAATCACAAAATTCTATGAGGGAGCAAGAATTGCCGATCCCTTTAATGATGATGACCTTGCCGTCAGTATGTGCCAACTCCGCAAAATCCATGAAAATAGGTATCAGGTACCAAATCGTTTCGACATCTCGAATATGATAGACTATTATTACTCGCTTGCAAAGGACATAAACGCCATCAGGTTTTCCGATGTTGACCAGGTCCGCGAAAAACTGGACAAGCTTCTGCGATTCCGTGAACAGTTAGCCATTCCTGAAATACTGTGCCACGGGGATTTTGCCCATACAAATGTCCTGTTGCTTCCCGACGGTTCCTCCAAAATTATCGACTGGGAGTACAGCGGGATGTCAGACCCGATAATGGATGTTTCGATGTACGCAATCTATGCCGAATTTGACAGGGAAAGAATTGATTTGTCGCTTGATCTTTATTTGCAGCGGCAGCCGTCAAGCAATGAAACAGCAAGGCTTTACCTCTACGTCGCTTTGGGTGGATTCCTATGGTCAATGTGGAGCCAATATAAACAGGGGTTGGGGCAGGAGTTCGGTGAATATCCGCTTAAAATGTATCGGTATATGAAGGATTTTTACCGTATAATGGTCGATGAAGGCCTGTTCTCGCCCGAGGGAAAGGAAGCTTAAAGCAAAAATGGATTTTATAAATACTGTTTTCGGCATTCCGCTTGGATACCTGATGTTTTTTTCGTATAAGCTTGTGAACAACTACGGATTATCAATCGTTCTGTTCACTCTGCTGACCAAGGTGCTGATGTTTCCGTTGTCGCTTTTCTCACAGAAAAACTCGGTAAAAATGGTGAAAATGAAGCCTCTTCTTGAGGATATTAAGCAACGGAATGCGGGCAACCCCGAGTTAATCTTGTCCGAGCAGAAGAAGCTTTACAAAAAGGAAAAATACTCCTCCTTCGCCGGAATCTTGCCGCTTTTGCTGCAGATTCCGATTATTCTGGGATTAATCAATGTTGTTTACAACCCGCTTCAGCATCTGATTCATCTGGATGCCGTCACCATTGAGTCGCTGGCGTCCAGATTAGCCGATTTAAACGGTCATTACGTAACGGGAGTATCCTCGCAGATTGAGATTATAAAAGCCATTCAGGCAACCCCCTCGGCTTTTAGCAACCTGTTATCCGGTAATCAGCTTGCCGATGTCCAGACGTTGGACTTTATGTTCCTCGGAATAAATCTTTCGATCGTACCTGTTATAAGCAGTATTCTGGTTCTGGTTCCTGCGCTGTCCGGAATCAGCTCTCTTTTACTAAGCGTGCTGCAGAATCGCTACAATGTTCTTCAGCGTGAGCAGGGCACGGTAAGCAAATGGGTTATGGCAATCTTTATGGTTGCATTTTCTACATATTTTGCATTTATTGTACCGTCGGGCATTGGGGTGTACTGGATTGCGGGCAACCTGTTCTCTATTCCGGTCATGTTTATCTGCAATGCCATCTATGATGTAAAAAGGCTTATCGACTATGATAACCGTACCCAAAAGCCTAGGCTGACCCGCCAGGAAAAGCAAGAGATGCGTGCCCGCAAAAGGGAAGCCAAGGCTCTCGAACAGGAATCGGTAAAACGTTTCTTCTCGGTCGATAAAAAGCTGGTATTCTATTCCGAAAGCAACGGCTTTTATAAATACTTCGGTTCGATTATTGATTATATTTTGGAAAACTCAACCCTTGATATCCACTATGTGACCAGCGATGCGAACGATAATATTTTCAAGCATCCCAGTTCCCGCGTGCATCCTTATTATGTAGGCAACACCAAACTGATTTCGTTTATGATGCGTATGGACGCCGATATGGTTATCATGACCATGCCGGATCTGGACCAGTATCATATCAAGCGCTCGATTGTTCGCAAGGATGTCGAATATATCTATCTGGATCACGGAATGACCAGCTTCCATCTTATGCTCAGAGAGCACGCTTTGGATGCTTATGACACTATTTTCTGCTATGGTCCCAACCATATAGATGAGATACGTGAAACCGAGAAGGTATATAAGCTCAAAGAGAAAAATTTAGTCAAAACAGGCTATCCACTGCTGGATAATCTGCTTGCCGAGGTGTCGAAACTACCTCAGGTTGAGAATAATCCAAAACGCATTCTTATAGCCCCCTCATGGCAGAAGGACAATATCATTGAATATTGCCTGGACGAGCTTTTAGCTCAGATTTTACATAAGGGCTATATGGTGATTCTGCGTCCCCACCCCGAGTTTATAAAACGATTCCCCGGCAAGATGAAGGCGGTTTTCGACCGATATTCCCAGGATATCGGGGACGACTTTGTTATTGAAACCGATTTTTTCTCCAATTCTACGGTGTATACCTCCGATTTGGTTGTGACCGACTGGTCCTCGATAGCGCAGGAGTTCTCATATGCCACAAAAAAGCCGTCGCTGTTCATAAACACCCCAATGAAGATTATGAACCCTAACTACAAAAAGATTTCGGTTGTACCGCTCGATATCTCGCTGCGCGATGAGATAGGCGTTTCGGTGGATGTTGAAAAATTTTCAGAGCTTTCCGCTATTGTAGATGAATTAATGAATAATCAGGAACATTATCGTCAAAAAATCACAAAGGTTGTGGAGGATAATATCTACAACATCGGCAGTGCCGCGGCCGCATGCGGCGAGTACATTCTCGGTCGCTTGCTCGAAAGTGAATCAAAGGAACCTTCAACAGTGAAATAAACGCTAAAATGCAGGCTGCGCTTATGCGTAACCTGCATTTTTTGAGACCGAATATTAAGCCGTACTTTTATGGAAGGATATTTCCGGCGGCAAGATATATAGCATACCATTCGTCACGTGTAAGCTTAATTTCAGCCGCTTTCACACAGTCTTTAAGCCGGCTCACGTTCATGGTGCCGGTCACCGGCTGCATTTTTGCGGGATGACGCAGAAGCCATGCCATTGTTATTGTTGTATTGCTCACATTATATTTTGCAGCAACCTCATTGATTTTTTCATTGAGTTTCGGGAATTTTTCATTATCAAGAAACACACCTTCAAAAAAACCGTACTGGAATGGAGACCACGGCTGTATTGTGATGTCGTTAAAGCGGCAGAAATCCAACACGCTGCCGTCACGGTTCACGGCAGAATCGTCCAGCATGTTCACATGAAGTCCCTGTGAAATCATATTGGCATTTGTGATGCTGAGCTGAAGCTGGTTGGCAACGATGGGCTGCTTTATATATTTTTGGAGCAGCTGCATCTGCATGGGGTTCTGGTTAGACACCCCGAAGTTGCGCACCTTGCCCTTTTCTTGCAGAATATCAAACGCCTCGGCCACCTCCTCAGGCTCAACAAGCGCGTCGGGACGATGGAGCAGCAGTACATCCAGATAGTCGGTTTTAAGCCGCTTTAGGCTGCCGTCAACCGATTTGAGAATATGCTCCTTGGAAAAGTCAAACACACCCCTGCGAATGCCACATTTGGATTGAAGAATAATCTTTTCGCGCACGGTATCACACATATGGACAGCGTCCGCAAACAGCTCCTCGCAGGCGCCGCCTCCGTAAATATCGGCATGGTCAAAAAAATTTGCGCCCAGCTCAAGAGCGGTTTGAACAAATCGCTCGGCCTCAGACCTTTCCAATCTGTTTATACGCATGCAGCCGACCGCAATAACCGGCACTTGCAGCTTTGATTTTCCCAGTTTGATTGTTCTCATATTGCATTGCCTCCTGAGTGTTTTTATTTGGTTTGTCCTTGCTTGAGGAATATGACGACATCTGTATGCAAATAATACCTTTGCGTCCCTATTAAATACGGGATTGTTAAAGGGGGCAGAGCAGATGTCAATAATAGCAATTCGCACCGTGATAATCTACATATTCGTTATCGCGGCAATGCGTATCATGGGTAAAAGACAACTTGGAGAGCTTCAGCCCTCCGAGCTGGTTGTTACCCTGCTGATTGCCGATTTGGCGGCTGTTCCGATGCAGGAGAACGGTATGCCGCTGCTGAACGGGATTATTCCGATTATGATATTGGTTGCCCTTGAACTGCTGCTTTCCGCCCTGATGCTGAAGCTGCCTTTTTTTCAGCGGCTTATCGGAGGGAAATCCAAAATAATCGTGAGTGACGGCAGGGTGGATATAAACGCCCTCAACAGCATGAGGATGACTATCGAAGACCTGATGGAGGCCCTTCGCCAGCAGTCGATATTCGATTTAAGGGATGTTCAGTACGCCATAGTCGAGCCGAACGGGAAAACCAGCGTTCTTTTGAAGCCGGGGAATCGTCCGGCGACATGCAAAGACCTTTCGCTGAACACACCGGATAACGGAATCCCGATGATAATAATAAGCGACGGCAGAATATCAAGGTGGGGGCTTGATGTTTGCCGACTCAGCGAGGAATGGGTTAACACAACGTTGGCGGAAAACAATGTTGCCATAGACGACGTGTTTTTGCTTTTGGCCGACAGGGAAAAGACCTATCATCTCATCAGAAAGGAAGAGGAAAAGTGAAGCGGGTTTACGCCGCGATAGGCATACTTCTGGCGGTCGCCGTCCTTTGCGTTACCACCCTGAAATTTCAGTCAAACAACATTAAAGAATTAATTCTTATTGTCGAGAAAATAGAAGATGCATATAAGAAGGACGATATTGAAAGCTGCATTGAGCTTTCATATGAATTCGCGGAAAAATATAAGACAAATACCGGAACATTTCCGTTTTTCATGCGTCATTCCGATGTGTCAAAGATTGAGGAAACAATAGTGACACTGCCTATAATGCTTAAAACCGATGACATTCAGCACTTTGCCGCCGAGCTTGCAAGATGCAAGAATATGCTTGTAAATATGGCAGACCTGGAGATGCCGTCACTCGGGAATATTATGTGACTATCCTTCAGGTTTTTTTAGGATAAGTATAATATCTTTTTCGGAAAAAAAGATTTCATAACCTTTTTCAAGATAATCGTTGGCAGATTTCTCCGATTCTCTCTCCACCCCCGGGCGCATATCGATAACAATATAATCGGTTTCAACCGGGTTTTCGCTGTCATAATTATAGTAAATATCATACAGCTCCCTGCGTGATGAAAGCTTGGGGACAAAATATCCAGACGCCTGAACGGAAGCATCGCTTGGAACCATTGCAAGAGACTCATCGAGCTTATCGAACAGCTCCTTTTTGCTGTAATACCTTTCAAAATTGTCGGTGTAGCCGCCTAATTGAGATACAAACAAAATTACAGAGGCAACCGTCATAAATGGCAAAACATATCTTTTGAACCTTTTCCCGAACTGGGGAAGATTAATTATTACAAGATAATAAAGCAATGCGACGGAACCGAAATTGTATTGAAAGAACAGTGAATACTGATATGAATAATCGGTAATCAAATTGACAATAAGGAAGGGTATCAGCAGAACCATTTGAGACAGCTTTCGGTTCAGTATGGGCAGAAAAGCAACAGGAAGAAGCATTAACAGCATATATAATACCTTTTCCTGATTAAAAACCTCTGAAAACAAGTAAGCCGGATTAAACAGAATGGTTTTTATAACGCTGAACAGCCCGGAATCCGACCCGGGAATAAAGTTGCCATATCGTCCTGTCATCGGTCCCTCTCCAAAATAACTTATATAAGTAAAGGCTGACAGGAAATATAATACAGAGCCGATAAACAGCAAAGCACCTTGTAGCTTCTCTTTCTTTACAAAGAACAGGAATAATGCAATAGATGCCACATACACTGCGGCGTCTTCCTTGACCATGCATGTGAGCAGAGCAAACAAGTACATCCATTTCCATTGTCTGCCCTCCATAAAATACAGCAGCCAAATAACCATCGGTGTTAAAAACATATTTTCATGGATATCATAAAAGCAACCGCCCGCCAGAGAAGGGTGAAAACAAAATGCAACACTGATTATGGTAGCAACCTTATATGATAGCCCGTGACGGCGCGCAAGCATAAACAGCGGGATTGCGGCGCTGGCGACAACAACCCCCTGCATAATCTGCAGGTATACAGGTGACGGAAATAAAAAATATCCCGGCAGTAGCAGGTAAAAGGCGGGAGAAAGATGAACCGAGAAATGTGACATTAAACCGTTTCGTTCGCACGTTGTAAGCGGCATCAGGGTTTCTTTCATATAATAAAACATTTGTGAAAATATGCCCATATCATAGGTGGAGGTGGAATAGCCAATATACCGATACACTGTTATCGAGCCGATAAAAAGCGCTAAAAACAAGGCCGCAGCTACGACAATCAAAACCGCCGACTTTTTATTTAGCCTTACTCTGTAAATGGTAAGATTGTCGTCCCGCAGCAGATAATATCCGACTATCGCCAGAATAAACAATAGCCCGAAAGAAAAATATTCGTTTCTGAGCCGCGCTGCCAGCAGTATGCAAAAGACAAACACCCCGCCCGCAAGCATATATGTATCGGAATAAAAGGGGATCAGCCTTGCCGCCAGGGTTTGCAGTAAAAAAAGGCATGCCAAGCCCATTAAATAGGTAAGGGGATCAATTTTTGTAACAAAATCTATGGTATCAAAACCGCCCTTAATCACAAACAGATTAATTGACCCTGCAATTGACATCGCGGTTATTATACGCACCAGTACCTGCTGTTTGAAGACCGTTCGGTTTAACGTTTCAAACAATGCTTGCTTACCCTTCAAATCATTACCCCGCTTAGTTTATTTAAAAGCCCAGATTCTCTCCGACAATAATCACCTTGATGCGCCCCGGCTCACGCTGGCGCGCTGAAACCACATAGTTGCAGCATATCCGTGCATAGCTGCTGCATCCGGCCGTCATTCTGTCTGACGCTATTCCCTGGCAAACTCCGGCGGCCGCACAATAGGTATCGCAGTTTAGACGGACGGCGTTAGAGGGGGCCGACACCCTTTTCACATACTCTATTGCCGAATTGATATCGGGCACAATCTTGTTACAGCCAACCACCATGATTACCGATTTCGGCCCGTAGCAAATAGCCGCGACACGGTTGCTGTTGCCGTCGACATTATATAATTCACCGTTCATGGTAACCGCATTTGAAGAGGTCAGATACACATCGGCCGAAAAGCTGTCAATGAAGGCCCTGCGCTTTTCCTCTGCGCTCAAATCGGGTACATATCTGTCTATAAATCTGTACTTTCCTTTTTTGAGCATATCTATGACACCGGTTTCAAAAAGGGTTTCCGAGCCGCCTACCGCCACGGATGCCCCTTGGGGAATTAAAGAGCAAACCAATTCAAGGGCTTGATCGCTGTTATGTACAAAATAAGCGTCCATATTATTCTTTTTGAGGTTTTCGATTGTTTTTTCAATCTGCATTTCAATTACTTTCTGTCTTGCAACGTTCAAAACAACTTCCTCCAATCTATTTATTTTGAATTTTTTGAGTCAATGTCTCCGCAGCTTGTCCGGGAAAAAGTTCATTATTTCTATTTTATCTGATTTGCATATGATATGCAACCGAAATAACAAGCAAAACCAGGCATTCAAAGATGCCCTGAATTACGGGGCTCTTCTTCATTCGCTCGCCTGTTGCCTCATCTAATATTTCGCCTGTTACAATTTATTCTACTACACACAGATACAGCCGTACCTCGTTGGTTTTTAGATATGTAATATCGCTGCACACCGCCTGACGCCGTTGTATCTTTTAAAAAAAGTTGCAACCCTTTCATTGCTTCCATAATCTCGGTTGTGCTATTGAAATTCTGGCTGTTTACAAACTCTTTCATCGGTTCTGCCTGTGTTTTTTCCATACAAAAACTTCCTTTTCAGTTTCGAATTATTTCTTACCCTAATACTTGTCTGAAAGGAATCTTCTCATTCGCTTTTACGCAAAATTTTCCGCGGTCTCGGCCACCTCGGCACTTTACCATACCATTTCTTCTCGGAATTTAGTATGAGCACAATGTTTCTGTCAGTAAACAGCTACATCCCAGAAGGAAAGATGTCCCTGTGTGAGTAGTTTATTTTGTTATTCTATATTTTATATCTTTATGGTTTTAATGGCATA
>JAAYKB010000035.1 GCA_012522615.1 Clostridiales bacterium
CCCCCCGCACCTATTAAAAGTTGAAAAAACATAATTGATTAGTTTATTGACACATATATTCGCAAAAGCTTATACTTAACATGCGAAGGTGCAGACTTAATCATTGTCAGGAGGATGCGGGATGATAAAAAACATGTATCTGGGCTTGCAGCTGTATTCCATCCGCGATTTCATGGAAAAGGATTTCCTCGGAACCCTCAAAAAGGTCAAAGAGATGGGGTACGAAGGGGTCGAATTCGCCGGACTTTTCGGAAAATCGGCCGCCGAGGTCAAATCCATGCTGGCCGAATCCGGCTTGGTAGGTATAAGCGCCCATGTGCCGATTGAGGAACTGCTCGGAGACGCCCCGGGCGTCATAGGCAAGTACAAGGAAATCGGCTGCCGGTATATCGCAATCCCGTGGCTGTCCGAAAACCGCCGCCCCGGCAACCCCGACTATCAGCAGACCCTTTCCGACATCGAGGCGATAGGCAGGGAAGCCAACAAACAGGGCATAAAGCTGCTCTACCATAACCATGATTTTGAATTTGTCAAGGTAAACGGCTCGTACGCGCTGGACTTGATGTACGAGGGCATATCGGCCGAATATCTCGGCACACAGGTTGACACCTGCTGGGCCAATGTCGCGGGCGTGGACCCCTCGGAGTATGTGCTGAAATATAAAGGGCGCGCCCCGATGGTTCACCTCAAGGACTTTGTGATGCCCGGCAAAAAGCCCGCCAAGATGTACGAGCTGATAGGCGTTGAAGATACAAAAACAAAAACCGACGAGGACCAGACCGAAAAATTTGAGCTTCGCCCCGTCGGATACGGTGTCCAGAACATCCCCGCGATTCTCGAAGCCTCGAGGGAGGCGGGCGCCGAATGGGTGATTGTCGAGCAGGACGAACCCAGCATGGGCAAAACCCCCATGGAATGCGCCAAAATGAGCATCGACTATCTCAACACCCTGAAATAACATTATTAATAAAAAAACGGGCGGCCCGCCGCCCGCTTTTTTATTATGTAACCTCATTCGATGCAGGGAAAACAGATTCCGTCGCCGTGTATGGTTCTGTCCTTTCCGCATGTCACCTTGCTGACAATGATTTTGTATTTGTCCTTCGCGTCCTCCTCTTCGATGTCAAACTGATAGAACCCGCAGCAATCGGTCACGGTATGCGCAACCCCCTCGTATTCCGGCCTGCCGTGATGAACAAAGCAGCGTACAAGCTTAACCAGCGCCTCCCTGACGGGATTGCAGTCGCAGTCGATAACCTGCCCCCAGACCCTGACGCACCTCTTGCTGCCGATAACCACGTCCGCCCAGACGTCGCAATCCCCCTTTTTAAAATCCAGCTCAACCTCGTAGCCCTGAAACACCTCGCAAATATTGCTGTCGCTTAAAACCTCGCCCTTGTTTTCCAGCTCTTCCGGCATGAAACAACCTCCCTGTATTCAATATTGTCGGACGCCGCCCTATAAACATTATATAACCGGGAGGTTTGGTTTGTTACCGAATA
>JAAYKB010000195.1 GCA_012522615.1 Clostridiales bacterium
GAAGCGGTAGAGGTGCCAGTAGCCCGCCTCAACGGCCTTTTTCTCCTCAAGCTGTGAGGTTCCCATGCCGCTCTTGATACCGTGGTTGATACATGGGGCATACGCGATGATAAGCGAGGGGCCGGGATATGACTCGGCTTCCGAAATGGCCTTGAGGGTCTGGTTCATGTCGGCGCCCATGGCTATCTGGGCGACATATACATAGCCGTAGGTCATTGCGATTGCGCCGAGGTCCTTTTTCTTGACGGCCTTGCCCGCCGCCGCAAACTGGGCGACCGAGCCAATCGGGGTGGCCTTGGACGCCTGACCGCCGGTATTGGAATACACCTCGGTGTCAAACACCATGATGTTGACGTCCTCGCCGGATGCCAGCACATGGTCAAGGCCGCCGAATCCGATGTCATAAGCCCATCCGTCGCCGCCGAATATCCAGAAGGATTTCTTGACAAGCAGGTCGGACGCCTTGATGGCTTCGCGATAAAGCCCGTCAAGCTCGCAGCCGCAGCTTCCGCATTCGAGGATGGCCTTTTCAAGGGCGGGAACCACAAGGGCGGCGGCCGCTTTGGAGGCGGCAACGTCATCCTTGCCGTCGAGCCACGCCTGAGCGGCTTCCTTCAAGCCCCATTCGGCGGGGATATCGGCCTCGGTGAACTTCTTCATAATATCGGCAAGACGGTTGCGGCGGGCGGCCACACCGAGGAACATTCCATAGCCGTACTCGGCGTTATCCTCGAACAGCGAGCTTGCCCATGCCGGACCTTGTCCGTTCTTGTTGACGGTGTAAGGGGTAGAGGGGGACGAGCCGCCCCAGATGGAGGTGCATCCGGTTGCGTTGGCGATGTACATTCTGTCGCCGAAAAGCTGGGTAATCAGCTTGGCATACGGGGATTCGCCGCAACCACCGCAGGCGCCCGAGAATTCAAGCAGGGGCTGGAGGAACTGACTGCCCTTGACGGTAGAGGGCTTGAATTTCTCGCTGACCTCGGGCTTGACCGGCAGGTCCTGTCCGTAAAGGAAGTTTTTCTCTTCATCAATCTGGGTATCAAGCGGCTTCATGACAAGCGCCTTGTTGCCCTTCATGCCGGGGCATACGCTGGCGCAGGAGCCGCAGCCGGTGCAGTCCAGAGAGGATACCGTGATTGCAAACTGGTAGTCGGGCAAACCGGTGGCAGGCTTCATCTTCATGCCCTCGGGCGCGGCCGCCGCTTCGTCGGCATTCATAATAACCGGACGGATGACGGCGTGGGGGCAGACATAAGAGCAGAAATTGCACTGGATGCAGTTTTCGGGAACCCATTCGGGAACGTCGACCGCGATACCGCGCTTTTCATAGGCGGACGAGCCCAGCGGCACCGTGCCGTCGGCATCCTTCAGAAAGCTGGATACCGGCAGCTTGTCGCCCTGCTGCGCATTAATCGGGACGAGTATATTATCGATATAATCGCGGATTTCGGGACGGCCTCCGAATGCCTGCTTGACATCCGAATTATCCTTGGCGTTTGCCCATTCCTTGGGCACCCGAACCTTTTTGACCTCTTTGACGCCGGTTTCGATTGCGGCGTGGTTCATCTTGACAATGGCTTCGCCCTTTTTGGAATAGGACTTGGTTGCCGCGTCCATCATGAACTTAATCGCGTCGTCGACCGGAATAACCTTGGCATGCTCGAAGAAGGCGGACTGCAGTATGGCGTTGGTGCGGTTGCCGAGCCCCAGACCCTTTGCGAGGTGGGTGGCGTCGATTGTATAGAAATTGATATTGTTCCTTGCAATCGTCCTCTTCATTGCGGCCGGCAGGCGTTTGTCAAGCTCGTCGGCGTCCCATGAGCAGTTGAGCAGGAAGATGCCGCCCGGCTTGACGTCGCTGATCATATCGTATTTATCGACATAGGAGGGGTTGTGGCAGGCGACGAAATCGGCCTTGCTGACAAAATAGGTGGATTTGATAGGCTTTTTGCCGAAGCGCAGGTGGGATATGGTGACACCGCCCGACTTTTTGGAATCGTATGCGAAGTAGCCCTGCGCGTACATGTCGGTGTGGTCGCCGATAATCTTGATGGAGTTTTTGTTTGCGCCGACCGTGCCGTCCGAGCCCAGACCCCAGAACTTGCAGGAGCGTGTGCCTCGCGGAGTGGTGTCGGGATTCTCCTTGACCTTGAGTGAAAGACGGGTCACGTCGTCCTCAATGCCGATTGTAAACCGCTTCTTGGGGCGGGCGGCCTTCATGTTGGTGTAGACCGCAATAATCTGGCCCGGCGTGGTGTCCTTTGAACCGAGTCCGTAGCGGCCGGTGTAGACCGGAACATTCTCGAATTTGGAATCTTTAAGGGCGGCGCAGACGTCGAGATAGAGGGGCTCGCCGATTGAACCGGGCTCCTTGGTGCGGTCGAGTATCGAAATGGACTCAACCGTTTTTGGTATAACCGAAAGCAGATGCTTTGCCGAGAAGGGGCGGTAAAGACGTACCTTTATTAGACCCACCTTTTCGCCGGCGGCGTTGAGATGGTCAACCGTTTCCTCAATGGTTTCACAGACAGAGCCCATGGCGATTATGACCCGCTTGGCGTCGCGCGGACCGTAATAGTTGAACAGCTTGTAATCCGAGCCTATCCTCTCGTTGACCATATTCATATAGGCTTCGACGACTTCGGGGATGGCCTCGTAATATGTATTGCTTGCCTCGCGAACCTGGAAGAAGATATCCGGGTTCTGGGAGGTGCCGCGCTGAACGGGATGCTCGGGATTGAGGGCATTGGCGCGGAAGCGGTCGACAGCCTCCCAGTCAAGCATCTCGCCGAGATCCTTGTAGTCCCACACCTGAATCTTCTGCACTTCATGGGAGGTGCGGAAGCCGTCAAAGAAGTGGAGGAAGGGAACCCGACCCTTGATGGTGGAGAGATGGGCGACTGCGCCGAGGTCCATGACTTCCTGAACGCTGGAAGAACAGAGCATGGCATATCCGGTCTGGCGGCAGGCGTAGATGTCGGATTGGTCGCCGAATATTGACAAGGCATGGGAGGAGATGGCGCGCGCCGATACATGAATAACATTGGGCAACAGCTCGCCCGCAATCTTGTACATATTCGGAATCATAAGGAGCAGACCCTGGGAAGCCGTGTATGTAGTGGTCAGCGCTCCGGCGGCCAATGAACCGTGAACCGCGCCGGCAGCGCCCGCCTCGGACTGCATCTCGGTTACCTTGACCGGTCGTCCGAACAGGTTGGTTTTTCCCGCTGCGGCCCATTTGTCCGTTTCCTCGGCCATTACGGATGAAGGGGTGATAGGATAGATGGCGGCGACATCGGTGAACGCATAGGATACATGCGCGGCCGCGTTGTTTCCATCCATGGTCTTGAATTTTCTTGCCATTTACTATTTCCTCCTTGAAAGAGTGCGAATAATTTAACAATTAGTCAGTCACCTGATATAGTAACACTTTCGGACAGAACTGTAAACATTAAAACCGTCAAAATTTTATGTTTTTTTCTGGACAAATATGCAATGATATATATAATGTAAAGTTAATCCCGATTTCAGGCTATAATCGACCCGGACGGGCGATGAGGCGGGATTATAAGCGGAAATCGCTTGATGTCACGCTCTTTCATGCCCTTACCCCATGTAATCTGCCTCGGTTCAGGTTGACATACCCTGAAAAACCATTTATTATTATACCATATTTCAAATCATAAAGGGGACATAAAAACTGATGGATTCAGATCCTGAACCCGATCCTGCGGGAAATATTTTTATTCAGCTGCTGCTTCTGGCAATACTTATCTTCATAAACGCCTTTTTCGCGGCGTCCGAAATCGCCGTAATCACTTTAAACGACAACAAAATTGAAAAGATGGCGGAGGAAGGCCACAAAAAGGCGCGGCAGATACTTAAACTGACGGCCAATTCCTCTAATTTCCTTGCAACCATCCAGATCGGCGTCACCCTGGCGGGCTTTCTCACCTCGGCAGCCGCCGCCCAGACGCTTTCCCGGCCGCTGACAGGGTGGTTTATAGGCTTGCTTCCGTCTATGGAAGCATATCGCGGTCTGGTAAGCGGTATCAGCACGGTGGTTATCACGGTTGTTATGGCGTTTTTCAATCTTGTTCTCGGCGAGCTTGTGCCCAAGCGGATCGCCATGCAAAAGTCCGAGGCCATCTCGTTTGCCGCAGTAGGGATATTGCGCGGCGTGGCTTCGGTGATGCGTCCGTTTGTCAAGCTGCTTTCGGTATCCACCAACCTTGTCGTCCGGCTGTTCGGGCTCGACCCCAACGCCTCGGTTGAGAATGTGACCGAGGAGGAAATCCGCATGATGGTTGACGTCGGCGGCGAGAAGGGGGTTATCGAGGATACCCAGAAGGAAATGATAAACAATATCTTCGAGTTTGACGATATAACCGCCGAGGATATTATGACCCCGCGAACCGACGTTGAGGCGGTCGAGGTCAGCGAAGGCATAGCCGAGGCGCTTCGCATCTGTGTCGACGGGGGCTATTCCCGTCTTCCGGTCTATGAGGAGGAAATCGACAATATTGTCGGGGTGTTGTATGTCAAGGATCTCCTGCCCTATGTCGGGCAGGAGGTGCCGCGCGATGTTACAATTAAGCATGTAATGCGCGAAACCTATTTTATTCCGGGCACAAAGCGCTGCGGCGACCTGTTTTCCGAAATGTCCGAGAAGCACATTCATATGTCGATTGTGGTTGACGAATACGGCGGATTTGCCGGAATCGTAACCATGGAGGACCTTCTCGAATCCATTGTGGGCAATATTCAGGACGAGTATGATAACGAGGAAGAGGATATTACCAGAACCGGCGAAAACACCTTCGAGGTTGACGGCTCTATCGATATCGATGAGCTGAGCGAGCTTCTCGGCGTCAATATTCCCGAGGGGGAATATGAAACCCTTGCGGGTTATATTATGGATGTGCTCGGGCGTATCCCGGGCGAGAACGAGCATCCGGTCGTGACGCTTGAAAATGTCGTGTTCACGGTTATGGAGATGGATGAACGCAGGATCGAGCGGGTTCACATCAAGGTTGAGCCGGCCGACGACCTGACGGATGAGGAAACCCAAGATAAATAAGCAAAAGGGGCTGACGACAGCCCCTTTTTTACGTGAGATTTTTAGTATAAGCGGCGAGGGTAACAGACTTCAGACCCAAACGGTCAGCGCAATCAGGTACAATCCGGCGTAATAAACCGAAAGGCAGACGACGTCGGATCTTCGCGAGTTTATGTTGTGCAGAATCCTGTACGCCAGCAGGATATCGGATACCGTAAACAGAAGGGCGCCCAGCGCAAGAATACCGGTTCCCAATGTGAAGGGCAGGGTCAGCGCAAGGGCGAGCATGGCAAAAAGCGCCGCCGCGTAAAGCAAAACCGGAATGCTTTTTGAACCAAACCTTATCAGCTTTCGGCAGAACACGGCGGCCGTCGCCAGAAAAAGCACCAGAAATACCGGAAGGGCCGACAGTTCGGGCGACGCGAATACCGTAAAAGCCCGGATAAACAGTAAGTGGGAAGCGAAAAAGCCGGCCATGCCGGCAAAAAGACTGCGTTCAATCGCAATATCGCCGACAAGGCAGAGCAGCAGTCCGGCCAAAAGCCACCAGAACCCTCTGAAATTATTCACAATACAACCGTTAAGGCAGAAAATCACGGGAACAAGGGTGGCAAAGCCCTTGACAACCACGGAGGAAGCCTTTTCGCCCTGCCATTTCAGCTTGAAATACAGCGGCACAAATCCGCCCAGCAGGATAATCGCGGGGAATATGTATAAAAATATCCGCAGGCCGTGTGTCATAATATATTTCATTCCTTTGCTGCCGGTTGTCTGTCGAGTCAAGTATATCATAAATATATATGTATTAA
>JAAYKB010000196.1 GCA_012522615.1 Clostridiales bacterium
AAAAGAAAAGAAGTCAACTACATTGGCAATTGACTTCTTTCGACAAATATTCTGGCGGAGCAGGAGAGACTCGAACTCTCGCGCGCCTTACGACGCCTACGCCCTTAGCAGGGGCGCCTCGTCACCAACTTGAGTACTGCTCCGTATATAAAGCGAAATGCGGTGGCAGGTCGCTTTATTATATTGTTTTTAAGATTAACCTGCGTAGACCATGACGCAGGTGTGGCGGAGAGGAAGGGATTCGAACCCTTGGCTCTGTCGAGTCACTGGTTTTCAAGACCAGCTCCTTAAACCGCTCGGACACCTCTCCCTGTCGAACGACGCAAACCATAATAGCATTTTAAGTGTAGATTGTCAACTATTTTAGCTCAATCTCTATGCGGGTTTTGTCATGGGAATAACGGGCATTTCCGGTCAGAATTGACAACAGGCTTTGATAAAACAAAACGGGGTTATTCAGAAAGTTTTCTTTAATAAGCTGGGCCTGTAACTGGTCGGCGACACGCAGTGTAAACGACATGAGAGGAGCGGAAGCGTCATTGATGGTACAGGTGACATTGCAGCCGCGTTCCAGCTTTTCAATCGTAACCTTATTCTCTCTTTCGCGTCTGATTCTTATCAAGAGCTGGATTGCGGATTTGAGTGACCTTTCACGCAGGGTATAGGGTATCATGCCCGACAATGTACCGGCAATCTGCCTGCCCGTATCCGTCAGCGAAAGCACGCCGTTTTCATCTTCTATTATATTTTCATAACGTATGAGCTCGTCAATCGCGCTGCCTGTTTCAAACAGGTTGGCCATGCCGTTTCCCGCGATAATATCAAGCACAGACTGGCGCGGCATCGGCTCTCCGGCACCGGAAAGCATATAGCAAATCAGGATTTTGATTTCCTGACTGTTGTAAAGGCCGCCCGGCTCAACACCGTCGGCAAAGGCTTCATGTTTCATTTTGATACATCCTCCGATGATATATACACTTTTGAGAATACATTCAATGTTTGTTTGCAGATGGGCAAGCTTTATAATTTATTATACCATACGAACGCCGCGAAATGAAGCGTAAAAATTCGATTTATCCAGAATCTACAAATAATTACGAATTGTAAATAACATACTTCATTTTTTCAAATTATTATGCTATAATACAACATAAAGTGCTTATAATATCCTGGATATACAAGAAATCTGTATAGAGGTATCGAGAATGGCATCGGAATTTGAGGATTATATTGCCGGGCGAAACGCTGTAAACGAGGCGCTGCGTTCAGGACGCGCAATCGATAAAATATTGATAGCAAAGGGAGAGCGTTCGGGGAGCATAAATGTCATTATTGCACAGTGCCGCGAAAGGGGCATACCTGTCAAAGAGGTTGACTTCCGAAAGCTGGAAAGCCTTGCCGGACCTCATCATCAGGGAATTGCCGCCGTTGCCGCATGTAAGGAATATGCAACCGTTGACGACCTTTTTGCGGCAGCCGAGGCAAAAAATGAACCTCCCTTTTTTGTTGTGTGCGATGAGCTTGAGGACCCTCACAATCTCGGCGCAATAATCAGAACGGCCGATGCAACCGGCGCTCATGGGATTATAATTCCAAAGAGGAGGTCAGCCGGACTGACTTCCGCGGTTTACAAGGCTTCGGCAGGTGCGGTCGAATATGTTCCCGTTGCAAGGGTGTCCAATATCACCGAAACGCTGCGCGAGTTAAAAAAGCGTGGGGTCTGGATTTACGGGATGGATATGAAGGGCGAAGCATGGTGCTCTACCGATTTGCGCGGGCCGGTTGCTATAGTTGTGGGCTCGGAAGGCAAGGGGATTGGGCGTCTGGTTCATGAACAGTGCGATTTTACGCTGTCCCTTCCGATGCTCGGCTCGATTTCATCCTTGAACGCATCGGTAGCCTGCGGCGTTTTGCTGTATGAAGTTTTAAGGCAGAGGCAGAGGTTGACTGCTTTTAAAAAATAGAGGACGAGGATTTTAAAATGGAGGGGCGTGGTTCTGATGGGGGATAATCACGGAAATCGTCCTGATTTTCAAGTAGATGAGATACTGGAAGAAGCCAGAAGAAAAAAGATTGAGCGCCTTAAAAACGCCGAATTTCCCCGGATTGATACCAGCGGAAGGGTTGCTCCGGCTGTAGGTCTCGGGACGCTTAATAAAGAGAAAGAGGCAGAGAAAGCGTCAGAACCGGCGCCGGCAGACAACAACATAAAGGAACCGGTTGTCAAGCCTGCGGTTGCCATTGACAACTCGGCCACTCGTAAGGTCCCGCTTGTGGACAACATATCCAATCAGATACAAAACTCTCACGCTGAGAATGCCCAAAAAAGTGAAGACGCCCCCGATGATGAACAGGTAAAAATCTATGAACCCAAGCCGTCTTCCCAGACAACCGAGAAAATATCGGCACCCGAGGATACCGAGCAGGATGATGAGCTGGATCAGATTAGGCTCGACAGCTTTTTTGAAGAGAATCCCGATGACGAGCAGGCTGGACGAGCCGAGGATTGGGAAGAGCAGTTTCAAAGGGAAAGGCGGAAAAAAGCCGAGAATTTTAAGCTGCAATCCCCTGTTGCGCTGCGGCTGTCGGGCGAAGAGGAGGATAATGATCCCGCCGAAGAGCCCGATAGATTTGAGGACGAAGAGATTGAGGATTTTTGCAGTTATGAGGACGCCGAGGCTGTAAGAAGCGAATTGGTGTATCGTCGCCGTACCGGATGGCTGCAGTTGATTCTGACAAGTATTTTTACCTTGACTTTGTTTGTATCGGCCGTTCTTTATTATCTTAATTGGGAATCAATCAATCCGGTATTGTTTATCGGGTTTAATCTGTTTTTGATGGCAATAACAGCCTTGCTTAACCACCGCTCGTTCGGCGACGGTTTAAAATCGCTTATTCGTTTTAAGGCCGACACCGACAGCATAATCACTATAGTAGTTTCGGTTACATTAATCAACACTATACTGCAGTTTTTAAATATTGACGTTGTTACAGGGGGCAAGGCGGTTATACTTACCCCGGTTGCGGCAACGGCTCTCTTTCTCGGCGCCTTGGGCCGGCAGATGCTGATAATTCGTGTGGTGTCTAACTTCCGCTTTGTCTCTTATCGCCAGGAAAAATATGCCGCCCATATTGTTGAAAACAGAAAAACCGCTTCTGAAATCGGCAGGGCGGCCGTTGCGATAGGCGACCCGATTGTATGTTATCTTGAAAAGACCGATTTTTTAACCCGATTTCTTGAGAACTCGTACGACCCGGATACAGGCAGTAACGCATTGCATATTTATGTGCCGTGTGCATTGGGGGCGTCTGCTGTACTTGCCGCTGTATTTGGCATTATGCGCGGCTCGATTATTGATACGCTGACTATATTTGCCAGCGCCGTATGCATATCGTTGCCTATAGGTGCGCTGACTGCCGTTAATTTTCCGGTTCTTCGTTCCGCAAGGCGGTTACTGCGGCATGGCGCCATGCTTGTCGGGTGGCGGGCCGCTGAAGAATTCGGAGATATACACGCGCTTGCTACCGACGCGCTGGAGGTTTTTCCGAGTGAAAGCGTGCTTTTGCACGGAATCAAAACATTTGCCGGAGCGCGTATTGATGAGGCAATTCTTGATGCTGCCGCCGTTTCAATTGCGGCAGGCGGCCCTTTATCCAGTGTGTTCAGGCGTATTATTCAAAATCGCACCGATATCTTAAAAGAGGTGGATACCCTTGTTTACGAGCAGGATATGGGTATGTCCGGCTGGGTGGGCGGTCGCCGCGTTTTGATAGGAAATCGCCGGCTGCTTGAGAATCACGGGGTGGACGTGCCCTCTCGCGATTATGAAGCCAGATACACAAAGGATAACCGGAGGATAGTGTATCTTTCAACCGCGGGTGAGCTCTCGGCAATGTTTGTGATAAGCTATGTGGCGGATCAAGGTATCGCAAAGGCTCTTAAAGGTATGTGCAAATCCGGAATCACCCTTCTTGTCCGAACCTGTGATCCGAACGTGACAGAGGAATTGATTTGTCAGGAATATGACCTTGATCCATATTATGTTGAGGTTATGGCCGCCCCTGCCGGAAGAAGCTATGATCAGCTTTTGCTTATGAAAAGCGAAGAAAATGAAGCGGTTCTTGCTTCAAACGGGCGTTTGGAGGGGACGGCTTTTGGGATTACATATTGCCGTCGTTTATTAAAAGCGGTACGTCTTGCTATGATTGTACAAATAATCGGTGGTGCCCTCGGTTTATCAATCGCGGTTGTCATGTCGCTTTATACCGGCGTCATGCTTACTCCGCTGCTTATTGCGGCCTACACCTCGATATGGACCCTTCTTTCATGGCTTATACCGGGCGTCTACAGGGTGTAGGGGGCTGTGCATCGGTGTAAATACTGTATATTATTAACAAAAAAACTCCGTGTGAATTGTTGCACGGAGTGATTTTTTTTCATTGCATATTTTATGGTTGAAAAGGCAGGTTAGGTAGTATATAATTATCAAAGCGGTTTCATATGTGTTTTGATTTTTGTATAATATTGCATAACCATGTCGAAACCCTGAAATGGCGCGAGATTTGAAAGGGGAGTTTTTATTGAAACAGTACAGTGCAAAGAATATCCGCAATGTCGCTTTGGTCGGCCATTCGGGTACGGGAAAGACGTCGCTGGCGGAAGCCATGCTTTTTCTGGCCAAGATGACAGACAGACTTGGACGAATTGCCGACGGAACAACAACCTGTGATTTTGATCCAGAAGAAATCAAACGTAAAGCCTCTGTTTCGATGGCTATTGCTCCTGTTGAATGGAAGAATATTAAAATCAACATTTTAGATACACCGGGTTTGTTCGACTTTTCGGGGGGATTAAGCGAGGGAACACGGGCTGCCGGAAGCGCTGTGATTACGGTATCCGGTAAAAGCGGCGTCGCCGTGGGCGATGAAAAGGGATTTAAGGCTGCAACCAAAAGAGGAATTGCAAAGATATTCTTTATCAATGAATTGGACAACGAGAATGCCGATTTCTATAAGGTTTTTGAAGATTTAAAGGCTCTTTACGGTACTATGGTCTGTCCGCTTGTTATTCCGCATGTTGAAAACAGGAAGGTTCAGTGTTACGTCAATCTGCTTGAAAATAAGGCTTATACTTACAAGGACGGGAAGGCGACCGAGGTTCCGATTCCCGAAATGGGTGGTCGTCTTGACGAGTTGCGTACGGCAATGAATGAGGCGGTTGCCGAGACTAGCGAAGAACTGATGGAAAAGTACTTTTCCGGAGAGGAATACACTTCGGATGAACTTATAAACGGTCTTGCTGCCGGTGTGCAGAGCGGAGGGATTGCTCCGGTATTCTGCGGCTCGGCCTATATGCTTGAAGCAATTGATCAGCTCTTAAACGGGCTTATATGGCTTGCGCCCGACGCCGAAACCTTGGCGGGGGAGAGTGGGAAGGACCGCGACGGAAATGAGGTATCCCTGAAGATTGACGATAATGACCCTGTTGCCGCAATTGTATTTAAGACGATTGTTGACCCGTTTGTCGGTAAGCTTCTTTATTTCAAGGTTGTAAGCGGTACGATTAAACCCGATATGACCTTGCTGAATATGCGTACCGGCGAGTCTGAAAAAATAGGCAAGATTTATTCCGTACGGGGTAAGAAGCAGGAAGAAACGCCCTGTGTCTGTGCGGGGGATATCGGTGCTGTGTCAAAGCTTGCAAACACCAACACCGGAGATACTCTCTGCTCGCAGTCCAGACCGGTTATCCTGCCGGGTGTCAAGTTTGAAGAGCCCTGTCTGTCAATGGCGGTGTATGCAAAAAACAAAGCTGATGAAGAAAAGATTTCCTC
>JAAYKB010000197.1 GCA_012522615.1 Clostridiales bacterium
CCTCCCGCACCATACGAACGGCAATTGGGAATACCGCGGGACCCGAAAGTCCGCCCGTGTTGTTTTTCAAAATCGGGCGCCTTGTCTTTATGTCAATCCTCATGCCGGTCAGGGTATTGATAAGCGACAAAGCGTCCGCCCCGGCATCCTCGGCGGCCCGGGCGATATCCCCTATGCTTGTTACGTTCGGCGTCAGCTTAACCATAAGGGGCTTGTCGGAGCGTTTTTTGACCTGTGACGTCACCTCTGCCACACTGTCGCAGGATGTGCCGAAATTCACCCCGCCGTGCTTGACATTCGGACACGATATATTCAGCTCTATCATATCAACCTTTGAATCTTTAAGCCGTTCCGCCATTTCACAGTATTCCTCGACCGAATTACCCGCGATATTGGCAATGACAACCGTGTTTTGTTTTTTCAGCCACGGAAGGTAAATCGACAAAAACGAGTCGACTCCCGGGTTTTGAAGACCTACGCTGTTTATAATACCTGATGGGGTTTCGACGATTCGAGGTGCAGGATTTCCGGAACGTTCGTAAAGTGTTGTTCCTTTACACGAAACCCCGCCAAGCTTTGATATCGGATAGAACTCGTTATACTCCATGCCGTATCCGAATGTTCCGGACGCCGCAATAACAGGGTTTTTAAATTCAACCCCGCATATCGATACGCGCATATCAGGCATCCCAATCCACCTCCGCTGCCGAAAATACAGGTCCGTTAAGGCACACGCGTGTCAAGTGTTTGCCCTTATCATCCTTGGTTGCACACACACAGCAAAGACAGGCGCCTATTCCGCAGCCCATCCTCTCCTCCATTGATACCTGACAGGGGATTTCTCGCTCTATCGCAAGCTTTGCGACACCTTTCATCATCAGTTTTGGGCCGCAGGTGTAAATAATGTCGCACTCATATTCCTTCAGATATTGTTCAAGCGCCTGGGTTGTAAACCCGTGTATACCGGCAGAGCCGTCGTCGGTACAAAGTATGGTCCTCGCGCCCGCTTTCGCAAAATCATCCTGAAGTATTGCCGCGACGGCCGTACGAAATCCGGTTATCACGGCTGCATTTTTGCCGTAACGCTCGGCAAGCGGAAGCAGCGGAGGGGTTCCTATACCTCCCCCTACCAACACCGCTTTTTTTGAAGCGTCAATCTTTGAAAAACCGTGTCCGAGCGGACCTATCAAGTCCAACTCGTCGCCTTTTTCACATTTTGAAAGCCAATCCGTACCCTTTCCCCGAACTTCAAAGACAAGCCTCAGCATTCCTGACTCCTTGTCATATCCGCATATCGAAATGGGGCGGCGAAGGGTGTAGCCGTCACACAGCACATTGACAAACTGTCCTTCAGCGGCCGCCTTTGCAATCTTGGGCGAGTACAGCAAATAATCATAAACGCCGGGAGCAATTTCAAGCTTGCTTTTCAGCTCGCATATTTCCTGCGTATATCGCACATGGAAACCTCCTACCGTATTTTATCTGATTACCGCGGTTATATCATTTTTCATGCGAAGGGCCTCCCGCCGTGCCGCACCCGCATAATCCTTCGGGTCACAGCCTTCTTTCTTCCATGCGCATAAAACCGCGCGGGAGGAGTTGATAATTGCACCCATACCGTTTTTATCAAACGCGCCCGCTATATCCGCCGCGCCTCCCCCCTGTGCGCCATAACCGGGCACAAGGAAGAAGGTGGCGGGGAGGGCCGAGCGCAGCTCTTTAAGCTGATCCGGCCAGGTCGCGCCGACCACGGCGCCGACGCCTGAATATCCGTATTTCCCGGGCAATTGTTCCCCCCATCGCTCGCAAAGCCGCCCCATCTTCATGTATACCGGCAGACCGTCGATAAGATTGTCCTGCAGTTCCTTGGAGGACGGATTCGAGGTTTTTACAAGAACAAATATGCCTGTATCAAAGGCTTTGCATACCTCCAGAAGCGGCAATATACCGTCGGTGCCCAGATAACCGTTTACCGTCAGGGCGTCCGCTCCGAATGCGGCTATTTCGCTGCTCCCCACCCTTGTCACACCGAGATGGGCGGCAGCATATGCCTCCATCGTACTTCCGATATCGTTCCGCTTGCCGTCTGTTATAACAAACATACCCTTGGTTTTCGCATAGGATATTGTCTCGGCCAAGACCCTTACTCCCGCCCAGCCATACATCTCATAGTAGGCCGCCTGCGGTTTAACCGCGGGAACAATATCGCATACGGCGTCAATCAAGCCCTTGTTAAACTCAAGAATGGCGGCAGCCGCCCCTTGCAAGGTTTCTCCCTGCTCTTTAAACGCTTTATTTACGATAAAATCGGGAATGTATTCAAGCCTTGGGTCAAGCCCGACAACCGAAGGGTTTCCGGTACGCTTAATCGCTTCAATAAGACGGTCCAATGCCATTATTTATGAACTTCCTTTCCCTGCACCTTCTTCTATTTTTCAAATTATACCATAAGGACATCCGTCTTGCCACCGGTATTCAGGTTTAAACCGAATATTTTTGATATTTTGTTACTATTGACCCGCGCCGAAAGGGGACATGGATTCTGCCATGTCCCCTTAAAAAGGCTTCAAATTCATATGAATTTGCATTTATATATTTATTCCTCAAATAAAGGAGTCGACAGATACCGTTCGCCTGTATCCGGCAGTATTACAACAATGGTTTTGCCTGCATTTTCAGGACGTTTTGCAACCTGAACGGCCGCCCACGCCGCTGCGCCCGATGAAATGCCGACCAGCAGACCCTCCGAATGGGAAAGCTCCTTTCCCGTTTTGAAAGCATCCTCGTTTTTTACGGGGATAACCTCGTCATAAACCTTGGTATCCAAAACGTCGGGAACAAATCCGGCGCCGATTCCCTGTATTTTATGCGGTCCGCTCCTGCCCTCGGACAACACCGGAGAATCGGCCGGTTCGACCGCCACAATCTTTATATTCGGGTTTTGCGACTTAAGATACTCACCTGTCCCGGTTATCGTGCCTCCGGTACCTATACCCGCGACAAAAATATCGACCTTGCCGTCGGTGTCATTCCAGATTTCCGGACCGGTGGTTGCGCGATGAACAGCCGGATTGGCGGGATTTACAAACTGCCCGGGAATAAAGGCGTTCGGGATCTCCTTCGCCAACTCGTCGGCCTTATCTATCGCCCCCCTCATGCCCTTTGCGCCGTCTGTCAAAACCAGCTCGGCTCCGTATGCTTTAAGAAGGTTGCGCCTTTCAACGCTCATGGTATCGGGCATGGTTAAAATGATGCGATACCCCTTTGCCGCGGCTACTGAAGCAAGCCCGATTCCGGTGTTTCCGCTTGTCGGTTCTACAATCACGCTTCCGGGCTTTAAAAGCCCCTTTGCTTCCGCGTCCTCAATCATGGCTTTGGCAATGCGGTCCTTCACGCTTCCCGCGGGATTAAAATACTCCAGCTTACCCAGTATCGAAGCCTTAAGTCCTTGCTTCTTCTCAAAATTTGAAAGCTCCATAAGCGGGGTCTTGCCGATAAGCTCGGTCAGGCTTTTATAAACTTTCGCCATATCGTCTGCTCCTTTACATAGTTATCATACATATTTACTATGTTATTAGTATATTACCGTCATTTAATTTTGTCAAGATATTTATTAATTTATTCCAAAACTTTTTTATGATTCTATTTTTTTAAGCATAAACGCTTCGGGGGGAGATTAATTCACGTGAATTAATCTCCCCCTTCGTCTCTCAGGATACCAATATCTTGGATGAATCCTCCGACCTCAGCGCGATCACCGCACCCCTGATTAAGTAAGCTACCGGATCTCCTGCCGGACTTTTCTGTATGCACTCGACCTCTGTTCCTTCTATCAAGCCGATATCCTGGAGCCTTCTTCTCATGCTTCCGGTGGTCAGAAGCTTTTTAACCCTTGCTATCTGCCCTTTCTTTAAGTCACTTAATGTATTTATACCATTCATAAAATCTTGCACCTCAAAATAAGTATTAATATATTTAGTCCAAGGAAACTTTATTTCCTTGTTGACATTATATGGCCAAACATACCGCCATGTTACATCACAAAGCCGGAATGAAAGGACACTGTTGTAAATGGATAAGATCTCAGATTTTCGCACAATGAAAGGCTATCAGCTGGTAGACCACTCGGAAATAACCGCTTCGATGGAGGATTATATTGAAATGATATACAGGACCCTGAAAAGCCAGCCCCTTGTCAGGGTCAACGATTTAGCAAAAAAGCTAAACGTAAGGCCTTCCTCGGTGTCAAAGATGGCAAACCACCTCAGCCGCCTCGGGCTTATCGGCTTTGAGAAATACGGCTATATCAAACCGACCGAAAAAGGCAGGGTGGTCGGAGACTATCTGTTATACCGCCATGAGGTTTTGACGGAATTTCTCTGCTTAATAAATAACTCGCACGACGAGCTCGAACAGGTTGAAAAGATTGAGCATTTTATTACCGAAAAGACGGTATACAACCTGAAAAAAGCCTTGAAGATATTAAAAGAGCATTGGCTGAAAGAATAAATCCAAAAACGGTATTACAAGCCTGATTGTCCGCGCTTTAGCAACAGCAGCAGTCCGAGATAAAGGCTCACCGCAAGAAGGGTGAAATTATACCCGCTTCGGATAAGCAGAAAGAAGCCGACGGTCGCAAGGGGTATCAGAACGGCAACCGACGCAAAAAAGCATATGCGTTCGGCCCTCTCCTCTCCGGTTTTCATCGCAAGCAAAAAATACAGCGCCTGCCCGCCGTCGAGCGGTTCAATCGGCAGCAGGTTCAACACGGCTATTACCAGGTGGATAACAGCCGGTATCGTCATGCCCGTTAAAAGCGCCAACACGGAAAAGGTAACGAGGTTTACCGCCGGTCCGGCAAGGGATACCATCACGCTTTTCAGGTAGCCTACCGGCCTTGCCTGCTCAACCCTGACGCCGAAAAGTCCGATGCTGACCAGCGAGGGTCTGCACCCATATACGTACATTGCCGCAAAATGACCGGCTTCGTGCATGACCGAAGCCGCCACACACCAAGCCGGAATACCTGTTTTATCAAACGTAAACAGGAGCACCAAAACAGCCGGAAAAAGCAGACTGAGCCGAAACTCGGTTCCCGAGATAACAATCCTAAGCATAATCGTTCAGCTGTATAACATACGACGGATCATATGCGATACCGTTCAGGGTCACCTCAACATGCAGATGCGACCCGGTCGAGGTGCCGGTTGAGCCTACCCGCGCGACTACCTCTCCGGCACGAATCACGGCGTCCTTGTTCACAAGCACCTGAGAGCAATGCGCATACAGCACTTTTATCCCGTTTCCGTGATATATCTGCACATAGTTGCCATAGCTCGGGCTTTGACCGACGTCGCACACCACGCCGAAATACATTGCCGAAATCGGAGCTCCTGTTTCGGCCGCGATATCAAGCCCCTGATGAAAGCTGTCCCCGCCGCTTACCGGATTTTCTCTGTATCCGAAACGCGATGTCACCTTACCGCTTTTTAGCGGCTTATATGCAAGCCTGTTTACCTTCAGCGGAACGAAGGTCGCCCCTGCGGGCGCGTAAAGCACCTTTTTTTGTGATACGGGTATATCCCTGCCTCCGGTTGCCGTCTTTGTCGCTGCTGTGCTTGAAGACGACGGGGAGCCCGATGTTGTTGATGCGGAAGATGACGTTGTTTCGTTCGTTTCGGATGAGGTTTCATCGGTGCTTGAAGCACTTGTCGTGTTTTCGCTACCGCTTCCCTCTTCGGATTCTGATTCATTCGTTCCTTTGGTATCCGTTGTGCTCGAACTCGGCGTATCGCCCCCGGAGACCTCGGGAGGGGGCTCGATAAGGGCGGCCAGGGTTGCGAGCAGGGAATTGCTCATTATCGACTTGTTAAAGCTCCTGCGAAGCTGTTCAAACGAAGAACCTCCGATTGCTCGGAAGAGAAGCACAAGCAGAATAACAACCACACATGAGATGCTTTGCACCGCGATGAGCTGCCATCCTGATTTATTTTTTCGCTGTTCGTTCGGGCGATGCGTTCGCCGCGGTCTGTCTTCCGGCATTTTATTCAACTCCTTTACGGGACGGGGATTTTCATATGCTCATCTCAGGGCATACGGATTAAGTCGATAAAGGGCTATCTCAAAACACCTCAATAATTTGAGACAGCCCCTTATCCGGGCTTTTATTCAATTTCCGCAGCGGCATTGTACTAAACAATAATACATATCAAGCCGCTGCAGCCCTCGTTGATAATCCGTTCAACCGTTTCCTTTAGCTTTATGCGGGCGTCTACCGGCATCCTGTACAGCTTGTTGTGCAGTCCTTCGTTGACAAGCCCGTAAAGCGAGGTTCCGAATATGTTCGATTCCCATATCTTGCTCGGATTTTCGTCAAACTCGCGAAGCAGATAGTTCACAAGATCCTCCGACTGGCGCTCGGAACCGACAATGGGCGAAACCTCGGTTGTAATATCCGCCTTCAGCATATGGATGGAGGGCGCCTGGGCGCGAAGCCTTATGCCGTAACGCCCGCTCTGGCGTATTATCTCCGGTTCGTCCAGCGTCATTTCTTCAAGTGCCGGCATGACAATGCCGTAGCCCGTCGCCTCAACCTCGTCCAGCGCATTCTTAATTTTGTCATACTTCTTCTTTATGGCGGCCAGTTCAACCATATTGGACATCAACGCCGCCTCGCCGTCTATTTCAAGTCCCGTCGTTTCCCCGAGCACCTTATAAAACAGATTCGGACTGAGGGACACATTAAGTCCGGCTTTGCCCGTCCCCAGCTCAACAGAGGTCATACGGGAGTTGTCCACATACTCGCATTTGACTATATCATTATTCATGTTTGACACATTGCTTATCTTTGTAACCTTTTCGGCCGCCGCCCGGACGGTATCGAATACGGCGCGGCGTATAGGATGCTCCTTATCAAGACTTGTCAGCCATTTGGGCAGCTCAATGCCGATTTCCCGAACCGGAAATTCAAACAATATCTTTTCGAGTATACGGCGGATTTCATTTTCGCTCATCTCAAGGCAGTTGACCGGATAGACCTGAACGCCGTATCTGTTCTCCATCTCCTCGGCCATCTGAATCGCTTCCTGAGATGCCGGATTTGTTGTGTTGAGAAGGATTATAAACGGCTTGTTTATCTCCTTTAGCTCGGATACAACCCGCTCCTCGGCCTCGGCGTATTCCTCCCTCGGAATTTCGGTAATACTGCCGTCCGTCGTAACCACAAGCCCGATGGTGGAATGCTCGTTTATCACCTTTTGCGTGCCGATTTCAGCCGCCATATTAAACGGGATTTCCTCCTCGAACCACGGCGTTTTCACCATACGCGGCGCATTGTCTTCAATATAACCCAGCGAAGACGGCACTATGTACCCGACGCAGTCTATCATACGGACATTCATTGTGGCGGTTCCGTCCACCGTGATTGTAACCGCCTGCTCGGGTATAAACTTGGGCTCGGTGGTCATAATGGTGCGTCCGGCAGCCGACTGTGGCAGCTCGTCATTGGCACGCTCGCGACGGTAGCTGCTGTCGATATTCGGGAGCACCAGCGTATCCATAAACCTCTTGATAAAGGTCGATTTACCCGTACGTACCGGACCGACAACACCTATATAGATATCGCCCTGGGTACGCTGGGCAATGGTATCGTAAATGTTGGTTCCTTCCATCTCTATATTCCCCCTCTCAGCATAACGGAACGAGCAGCATGGTATCTTTGGTCAGGACGTCGCCGCCCAAAGAGTTTTCTTCCATAACCGCGTCCATCGAGGTATGGCATGCCTTGGCGACCTCCCAAACCGATTCCCCGCTGTTGGCAAAGTAGATCTTCAAAGCGGCTTTTTCGCTCGGAAACGCCGCATTTTCATCCACCATAACCGATGAGACGGCAGTTATACTGTCGTCCGAAAAACAACGCCGAATAATATTCATCTGGGCCCTTATTTCAACCTGCCCCGCTCCCGTAAGACTGTAATCCACACGCTCGACCGCCATATCCGAGGAAACGCTGGTGCAGTCGTCGTCATAATCCAGATTAAAATCGGCCGGTCTCTCATAGAATGAAACAATCCCCGAATCGTCCTTTGCCAGCATGTAGATCATCATTCGTCCGGTAATACGGGTGGCCCCGTTTTCACAGCTCTCCGAAATGGGGGCGGCCTCACACCAGATGTCGATTATGTTGTTGACCCCTTCCGACGGCAGATCAAAGGTTTCGCGTACGGTTGCATTATCCCTTTGGATGGCCGTCAAATGACTTGTGTTGAGTCTTTTCATTTCAAGACGCACCGGACAGGCGGTTGAATAGGCGTCCGAAACAATCTCGGTCATTCCGGTGCGGTAGCAGTGAACGGTTGCCATAATCTTAATATTGACTTCCAGCAGTCTTCCTTCTCCGTTCTGGTTGGAACTGATTTGTATATCGCTTGATATGACGTCGAGATGCACGTCACACTGCCATTCTTCATCCATACCTTCTATGTCAATAATCTGACTGAACGGGATTTCGTGTCTTGTCTTTTGGGTATCTCCGGTTGTGACGTCGCTGACATATAAATTGCATAGCTGCAGTTCACCCTTGATGATAGCCTTGTTTGCCATAAGCTTGCAGTCGCCGAGCACCGGCACGCAGTCGCCGCGAATCAGCGCTTCGGCGGCAGGCTGGTTGGTTCCGAGCTCGAGCACCTCGCTGATTGTAAACCCCTTTTCCGCAGACATTACGGGAACAGAATAGGTTACGACATTCTTGCGGGTAATCATGGTGTCCCCGCCGATTGACGTCACTACCTCTTCTACTCCCTCGGCCGTCATCTTCAGTTTTACGGTGAATGCGCCGTGAACATCAAGCCGTCTCGGGCTTACCGCCCTGCAGTTGACATAATCGGTTTTAGCCGTCACACGGATTACAGGGTTCTGTGCATCCGGTTTGACCGAAAAAGAACTGGTAAACGGCTTTGCAATTTCGCAGCTTCGCACACATCGGCGCGCTTCGTCAAGATAGAGCACCTGAATCAGGACCGTACCGTCCGCGATAAGACGGTCGCCGCTTAGCTGCTTTGACTGAACGACAGGCTTTAGGGTGCATTTGAGTACCGCCGCAATATCCGGATAATAGTCCGGCAGCACAAAATCGCAATCGACCGGCCGCTCGTCAAACCCGTCATACAAGGTTTCGGTGACCGCGATTGCCTTGTTTATTACCTTATAATCCATGAAGGCTCCTCTCCTTTGCGCTTTCTCTACAACCAAATATATTCGACCTGTCCACCAAGTATGCAGTTAAAAGAAATATTTAACAAAAAATGTTTTCCGCCATAGGCGTTGCAGGACGTTGCATTTAATTTTGCAATTTGAACTCCAAAAAAATTCAAAAAATACTGTATAATTATACTTGACCATTCATAATCTTACCTGTATAATTAACGGTTAGAACCGGTCGAAAATATGTTTATTAATCGTCTTTTTCTATCTTAAACGGAGGGATCTGCATTGGAGAATACGGCCTATCTGATACTGGAAAACGGACAAATCTTTGAAGGACGCCGATTTGGCGCCGTCGGAGACATTACCGGAGAAATAGTTTTTACAACCGCAATGACCGGTTATCTCGAAACACTTACCGACCCCAGTTATTACGGACAAATGGTAGTTCAGACCTTCCCGTTAATCGGTAACTA
The DNA here is from genome assembly GCA_012522615.1 of Clostridiales bacterium. GTDB lineage: Bacteria > Bacillota > Clostridia > Oscillospirales > Acutalibacteraceae > Avimonas. Next base: position 9,678 of record JAAYKB010000197.1, read on the forward strand.
TGGCGTTATTCCTTCGGATTTTGAAAGCGAAAAACCACGGTTAAAAGCATATGTTGTTAGGGAATGGTGTCAAGAACCCTCCAATTTTCGGAGTGAAGGCGTTCTTGATGCTTTTTTAAAATCACATGATATTATCGGGCTGTATAACATAGACACCCGCGCTCTGACAAAGGTGATACGGGAATACGGGGTTATGAACGCCCGGATAACATCCTCAAGGGACGACCCCGAGGCTTCTCCCGAAAAGCTCAGGGAATATAAAATCACAAACGCGGTCAAAGCCACGAGCAGCAAGCAGGCCGTGACTTTTAAGGCGGACAATGAAAAGCACCGGGTCGTGCTGTGGGACTTCGGCGCAAAGGAAAACATCCTCCGCGAGCTGAAAAAACGGGATTGTACCGTCACCGTTGTACCCTCAGACGCGACGGCGGACGAGATCGTCTCGCTGAAGCCCGACGGAGTCATGCTGTCAAACGGGCCCGGCGATCCCGCCGAGAATACCGACGTCATAAAACAGATTAAAAAGCTTTGTGATACAAAAATTCCGCTCTTCGGAATATGCCTCGGTCATCAGCTGCTTGCCCTTTCACAGGGCGCTAAGACCGCCAAGCTCAAATACGGTCACCGCGGCGCAAACCAGCCTGTCACGGATACAAAGGACGGACGCGTTTATATAACCAGCCAGAACCACGGATACGCGGTGGTTGAGGATTCTCTGCCGGACAATGCAAAGATGAGTTTTGTCAACACAAACGACGGTACCTCGGAAGGCATTGATTACACGAATATGCCGGCATTTTCGGCGCAGTTCCATCCCGAAGCCGCAGGAGGCCCTCTTGATACCGGCTTCCTGTTTGACAGATTTATCAGCTTGATGAAGGAGGGCCGGTAAACATGCCGCTTAACAAAGAACTCAAAAAAATAATGGTTATCGGCTCGGGCCCCATCGTTATCGGTCAGGCAGCCGAATTTGATTATGCGGGCACCCAGGCCTGCCGCGCTCTGAAAGAGGAGGGGCTGGAGGTCGTTCTTGTCAACTCCAACCCGGCCACCATAATGACCGACAACGCCATGGCGGATAAAATCTATATCGAGCCTCTGACTCTCGACACCCTCAAACGTATTATCCTGCTTGAAAAGCCCGACAGCATACTTTCAACACTCGGCGGGCAAACCGGACTTACCCTTTCGATGCAGCTTGCAAAGGAAGGCTTTCTCGAAAAACACAATGTCCGGCTTCTCGGCGCAAACCCCCTGACTATTGACAAGGCCGAGGACAGGCAGATGTTCAAGGACACCATGCTTGAAATCGGCGAGCCGGTCATCCCGTCCAAGGTTGTGACCGATGTCGAATCCGCGGTATGCTTTGCGAGTGAGATAGGCTATCCGGTAATCATCCGTCCGGCATTTACCCTCGGAGGAACCGGCGGAGGCATTGTAAACGACGATGAAGAGATGCGCGAGATTGCGGCAAACGGGCTGCGTCTCTCCCCCATCTCTCAGATTCTTGTCGAAAAATGCGTCTCGGGCTGGAAAGAGATTGAATTTGAAGTAATACGCGACAAAACGGGAAATGTAATCACCGTCTGCAGCATGGAAAACCTTGATCCGGTCGGGGTTCATACCGGCGACAGCATTGTTATCGCCCCTGCCGTAACCCTTGCCAATAAGGAATACCAGATGCTGCGTTCGGCGGCCTTGAATATCATTACCGCCCTCAAGATTGAGGGGGGCTGCAACTGCCAGTTTGCCCTCAATACCGACAGCTTTGAATATGCCGTCATCGAGGTTAATCCGCGTGTGTCGCGGTCTTCGGCGCTTGCTTCAAAGGCCACCGGCTATCCTATCGCAAAGGTGGCGGCAAAGATTGCGATAGGCTATACTCTGGACGAAATTCCCAACGCGGTCACCGGAAAGACCAGCGCCTGCTTCGAGCCCGCGATTGATTATGTTGTCGTCAAGCTTCCCAAATGGCCGTTTGACAAGTTTGTATACGCAAAGCGCAATCTGGGTACCCAGATGAAGGCCACCGGCGAGGTTATGGCAATCGGGGTAAGCTTTGAGCAGGCGATTATGAAGGCCGTACGCGGCGCCGAAATCTCGCTTGACAGCCTGAACATGCCCAAGCTTGCCAAGCTGAGCGACGAGGAAATCCGCAAAAAAGTCGCCGTCTGCGACGATGAGAGATTATTTGTTATGTTCGAGGCGATCAAGCGGGGCATAACCTGTGAAGAAATCCATGATATCACCAAGGTTGACCTGTGGTTCTTATATAAGCTCAAAAACCTTGTAAAGATAGAAAAACAGATGGCGGAGAACCTTACGCCGGAGCTGTATATCGAAGCCAAGAAACGCGGCTATCCCGACAAGGTTATCGAGAGGATTTCGGGCAGAAAGATAGAAGCCCCGCTAAAGGCGGTATTTAAGATGGTAGACACCTGTGCCGCCGAATTTTCTGCCCAGACTCCCTATTTCTACTCGACCTATGACGAGGAAAACGAGGCCGAGCAGTTTATCAAGGAACACGGAAGCGGCAATAAAACCGTCATAGTGTTCGGCTCCGGACCTATACGCATAGGTCAGGGCATCGAGTTCGATTACGCTTCGGTCCATTGCGTCTGGGCGCTCAAAAGCGCGGGTTTTGAGGTGGTTATCGTCAACAATAACCCCGAAACCGTATCCACCGACTTTGACACGGCAGACCGCCTGTATTTCGAGCCCTTGACGCCCGAGGACGTTATGAATGTCATAAATACCGAAAAGCCGTACGGGGTTGTTGTGGCTTTCGGCGGACAGACCGCAATCAAGCTTGCGAATTTCCTTGAATCCCAGGGCGTTCGTATTCTCGGCACTCCTGCCGACAGCATTGACGCGGCGGAAGACAGGGAGCGGTTCGACGAGCTTCTTGAAAGGCTTGGCATCGCCCGTCCGCAGGGCACCACGGTCATGACCGAGGAGGATGCGCTGCAAGCGGCAAATTCCCTCGGTTACCCCGTCCTTATGCGTCCCTCCTATGTGCTGGGCGGTCAGAACATGATAATCGCCTTCTGTGACGAGGATATACAGGAATATATGCGCATCATCCTTTCACACCAAATTGAAAATCCCGTTTTGATTGACAAATACCTGATGGGGATTGAAGTCGAGGTTGACGCCATATGTGACGGCGAGGATATCCTTATCCCCGGAATCATGGAGCATATCGAGCGGGCAGGTATCCACTCGGGCGACTCAATCGCGGTATATCCCGCATGGAATGTCAGCGGTCCTCAGATTAAACGCCTGACCGAATACACAAGGAATCTCGCGGTATCGCTTCAGACGCGGGGGTTAATAAATATCCAGTATGTTATACACGAAAACAAGATTTATGTGATTGAGGTCAACCCGCGTTCCTCGCGCACCATCCCCTATATCAGCAAGGTAACCGGCGTTCCGATGGTTGACCTTGCGACCCGCGCCATGCTGGGAGAGAAGCTTGCCGATATGGGATACGGCACCGGGCTGTACCGCATACCTCCCTATATTGCCGTTAAGGTTCCGGTATTCTCTTTTGAAAAGCTGATTGACGTCGATACGCATCTCGGTCCTGAGATGAAATCAACCGGCGAGGTTCTCGGCATCGGCAAATCCCTCGACGAGGCGCTGTATAAAGGGCTGGTCGCCGCGGGCTATAAGATGAAAAAGCGCGGCGGCGTACTCATAACGGTGCGCGACACCGACAAGTCAGAGATTGTCGATACCGCAAAACGTTATGTCGAGCTAGGCTTCACCCTCTATGCCACAAAGGGAACAACCGAGATACTCCGGGAAGCGGGTATCCAAGCAACGGTTGTCAATAAGATTCATGAATCGGACGATAATGTCATCACCCTGCTTGAAAGCGGAAAGGTGAATTATATCATCTCTACATCTTCCAAAGGCAGACTGCCGAGCAGGGACAGCGTTAAGATCAGGCGTAAAGCTATTGAGCTTGCCATTCCCTGCCTGACCTCTATCGACACCGCAAACGCGCTGGCAAACAGTCTTCGCAGCAGGTATACCCAAAACAGCACCGAGCTTGTCAATATCAATAACATGAGAAGCGAACACATGAAACTGGCGTTTACAAAAATGGAGGGCTGCGGAAACGACTATATCTACTTCAACTGCTTTGAGCAGGAAATAATCAGTCCCGAATCGCTGAGCGTCTGTCTGTCCGACCGCCACTTCGGAATCGGCGGCGACGGGGTTGTGCTGATATGCCCGTCGGAGGTTGCCGATGCAAAAATGAGGATGTTCAATCTTGACGGCAGCGAGGGCAAGATGTGCGGAAACGCCATACGCTGTGTAGCTAAATATCTTTACGACAACGGAATGGTGCAAAAGGACGAAATGACCATCGAAACCTTAAGCGGCATAAAATCGCTCAAGCTGTATTTCCAAAACGGCAAGGTAAACTCAGCCACCGTCGATATGGGCCCCGCCGTGCTCGAGCCGTCAAAAATTCCGGTAAATTTAAGCGGCGACAGCGTCATTTCCCGACCGGTAAAAATCGCCGGAAAGGAATACAATATCACATGCGTTTCAATGGGCAATCCCCACTGTGTCGTTTTCATGGACCATCTCGACAACCTTGATATCGAGCGGATAGGCCCGTTGTTTGAATATGACCCGCTGTTCCCCGAGCGGGTCAACACCGAATTTATCACTGTGGTCAACAAAACAACCCTGAAGATGAGGGTCTGGGAGCGCGGAAGCGGCGAAACATGGGCTTGCGGTACGGGCGCCTGCGCGGCGGCTGTTGCCGCCGTTCTGAACGGTTACTGCCCGATGAACGAGGAAATCACGGTAAGACTAAAAGGCGGAAACCTGTCGATACGCTACACCGGCGACACGGTGTATATGACCGGAAATGCCGTCAAGGTGTTTGAAGGAATTGTAGAGGTTTGATTTTATGAACATCAACAAAAACTATCTGAACGTCAAGGACAGCTATCTTTTCTCAACCATCGGGAGAAAAATATCGGCCTTTACTGCGGCAACCCCCGATAAAAAGGTTATTCGAATGGGAATCGGCGACGTCACCCTTCCGCTTTGCGGCGCGGTCGTTGAGGCGATGCAGCAGGCCGTAGCGGAAATGGGGCGTAAAGAAAGCTTCAGGGGTTACGGACCGGAACAGGGGTATGACTTTGTCGCAAAGGCGGTCTGCGGGTATTACAAAGCCCGCGGGATTGAAATTGAAGACGGCGAGGTTTTTATCAGCGACGGAGCAAAAAGCGATCTCGGCAACATCCTTGATTTGTTTTCTATCGACAACACCGTCTTGATTCCCGACCCTGTCTACCCTGTCTATGTTGACACCAATATCATGGCGGGCAGAAATATCGTCTACATGAACGCCAATATTGAAAACGGTTTTCTCCCGCTGCCCGACCGGAGCGTCAAGGCAGACATCATCTACCTTTGCTCGCCGAACAATCCGACCGGAGCGGTTTACAACCGCGAACAACTGAAATGCTGGGTGGATTATGCCCTTGAAAACGACTCGGTCATACTGTTTGACGCGGCATACGAAGCCTTTATTCGGGATAAATCACTGCCACGCAGCATTTATGAAATCGAAGGGGCAAGAAAATGTGCCATAGAGTTCTGCTCACTGTCCAAAACGGCGGGCTTTACGGGTACTCGCTGCGGCTATACCGTTGTACCCATGCTGCTTGAGTTTGACGGCGTAAAGCTCAACCGCATGTGGCTCCGCCGCCAGACAACAAAATTCAACGGAGTCCCATATATAGTTCAGCGCGGCGCGGCCGC
>JAAYKB010000036.1 GCA_012522615.1 Clostridiales bacterium
AAACACGCATACTCGTTTTTGAGTATGCGTGTTTTACTCTTAATGTATTACTGACTTTAGTCCTCGGGCGGAAGGACATGACGGTAATAGTCATTATCGAGAATATACGAGGAGTATAAAAACTTGTTATTTATCATTTTGTTGATTGATTTGACATAGTCTTCGGGCAGGTCGGTGTCGATAAGGTTTTCCACCCTGCCTTTGGGCGCGTTGTACCTCGCCTTGTCGGTAATCCAGCTTCGGTTGCTGAAAATCACGAGCGGCGGGGAATCCGAAAGAATATCCCTGCCCATCAAAAGGCGGGAATCGAATTTTAATCCGAACAGGTTTGACAGGGTTGGGATTATATCGAGACTGGAGCAGGGTTTATGTATATCAACAGGCTCCATACCCTTTTTCCAAAGTATAAACGAGCTTTTATACAGCTCAAAATTTGTTTCAATCTTATGTCCGGCGAGTTCGCCGATATCTTTTAACGACAATCCGTAGGGATAATGGTCGGCGCTCATGGCAATAACCGTTTTATCGGCGACTCCCGCCTCCTCGAGACGCGTTATAAGCAACTCGAGCGCCCTGTCAAGTTCGATGTTGCAGGCCAGATATGCCTTGCATGCCTCGCTGTACGGCAGGCTTTCCACCAGTTCCCTGTTTTTTGCCGCGATATAATTTCCGGTAAAGCTGTAGTTAAGGTGTCCGCTTACAGTCATATAATAGACATGAAATTTTTCGTTGTTTATATACTCGGGCGTTGTGACGTCAATCATCTCGAGGTCGGATTCGGGCCATGATTTTTTAATTTCAAGCCCGTTGCCAACGCCCTTATATATATAACCCATATTCGGATGGGATACATCGCGCTTGTAATATGAATATGTATGGTTGTGCCACGCGCGGGTGGAATAGCCGAGCGAAGAAAGCTGGTTTCCCATGGTAAAAGGCAGCCAGTTTTCGGCCGATCTGAAAAAGCTCCAGACCCCGGATTTCGGGATAAGGCCGGTGCAAGCGACATATTCCCCGTCACTGGTGCTTACCCCCCAGGCCGGATTGTAAAAGTTGTGGAACCTGAAGCCCTCGTTTGCAAGCTTATACAGTGTGGGAGTCAAATCCTTGTCAATCGCGTAATGTGAATAGGATTCGGCGGTTATAAAGACAAGGTTACAGTCCTTGAACATACCGGTATATTTATTTTCCATGGTCGGCTCGACCTGCGAAAAGTACTGGTGCATTTTCAGGAGGGTTTTATCCTTTTCGTTATCTGTCAGCCGATCGAAATCTATGTCGATAATATTCGGCTTGTATATAGGCACATCGACCGGAACAACAGGGGGCTCCGACTCTTCCGGCTCGTTTTGTGCCGTAGAATCTTTTAGGGGCGGCTCACCGTCGTCCGATTCTGACGGAAACCCGAAAACCAGACGTTTCAGGTCCAGCCGCATTGATGTCAGCATGCCCAGCTTTTGCATGGACAGCTCGGGCGCGGGGGTACGGAAATAGAGATCGTACGGGGTATATACCCCTTGACCGGTGCCGCACATGACAAGCACGGGAAGAAAATGCAACACCGCAGTTCCCCCGCACGATATGGCAAGCAAGCGCGGCGGGAGGCGAAAGAAGCTAAAACCTTTCATCCCGAACACCAGCATAAAAACCAGAGGGACGGACATTGGGATTAATATGGGCAGGCTTTTTACAATAGCAATAAGGATTTGCTGCCAGAACTGTAGTACCTGACTTGCTCCTGTAACCGAATAGAGGGACAAAAATGTACGGAATACCGAATAATAAACCACCTGAACGGCATAGGGCAGGGTATAAATCACGATAACCACCCATGACAGTACGCGGTTTACCCTCTCCTTAAAAACCGAGGACAGTATGTAAACCAGCGTCCCGGCGGGGATGGCAAATAGAACAGAATATAATGTGCCAATGCCGAGCAGGGAACGGAAAATCCATATGCGGAACAGCATTTCGAGATAGATAAATGAAGCAATATGAAACACAAGCCTTGCATAGGGAAGTCCCATCAAGGCAAACAAATTTTTATAGTGAAATTTCCTGCGGGCGTGTTTCATCTGTCTACGCTTCTTTCACATTCCGCTTTTGCCGGGTAATATTGCGATGCGCCTTGTACATGTATGCAGGCAAGCATGCATACAAGCGTGCCTATCTATTTTTATGCGGCATATCTATTTATAATTCCGTTCATAACCAGTGGGGACGGAATGAAAGCCTTTAGATGTATTATATCATAATTTGTCGAATTTGCTTTAAATTTTTGTTATAAATTCAATTACAGCTTTGTAATATAAAATCGTCAGCGGCATAAGCGACGGTTTATTTATATTTTTTATATGAAAGCATTGATATATAATCCTGCATATGATATAATAACGCCACTGACTTGCAAAAATAGATGGTGTTATTGTTAAATTAGGCCCCTTTTCAATTATTTATGCAGGATTCATGGTTTATAAATTCAATTTATATATTTCAGAGAGGTTGTTTCTTATGTCGTTTCAAGCCAGAGAAATTCCACGGGCACAGGGACTATATAATCCTGTATTTGAGCATGACGCATGCGGAATCGGTGCAGTGGTTAATATGCATGGTCAAAAAAGTCATAAAATTATCTTGCAGGCGTTGACAATCCTTAAAAATCTTGCTCATCGCGGAGGAGCGGGCAGTGAGTCCAACACCGGCGACGGGGCAGGCATTTTAATTCAGATTCCGGACAAATTTTTTCGTCAGGCATGCCCGTCCGCAGGGATAGAGCTGCCGTCCGCCGGCGAATACGGCGCAGGCATGGTTTTTTTGCCGCGAGGCAGGGAAAACAGGGGGCGCTGTGAGCAAAAGATTGAGGAGATTGTCGCCGAGGAGGGGCTGAATATTCTCGGATGGCGCACCTGCCCCGTCAACCAAGACCGGCTCGGAGAGGCGGCCAAAGCCAGCCGCCCCTTTATTCGCCAGCTTTTCATAGGCAAGAGGGGTGATATCGGGGATACGATGGCCTTTGAGCGCAGGCTGTATGTGGTACGCAAGCGCTGTGAAAGCCTGTGTATGGGACTTCCCGAAAGCAGCCCCGATTACTTTTACTTTGCAAGCCTTTCATGCCGTACTATTGTTTATAAGGGGATGCTGACGGCCGATCAGGTTGCCGCCTTTTATGTCGATTTAACAAGTCTGCAGGTCGAGTCCGCACTAGCCCTTGTTCATTCGCGTTACAGCACCAACACCTTTCCGAGTTGGGAGCGCGCCCATCCCTACCGCTATATCATCCATAACGGCGAAATCAACACCATACGCGGAAATGTAAATTGGATGCGCTCGCGTCAGTCGGGCATTAATACGGAATGCTTCGGTACCAATATCGAAAGGCTTTTTCCCATCATTAATGAAAATGGCAGCGACTCGGCCATGTTTGACAACTGTCTTGAGTTTTTGCACCTTGCAGGGCGTTCCCTTCCCCATGCAGCCATGATGATGGTCCCCGAACCCTGGTCAAAGCATGAAGGCATGAGTCCGGAGAAAAAAGCCTTTTACGAGTTTCACAGCATGCTGATGGAGCCGTGGGACGGTCCTGCCGCTGTGGCTTTCACGGATGGGGTACAGGTTGGGGCGCTGCTTGACCGGAACGGACTTCGCCCATCCCGATATTGCGTGACAAAAGACGGTCTGGTCGTGCTTGCCTCCGAGGCGGGGGTTCTTGATATTCCGCCTGAGGACATTATCAGCAGGGAACGGCTTCGTCCGGGGAGGATGCTGCTGATTGATACTGAGCAGGGGTGTATTATTACCGACGATGAAATCAAGCACAAAATTTCTTCCGCCCACCCTTACCGCAAATGGCTGAACCGCTATACCATAAGCCTTGACGCTCTTCCAGATTCGGAATCCTCTGCTTGTGAGAAAAAAAGGACCGCCGATATGGAGCGGCTGGAAAAGGCTTTCGGATACACCCACGAGGATATACATTCACTGGTTCTGCCAATGGCAAGAGATGGTGCCGAGGCGGTCGGCGCAATGGGACAGGATGTACCGCTTGCGGTTTTGTCCGACCGTAACCAACTGCTTTATAACTATTTCAAGCAGCTTTTTGCACAGGTTACCAATCCGCCGATTGACGCATACCGCGAGGATATAGTAACGGCCACCGAGACCTATATCGGCGCGGACATCAACCTTGTCGATTCCCGGGCGGACGACTGCTATCAGATAAAGCTGAACCATCCTATACTCTCCAACCGGGAGCTCGAAAGACTTCGTTCAATCAACAAACCGGGGTTCAAATCCGCCGTTCTGCCCATCCTGTTCTCTGCAGGGAGCGGCGAGCAGGGATTAAAGACGGCGATGGATAGGCTTTTTGATGCCGCCGATTCGGCAATCGACGCTGGCAGCAACATACTGATTCTGTCCGACCGCGGTCTGGGCGAAGGCCTTGTGCCTATTCCCGCCCTGCTGGCTGTCTCCGGTTTGCACCATCATCTTGTGCGAAGACAGAACCGAATCCGCATAGGAATCATTCTGGAATCGGGCGAACCGCGCGAGGTTCACCATTTTGCCCTTTTGCTGGCATACGGCGTTTCGGCCGTCAACCCTTGGCTGGCATTCGATATTATCGACGAGCTGATTGCAAACCGAAATATTTACGGAATAACCGCCGAGGAGGCACGCGGGCGTTATATTAACGCGGCGGTCAAAGGCGTCGTTAAGGTCCTTTCCAAAATGGGTATCTCCACAATCCAGAGCTATCAGGGCGCCCAGATATTTGAAGCCCTCGGCATTGGCAAAGAGGTCATAGACAAGTATTTCACCGCCACCCCGTCCCGCATCGGGGGCATCGGGCTTGACGTAATCGCGGCTGAAGCACAGAGCCGTCATGACTCCGCCTTCGACCCGAATGAGGTCGACAAGGGCTTGCCGTCGGGAGGGCAATACCAGTGGCGCAAAAACGGAGAGTACCACAGGTTCAATCCCATGACGATACACAAGCTGCAACAGGCGGTTCGCAGCGGGGACTATGCGCTGTTCAAGGAGTACAGCGCCTTAATTAATCAGGAGACACCAAACCGCTGCACCCTGCGCGGACTGCTCAAGCTTATACCGTCGGATAATCCTGTCCCCCTTGATGAGGTTGAGCCGGTCGAAAGCATTGTACGCAGATTCAAAACAGGTGCAATGTCCTACGGTTCAATAAGCAAGGAGGCGCATGAGACTCTTGCAATCGCCATGAACCGTCTCGGTGGCAAAAGCAATTCCGGCGAGGGAGGGGAAGACCCGCAGCGGTTTATTCCCATGGAAAACGGGGATTCCAAATGCAGCGCCATCAAACAGGTGGCTTCCGGCCGCTTCGGCGTGACCGGCGATTATCTTGTGCACGCGAAAGAAATTCAAATTAAAATCGCCCAGGGCGCCAAGCCCGGCGAGGGAGGGCAGCTTCCCGGACGCAAGGTATATCCGTGGATTGCCAGCACCCGACATTCCACCCCCGGAGTGGGGCTGATTTCTCCGCCCCCGCACCATGACATCTACTCAATCGAGGATCTCGCAGAGCTTATACACGATCTTAAAAACGCCAACCGAGAAGCCCGAATCAGCGTCAAGCTTGTATCCGAAGTCGGCGTCGGCACGGTTGCCGCAGGTGTCGCCAAGGGACGCGCCGATGTTGTGCTTATCAGCGGCTATGACGGCGGCACGGGCGCCTCGCCCAAAACCAGTATACAGCACGCGGGTCTTCCGTGGGAGCTCGGGCTTGCCGAGACCCACCAGACCCTGATGCTTAACGACCTGCGCGACCGGATTGTAGTCGAAACCGACGGCAAGCTGCTTACCGGACGCGACGTTGTTGTCGCCGCGCTTCTCGGGGCGGAAGAGTTCGGCTTCGCGACCGCTCCGCTTATCACGCTAGGCTGCGTCATGATGCGGGTTTGCAATCTCGATACCTGTCCGGTCGGGGTGGCAACCCAGAACCCCGTGCTGCGGGAGAGATTTTGCGGCAAGCCCGAATATGTGATGAGTTTTATGAGGTTTATCGCACAGGAAGTGCGCGAGATTATGGCGCAGCTCGGCTTTCGCACCATAGACGAAATGGTCGGACACACGGACAGACTGCGCGCAGACAAGGCAGTCGAACATTGGAAAGCAAGCGGTGTAGACCTTTCTCCGCTGCTTTATATCCCTGATCTTGGACCCGAGGTTGGCCGCCGCTTCCAAAAATCACAGGATCATCGGCTCGAAGCCACGCTTGACCGTCGAGTGCTGATTCCGTTATGCCGACCGGCTATCGAGTCGGGCGAGCATATCCGGGCAAGCTTCCCGATAAAAAACACCAATCGTGCCGTGGCAACCCAGCTTGGCAGCGAGATCACCCGGCGTTACGGCCCCGACGGGCTGCCGGATGACACCATCCACCTCCATTTCAGGGGTACCGCCGGACAGAGCTTTGGCACATTCATTCCTAAAGGCATAACGCTGGAGCTTGAGGGTGAGGCAAACGACTATATCGCAAAAGGTCTTTCGGGCGGGCGTATTATCGTCTATCCCGACAGAGATTCGTCAATTACCCCCGAACATAATGTCATTATCGGTAATGTCGCGCTGTACGGCGCAACCTCGGGCGAAGCATATATCCGCGGTATAGCGGGCGAGCGCTTCTGTGTCAGAAACAGCGGCGCCGTTGCGGTCGTCGAGGGGGTCGGGGATCATGGATGCGAGTACATGACCGGCGGACGGGTGGTTGTTCTCGGTTCCGCCGGACGCAATTTCGCGGCGGGCATGTCGGGCGGCATCGCCTATGTACTTGACCTTGACGGCAGCTTTGAGAGCCGGTGCAATAAGGAGATGGTCGAACTTCAACCCCTCAATCATCCCGACGATATTGAGGAGGTGTGCGGGTTGATACGCCGCCATGTCGAATACACAAAAAGCGAATACGCAGCAGATATACTTGCGCGTTTTAATGAAATCATCTGCAGATTTGTCAAGGTCATGCCCGGGGATTACCAGCGCATGCTTCTTCTCATCCGGAAATTCGAACAGCAGGGCATGTCCCATGAGGACGCGCTGATAGCGGCTTTTGAAGAGGCCGGTAAGTAAAAGGCTTGCGATAGCATTTTCGCAAGCCGTGGGAAAGGGTGAACACAATTATGGGAAAACCAACCGGATTTATGGACTATGAACGGTTGCTTCCGCCTGACCGTCCGGTGTCGGAGCGTATACATGACTGGAACGAGTTCCACACCCGCTTAAACGAAGAGGAGCAGCGGATACAGGGAGCGCGCTGTATGAACTGCGGCATCCCGTTCTGCCATTCGGGCATGCTTCTGGGCGATGCGGCGTCCGGCTGTCCGCTTAATAACCTTATACCTGAATGGAACGATCTTATTTACCGCGGACTTTGGCGTCAGGCGGTTAAAAGGCTGCTCAAAACAAACAATTTCCCCGAATTCACGGGGCGGGTCTGTCCCGCCCCGTGCGAGGGATCCTGTACCATCGGCATCAACGCCCCGCAGGTCACCATTAAAATGAACGAATGCGCCATAATAGACAAGGCATGGGACGAGGGATGGATTAAACCGGAACCCCCGAAGCTCAGAACAGGCAAGCGCGTTGCCGTTATCGGTTCCGGCCCCTCGGGTCTCGCCTGTGCCGACCAGCTCAACAAATCCGGACACGCAGTTACCGTATTTGAAAGAGAGGACCGCCCGGGCGGCCTGTTGATGTATGGCATCCCAAATATGAAGCTGGATAAAGCCGTCGTGCTGCGGCGTATTGCCCTGATGCGGGAGGAAGGAGTTATATTCCGTACCGGCGCCGATGTCGGCAGGGATATAAATCCCGCCGAGCTTTTAAAGAGGTTTGACGCCGTCGTTTTGTGCTGCGGCGCAACGCAGCCCCGGGATCTTATGATTGAGGGGCGGGAACTGAAGGGCATTCATTTTGCAATGGAGTTCCTGCGCTCGAACACAAAGAGTCTGCTGGACTCCAGCCTGACCGACGGCAGATATATCTCAGCAAAGGACAGGGACGTCATTATCATCGGCGGCGGGGATACCGGCACCGATTGCGTCGGCACCAGCATACGCCACGGGTGCAAAAGCGTACGACAGCTTGAAATCATGCCGCTCCCGCCTGAAGCCAGAGCCCCGCAAAACCCGTGGCCGGAATGGCCGTTCGTACTGAAGACCGACTACGGTCAGCAAGAGGCGGTTTCACTGCAGGGCTGTGATCCGCGGATATATCAGGCAACGGCCAAGCGGTTTGAGGGGGATGAAAACGGCAATGTCAAGGCTGTGCATACCGTCAGTGTCGAATGGAAAAAGAACGAAAACGGACATATGACCCCCGTAGAGATCGTCGGGTCGGAAAGGGTACTGCCGGCACAGCTTGTGCTGTTGGCAATGGGCTTTCTCGGCCCCGAGGACTATCTGCCCGACGCCCTTTCGTTGGAACGCGACCCGCGCTCCAACATCAAGGCGGAATACGGAAGCCACCTGACAAATGTCGAGGGCATTTTTGCGGCAGGCGATATGCGCAGAGGGCAAAGTCTGGTGGTATGGGCAATCAGCGAGGGGCGTGCCGCCGCCCGTGAGTGTGACCGATATCTGATGGGTGGGACACAGCTTGCTTAGTGTTCAAATTTAAAAACCTTATTTTTCATTTTATATTTTTATGCTGTTTTCAAAGAATATAAAAAGACTTTATTTTACTTTTTATATCCCAGTGACTGCTTTAGGACTCAATATTTTTCAGATTAAAAATAATCGCCGAGGATAAAATAATTCGGGAGGTGATTATTTGAAAAGGCTCATTTCTACGTTTGCCGCACTAATTATTTCTGCGTCAATCGGATTCGGCGCATCCGCCCAGAGAGCCACTTATACGGTTGTCCGGGGCGACTCTATGTGGAAAATCGCTGTTAAATATCAAGTGGGTGTTTCAGAGCTTATCAAGGCCAATCCCGGAATAAAAAACCCCAATCTTATTTATCCCGGTCAGAAGATAAATATCCCTGAAGCAGCTCCTCTTGAGTCGTTTGAATCAGAGGTAATACGTCTTATCAATAAAGAACGCACCAGCCGCGGGCTGCCTGCCCTGACAGCAAACTGGCAGCTTTCCCGTGTCGCAAGATATAAGTCTCAGGACATGATTGACAAAAATTATTTTGCCCATCAGTCCCCGACTTACGGCTCCCCGTTTGATATGATGGAGGCGTTCGGGCTGAGATTCTCTGCCGCTGCCGAAAACATTGCATACGGACAGAGGACCGCCCAAGAAGTCGTAAACGCATGGATGAACTCACCCGGTCACCGGTCAAATATTCTTTCCCGTTCGTACTCCCAGACGGGCGTCGGCTGCGCCAAGAAAGCCAACGGCACGCTTTATTGGACACAGATGTTTATGAGACCTACCGGATAACGGAATATCTCAAAAACCACAAGGGCGCGGTGAGGATACCTCGCCCTTGTGTGCCGTTTTTGTTAAAATACGTTCATACTACAACCCGAAAATCAGTGCCTACATTCACTTTGTATGTCCTTTAAACAATCTTTATGAAAGCATAAAAAACGGCCGTATACCTGACTTTTCAGGCATACGGCTTAATTTGGAGCTGGTGGACGGACTCGAACCCCCGACCTGCTGATTACAAATCAGCTGCTCTACCGGCTGAGCTACACCAGCATATGTTTTCCGCTCGCCACGGACAGCTATAATAATATAGCATGCCATGGTGTGTTAGTCAATATTTTAAAATTAAATTCTCAGATGTT
>JAAYKB010000198.1 GCA_012522615.1 Clostridiales bacterium
ACCGGCGAAATCGGAAGGGTGCGTTTACCCATTCCGGGGTTATTTTCGGTATACAACTCGATGGCGGCGGCGTCCTGCGCGCTGTCTCTCGGGCTTCCGTTTCAACAGGTTGTCGAGACATTGGGCAGTATACCCGGCGTAAAGGGCAGGGCGGAGATTGTCCCGACCGGACGCGATTTCACGGTTGTAATTGACTATGCCCACACCCCGGACGGGCTTGAAAAAATATGCAAAACAATGAAGGAATGCAGTCGGGGCAGGCTGGTTACCCTGTTTGGATGCGGCGGCGACCGAGACCGCTCAAAAAGGCCTTTAATGGGCGCTGTTGCCGCAGCTCTGTCGGACTTCCTGATCGTCACTTCGGATAATCCGCGCACCGAGAATCCGGCTGCAATCATTGAAGAGATTGTTAAAGGAATACCCGAAAACGCCACGCCTTTCAAGGTGATTGAAAATCGGGTTGAAGCTATCCACTGGGCAATCGCCAACGCCCTGCCGGATGACACCATCCTGCTGGCGGGCAAGGGACATGAAACATATCAGATACTTGCCGACGGCGTGATACATCTGGACGAGCGCGAGGTTGTCGCCGACGCCCTTAGGAAAACGGCGGGAGAATAAGATGTCGATTATCTGCGAGATTGTCAGATAATCGACAGGCGGGAAACTTCATTTGAAAGGCATGATTGAAATAATGGATATAAAAACCATGACCGCTATTGCAGCGTCCGCTGTGGCAGCATTCCTGATTGCGGCGCTTGCCGGACGAAAGGTAATCCCCTTTCTTCTCAGGCTGAAAATCGGACAGACAATCAGGGAGATTGGGCCTGCATGGCATAAAAAGAAGCAGGGAACCCCCACCATGGGCGGCATTCTTTTCATAGGCTCATCGGTTTTGACGTTCTCCGCCGCAGTCGCGGTCTTCGAATTTATACTGAAGATTAGGATATTCAGGGCTACCCAGCTCACCCTCACCAGCCTGTTCGGCGGGCTTTTAATGGCGGTTCTTTGCGGAGCTCTCGGATTTGCAGACGATTATATAAAGGTGGTTAAAAAGAGGAATCTCGGGCTGACGGCACGCCAAAAGTTGTTCGGACAGCTGCTTGTAGCCTTAGGATACGCCTCGTCGCTGTATATGGCGGGCGGCACCTCGGTTGAGGTTCCGTTTCTGGGATATGTTGATTTCGGAATATGGATTATACCGTTTGCAATGTTTGCTGTGGTCAGCATGAGCAATGCTGTCAATATCACAGACGGAATTGACGGGCTCTGCGGGACGGTCAGCTTTTTTGCGTCCCTGTTTTTCATCGTTGCCGCCGGAATAAAAGGCTATCTCGGTCAAAGCCTGCTGGCGGCCGTTACAGCCGGAGCTATTGCGGGCTTTCTGGTTTGGAACCTCTATCCCGCAAGGGTGATAATGGGGGATACCGGCGCCCTGTTCCTCGGAGGAATTATAACAGCCTTCGCGTTCGGAATAAACCAACCGTTTCTACTTGTCTTTGTTGGCATCATCTATATTGTCGAGGTTCTTTCTGTTTCGCTTCAGGTTCTGTATTTTAAGGCGACACACGGCAAGAGACTGTTTAAAATGGCGCCGCTTCACCACCATCTGGAGATGTCGGACTGGAGCGAGAACAAAATCGTGGTTGTATTCTCATTGATAACACTTGCGGGGAGTATAGCCGCGGCGGCGATTCTGATTTACGCCTGACATGACTGCGCCGAAGCTTTTAATAGTGTAATAACGCATAATCCTGCCGTTTGGTCGGTATACTGAATAAATGGAAATTTTGCCAATCCCGCAAAGAGGGCATAGAAAGGTATGATGCTTAAATGGCAGCTTCGAGAGCCGCATCGTCGGCAACCTCGCAAAAACAAAAAAAGCGGCTGCGGCTTTTTACGGTGTCGCAGGGCTTTGATATGCCTTTTTTGATTATACTGATGATAATCCTCGTGGTGGGGCTTATCAGTCTGTTTTCAGCAAGCTATGCCTATTCCTATTATTGGAATAACCAGGACAGCTTTCATTTTATAAAAAAGCAGATTATATTCGCGGTGGCGGGCGTTGTGCTGATGCTGGTTATTTCTACGATCGACTATCACATACTTCACCATTTTGCGATTCCTCTGATGGCGCTGTCATATATTTTGCTTGGGATAGTCCTTGTTCTCCCGTCGTCCACCGGGGTGCATCGCTGGATACGACTGCCCGGCTTCCAGTTCCAGCCCTCGGAAATCGCCAAATTTGCATTGATTCTTTTATTTTCCCACCTAATCTCAATCAACCATAAAAGAATGAAAACCCTGACGGCGGGCTATATACCGTTTATGCTGATACTCGGCATAACCTGCGGGCTGGTCTTTCTTGAACCCCACCTTTCGGGAACCATCCTGCTGCTTGCGATCGGCATATTCATGATGTATATCGGAGGCACACGGCTTTTGTATCTGCTGTTGACGGTTGGATTGGGAGCGGGCTCGTTTTTTTATATGGTGTTTGTCAAGGGCTATGAACAGGACAGAATAGGTGTATGGCTTGACCCGATGAGGGCGTATGCCGAAAACAGCAATGAGGCATGGCAGATAGTACAGTCTCTGTTTGCCATCGGGTCGGGCGGCATCATGGGACAGGGGCTCGGCAACTCCAGACAAAAGCATCTCTTCCTGCCCGAGCCGCACAACGATTTTATTTTTTCGGTTATATGCGAGGAACTCGGCTTTGTCGGAGCGGTTCTTATCATTATTCTGTTTGCCCTTCTGGTTTGGCGCGGCATAACAATAGGCATGAAGTCCCCCGACAAATTCGGATCGATGCTGGCAATCGGACTGACCGTACAGGTTGGTATTCAGGCAATAATGAACATGGCGGTTGTCACCAACACCATCCCCAATACTGGTATAAGCCTGCCCTTTTTCAGTTACGGCGGCACGTCGCTTGTCATGCTGCTGGCGCAGATGGGCGTGGTTCTTGCCGTTTCGCGCCATACATCTCCCGGCGAATCCTAGCCGCCCGAAATTGACAGGAGGAAGATTATGCGAGTATTAATGACCGGCGGGGGCACGGCGGGACATATCAATCCCGCGCTTGCCATTGCCGCAAAGATAAAAAAAGAGAATCCCGACGCCGAAATCCTGTTTGTGGGCGCGGAGGGACGCATGGAAACCCGGCTTGTTCCCGAAGCCGGATACCCGATAAAAACCATAAAGGTGGAGGGCTTTCAGCGAAGGCCCTCGCTTAAAAATATCGGACGGAATCTGTCCGCCGCCTATCATGTTTTGACCGCGGGGGCGGAATGTGCGCGTATCCTAAAGGATTTCAAACCCGATATTGCAATCGGGACCGGAGGATATGTGAGCGGCCCTATTTTGCGAAAGGCCGCAAAGATGAACATACCCGTTGTCGTACATGAGTCCAATGCCTTTCCGGGCGTGACGGTGCGGATGCTGTCGAAATATGCGGACGCCGTACTTATTTCCGAAAGGGAGGCGAGGAAGTATCTTCCCGCAGCGGCAAAGGTGGTTGTCACGGGCAACCCTTTAAGGGAAGAGTTTATGCTGATTGACCGCGAGGCCGCGAGAAAGCAGCTCAACCTTGACGAACGCCCGTTGGTTCTCTCGTTCGGAGGCAGTCTGGGGGCGGGCAGGCTGAACCAGGCGATGGTCGAGGTATTGATTAAAAGCGATGAAAAGGGCAGACTGCAGCATATCCACGCCACAGGCCGGGCGGGTTATGCCGCCATGACCCAAAAGCTCAGGGAAAGAGGAATCACAGAGGATAACAAAAGCATACGGGTGCTTGAATATATCAACGACATGGCGCGCTGTATGGCGGCCGCAGATCTTGTAATATCGCGCTGCGGCGCCATGACATTGAGCGAGCTTCCCGCATTAGGCAAGCCGTCCATTCTTGTCCCGTCGCCGAATGTTGCCGAAAACCATCAGTATCACAACGCGATGGCGCTTGTAAACAAGGGCGCGGCGGTCTGTATCGAGGAAAAGAATCTTACTCCCGATGTACTTTGGAGAGAGATAAAGCGGATTACGTCGTCGCCGGATATTATGCTCCGAATGGGCGAAAGGGCGCGCAAGGCGGCAATCTATGATGCCGCAGACCGAATCTATGCGGCTGTAATGCAGGTGCTCAAAGACCGTAGAAAATAAAGTTTTCAGATACGATAGTAACCGCCGGAGGCAGCTGAATGTGACGCTGTTTCCGGCGGTTTATATATTGCCGCAAATCGCTCCGTACCCTGCCATTATTCACCTATACGCGCTTTTTAGCATAGGATGGTTTTGCAGGTGCGTGTAACATCACAGACCCGGTCTTGCTGTGGTGTTATGGAGCTATTGCAAAAAACGCGGGGGTTCTCAAACAAGGCACAGGTGCGTTTTTTGCAATGGCACCGTTACGCTCTCTCCAAATGCGAAAGGGTGCGTGAAATGTCGAGACTGATGATTGAAGGCAAACATAGAATCAGCGGTGCCGTGACCGTGCACGGCGCTAAAAACAGTGCGCTTCCGGTGCTCGCGGCTACTCTGCTCGCGAGAGGTATAAGTGAAATACATAATTGTCCGTTGCTTTCCGATGTTGCGGCCTCGGTTCGTATCCTGAGATATCTCGGGTGTAATGTCAGCCGCACCGACTCCTGTGTTACGGTGGATTCAAACGGGCTTAACCGCAGCGATATTCCGGATACATTAATGCGGGAAATGCGCTCCTCAATTGTATTTCTGGGTGCGATTGCGGCGCGAACAGGGGAGGCGCACATGTCTTTCCCCGGCGGATGCGAATTAGGAACACGTCCGATAGATCTCCATTTATCAGCCCTGCGGCAGCTTGGAATGGAGATAAACGAGGAAGGCGGCAGACTGGAATGCCGTGTCGAAGGGAGGCTCAAAGGAACAAGCATTGCGCTGGCATTTCCGAGCGTGGGGGCGACCGAAAACATCCTGCTGGCTTCGGTAACGGCGGAGGGAATAACATCAATACTCAATGCGGCGCGCGAACCCGAAATAGTTGATTTGTGCGATTACCTGAACCGATGCGGCGCGCGTATATCGGGTGCGGGCGAAAGCGCCATAACGGTTGAGGGGGTCGACGCCCTGTACGGATGTTCCCACCGGGTTATACCCGACCGCATCGAAACCGTGACCTATATGGCGGCGGCGGCCATAACGGGCGGCAACCTTGTTTTGAAATCGGTGAGACCCGAGCATATCGCCACGGTTTTGCCTGCGTTTGAGGAGGCGGGATGCACGGTTACGCCCGGCAAAGGAGAGCTGCTAATAACCGCTCCGCCGAGACTAAGCAGGATTCGCTCGGTGAGAACCATGCCCTATCCGGGTTTTCCGACCGACGCGCAGGCCCCCACCATGGCGATGGTTTGTGTCGCCGACGGTACCAGCGTGTTTATTGAAAATATATTTGAAAGCCGATATAAGCACGCGGGGGAGCTTATGCGTTTGGGGGCGAGAATAAAAATTGAAGGCCGGGTTGCGGTGGTGGAGGGGGTGAGCCGCCTGTCGGGAGCGGAGGTTGAATGTACGGACCTGCGCGGCGGGGTGGCGCTTGTGATAGCAGGGCTTGCGGCCGACGGTATAACCGAGGTCTCGCATATACACCATATCGACCGCGGTTACGAAAAACTAGAGCAGAATTTATGTGATGTCGGGGCGGTTGTAAAAAGGCTTGAATAAAGCGGCAGAAGTTTCACCTGCCGCATTGTCAATACAGCTTTTTAGGTTTACCCAAACTATTGACAAAGAGCCATGTAAAATATAATAAACAATCTTTATATCGTTAAAGTATAACCGGTGGTTATTTCCAGCTAAAGCATTGATTTAAGGGGTGCACATGCTTGTGCACCCCTTAAATATGCCGTTTATATATCAAACGCCGATAGAGTATTTCTTTAAATATTCATTGTACTGCCTTATATAATTGTCATCGGGCTGCCGCTTGAGCTTGTCAAAGTAGTCATGCATATCCATACTCTTGTGCGACATCTCGATAACACAACCGGCAATATTGGAGCAATGGTCGGCCGTCCGTTCAAGCACTGTAATCAGATCCGAGAAGACAAACCCCATCTCAATGGTACATTCATTGCATTGCAGGCGTGAGATATGGTTCTTTTTCAACCTGCTCTTCAAATCATCTATAACCTGCTCCAGCGGTTCGGCCGAAGCGGCAAGCCTGATGTCGTTTTCCTTAAAGGATGCAAACGAGATTGCGATAATCTCATCTACAGCCAGCATCATGGTTTTCAATTCGTTTTGAGCCGGCTGTGAAAACTGCATTTTCTTTTCATACATTTCAAGAGACGAATTGACGACGTTGACCGCATAGTCGGATATCCTCTCGAATTCCCCGATAAGATAAAGCAGCTTGGCGGCTTCGGTGCTGTCCTCAATGGCCATGCTGTGGCCTGAAAGCTTGACAAGGTATGTCCCGAGCATATCCTCATACATATCGGTTTTGGCTTCGGCCTCCCTGACCTGGGTCGCTACGTCTTCACGGTAATCAAAAAGTATATCCATTGCCTGCCGCATACAATCCCGAACAATATCGGCCATCTCTCCGGTTACAGTTCTGCTCCGATTTATGGCGATGGACGGGGTGGAGAACAAACGGGTATCCAGCAAGATGGACTTGTCCTCCTTGTCGTTGTCCTTAACGGTTTTATATGCCAGCTTTTCAAGCAACCCGCCAAAGGGGAACAACAGGGCTGTGGATAAAATATTGAATGAGGTATGGACGACCGCGATAATGAACTGGTTGGCGGCAAGGCTTACAAAGGCAAACTTAAAAACACTGTTGAGAATCGTAAAGAGGATCAGGAAAATAAGGGTGCCGATAATATTAAAATACAAATGCACAAAGGCGGCGCGGCGGGCGTTCTTGTTGGTGCCCACCGAGGAAATTAAGGCGGTGACGCAGGTTCCGATATTCTGACCCATGATGATGGGAATTGCCGACCCGATGGTGACCTGACCTGTTGCGGACAGGGCCTGCAATATACCGACCGAGGCCGAGGAGCTCTGGATAATTCCGGTCAGCACCGCCCCGGCCAAAACCCCCAAAAACGGGTTTGAAAACATAAGCAGAATGTTCCGGAAGGCCTCGACCTCGGCAAGAGGCTTGACAGCGGTCGACATGGCATCCATACCGAATATCAGAACAGAAAATCCGAGGAGGATCATGCCGATATCCTTTTTCTTCTGGTTTTTTAAGAACATAAAAAAGATAATACCGATAAGGGCGAGTATGGGGGTGAACGAGGTGGGCTTGAACATTTTGACAAAAATATTGTCCCCCTCAAGTCCGGACAAGCTCAGTAACCATGAGGTGACGGTGGTGCCGACATTGGCGCCCATAATAATATTGATAGCCTGCTTCAGGGACATGATGCTCGAGTTTACAAATCCGACCACAATAACCGTGGTCGCCGACGAGCTCTGTATGATGGCCGTAACCCCGAGGCCGAGCAAAAAGCCGTTCCACTTGGTAGTGGTCATTTTTCCCAACAGGGACTTCAGCCTGTTGCCCGCACTTTTTTCAAGTCCCGTCCCCATAACGCTCAAGCCGAAGAGGAAGAGGGCCAGGCCGCCGATCATTGTCAAGATATTAAATAAATCCATAAACATCCCTTTTCGTCATAATATAAACAATAAAATACATAAAGTATTATAGCATAACAGCGGCAGGGCTGACAAACGGTATTTGCATTAAATATAATTCAATAACGGCTGTATAATTCATATAAAAATACCTGCCGTTATTTCCGTTATTTTTCAAAACAA
>JAAYKB010000037.1 GCA_012522615.1 Clostridiales bacterium
ATGGTGATACATCCGTCGTTTAATGAGTTGACCGCTTGGGTATTTGAAAATATCGATTGGCAGGGTGAACGGTGGAACGGATAATCAGTAAACCTTCCATAATATTTTACTAATCGGGGAATCTATGCTATACTATTAAGAGCACAGTAAAAATTCACAGTAAAGCAAAAGAAACCACTCTGTGAGCAAAGGAGAGTTAATGATGTTTACTTTGAAGGCAGAGCCTCGGAGCGAGGACTTAAAACCCAAGCAGTTAAGGAGAAAAGGAATTGTTCCCGGCGTATTATTCGGGAAAAACCTTGAGGAATCCTTGAAAATTCAACTGCCCCAAGGAGAGGCCTCGCGTTTTTTAAAATCCGGCTTCACGGGAAGAAAAATTGACCTGGTGATCGGAAGAAAGAAATACTCGGCATTGTTAAAACAAGCTACGTACAGAACGGTCACCGGCGAGATAGAGCATCTGAATTTCCAGACCCTGCTGGAGGGAGAACCTGTTTCAAGCACGATTAAAATTATGCTGTTAAATAAAGATAAGGTTTCGGGAATAGTACAACAGGCGCTGTCCGAGATTCCCTATCGGGCGCTTCCCGAGCACCTTATCGAATCGGTCGAGATTGATTTAAAAGGCATGGATGTGGGCACAAATATAATGCTAAGCGACCTCGATATCGCAAATAATTCCGATATTGAGATTCAGCTCCCGCCTGACACCTTGGTGCTTTCGATTACCGAAAGCCGCAAGACGGTCGAGATACCCGAACAGGAAGTCATGGAATCCGAAGGTCAGGAAGCCGAAAGCCGGGGTGCGGAAACCGAATCCCAACCCCAAACCGAATAAATTTGCAAGTCAAGAACCGCGGGCTTATTCGATGGCTTGCATAGACCCTAAAAGGGCATATTACTGGCAAGCATCTCTGGATGCAGTGAAAATTCTTTCTACTGCACCACTTTGCACCACTTGTCCTACCACTCTCAAAAGAGCATCACTTGTTCTATCTGCTTCGATAGAATTTAAATCTCACAATTTATCACAATCTGCGGATTCCAAAGGCGGCAGCCTTTGGTCGTTTGCGGAGGGGTCCGGGGAGGGAATCGAAACCCTCCCCGGCGGTCTTTCCCCCCTTTCTGCCCGGGCTTGCTTTAGCAAGACTGAGTAGAACAGGGGGTGCCCCGCGGCATGAGCGAGAAGAAATCTTGAAGTTAAAACTGCTTCATGGCCAAGGCGCGTCAAAACAGGCTAAAGCCTGCAAAACTGACGAAAGCGGATGTACCAAGGAAGGTACATCCGCTTTCGTCAATTTTGCATTATTAAGATACAAATGTTTTGGCAGTCTCGGCAGCCGAAGCGGCGTCCGGGGTGTACGCGTCGGCGCCTATCTGTTCGCAGAAGCTCTGGGTAATCGGCGCGCCTCCGATCATCACCTTTACCTTGTCGCGCAGGCCGGCGCTGCTCAGCGCATTGATAACCGTCTCCATCTGGTTCATGGTTGTGGTCAGCAAGGCCGACATGGCTAATATATCGGGTTGATGTGTTTTTACCGCTTCCACAAAGCTTTCATCCGACACGTCCACACCAAGGTCAATAACCGAAAATCCCGCTCCCTCCATCATCATTTTGACGAGGTTTTTTCCGATATCATGCAGGTCGCCCTTAACCGTACCGATAATCACCTTGCCGATTGGCTTAACGCCTTCCTCGATAAGCTTGGCCTTCAGCAGCTCCACCCCTTTATTTAGGGCGCGCGCGGCTATCAGAACCTCGGGAACAAACACCTCGTTGTTTTTAAACCGAACGCCGAGCAGGCCCATGCCCTTGAGCAGTCCCTCATCCAGAATACGCTGGGCGGTAACTCCGTTGTCAAGTGCTTCCTGTACAAGGGCGGTTACTTCCTTTGCGTTGCCCCTCTGCAATGCCTCGGACAGTTGTTCTATTGTTGACATATTAATCACTCCTTATATATTTATTAATTACATATCATATTTGCCGGGATCGAGCTTCTCGCACTCGCCGATCATTTCTTCCGTGAATTTACCGACGTCTTCCGGCAGATTCTCCACGGTATCCGCAAGGCTTTCGAGCCACATCTGCTCCTTATCATCCAGCGAAAGAACTCCGCTGTCATACGCCTTTTGTATATGGGAAAGGGCGAGAGAAGCCGCCTTTTTCGACCGGTTATAGTCTCCCTCGGTCTTGACAAGCTCTTTGGATATTTCCAGAACAACATCGGGACGGAGTACATATGCCTGCGGGTCAAGCGCGCTGTCGCTGTCGGCGTGAAGATCGCTGAGCAGCATAGCCGTTTCGTGACCCATGGCTGTCGCGGTATTCATCAGGCGGCAGTCGTAAACCAGCTGTTCAAAGGATACCGTAGGCGCCATGCCTCCCAAAAGCTTGATATTCTGGATTGATTCATTGCTCCATAAGTCGGTGACACATGCGGCAATATTGCCGACCGGCGACAAATGAGCGCATGCGGCCGTCCGGCCCTCGGTGGAAATGGGGGTTCCGGTGATGGCTTTGACGTACACGCCCTCGTACCCGCAATCCTTGTGAGGACCCTTTGCCCCGCATTCAACGGCGACCATACTGCGGACGGCGGTGATAACACGGACGGTTGCAGCAAACACGCGGGGTATATACCTCTTGTCCGCAAGCACCATTGCCGTGTTCCCGAAGCCGCAGGCGGTATCGCCGGAGGCAATAGCGCCGGTTCGCTCCGCTATTTTTACAATCTCGGTCCATAAATGCTCCATATCCTTGCAGCCGAGCACCGCTAACGCAAATATGGACTTTTTAATATCACAATACATAACCGCCTCGTCATGTACTTCCTTTCCGCCGACCGACTCGATGGCCAGAAAATCCGCGCCTGCCATGGCGCATCCCTCGAAGGTCTCAAGGATGGCGTCCCAGTGCCGGCCGCGCCACATGTGCTCCAGATCGCTGCCCTCGCGTATGTCGTTCGGCGTAATGCGCACAGCGCCTTTCACCCCGTACTTCGCCTCGTACTCCTTGATGACGTCAACCACCGTCTTGCACACCTCAATGCCCCATTCGGGATTAAAGGTCATGGGCGGCAGGGTCTCAATCTCGGCAACAAACCCGGGTACATACAGCTCCTTTGCACGCTCACAAATTCCGGTTATGATTTCCCGGTAGTTTCGAATGACCTCCGCCATGCTATCCTGGGTGACCAGCATAGGCGGCAGGGTAAAGTTTACTTCGGGATATACAGTCCCTCCGCCTATGGTCATATTGTTTTTTAATGCCACAGGATAAAGGGCTTTTCCGTATATGAAATCATCAAGATTTTCATATGCGGTTTTTGTAAAAGACCGTCTTGCCATAATAACAACTCCTTTGCTTGTGATTTGTTGTATTATCCTGTTTGTATTATAAAAAAACAGGCAAGACAAAATCTTGCAGTATATTAAAATTTTTATCAATATATTACTATTCCTATTGAATTAGTAGAGTATAGGAGTTATTTTTAGAATAGAAAAAACCTCAGGCTGATATTCGCAAACAGCCCGCGTCTGATACACCATCATCTTCGCACATTAAAATACACAAAAAACGCCGGCAGCCCGGCCGGCGATAAATTATTTTTAATTTTATACCTTATTTATATAATAACGGAAACAAGCAACAAAAACACACAGTCTGCACACGCGAGATA
>JAAYKB010000038.1 GCA_012522615.1 Clostridiales bacterium
ACCCCGATGCCGTTTATACCGTTTCGCAGATGGATACTACTCTGTACGGCGCAACCCTTATGAATGTCGGAATCCCCATTATTCCTCCCCTCGGCGAATACGAGTCGCGCTGTTTTGATATCGTGAAAAAATAAAAAGGAATGATCTAAAATGATTAACATTAGGCTGGGCAAACATCACAATCACCCCGAGCATTCAATCCGCCTGATTGAAGAAATAAAAAAGAACCCCGGTTGCTGCGACAGGGTTTGGTTTTCAAGCGAATACGGTCTTCCGCTGCTTGAGACCCATGAAAAAGCGGCCGAGCTGATCCGCGAAACGGCCGAGTTGTACCACAAGGCAGGTATAACGGTTGATTTGCAGATCTCCAATACCATCGGCCATGGCGAATACATGAAATCGCGCGACAATTCCGGTATCAAGGCTTACGGTCTGGAGTACATGGTCGGGCATGACGGCGCGATGTCCACCTACTGCTTTTGCTGGAACGGTCAAAACTTCCGCCGCTATACCGAGCAGGTGATTAAAATTTATGCCGCACTGCAGCCCGACACCATATGGATTGACGACGATATGCGTCCCGACAACCACGCCCCGGTCAAAACCGGATGCTTCTGTGATGAATGTATAAAGAGCTTTAATCGGCTCTACGGTTCCGTGTATACCCGCAAGGAACTGGTGGATGAAATATGTACGGGCGAACGCGTATGGCGCGAGCGGTGGGTAAACTTCGTCCGCAAGGGGATTGAAGAGCTGTCTAAGCTTTTGACCGACGCCGCGCTGTCTGTCGCGCCAGATACCCGGATGGCTATTCAGTATGGCCTGTCCTCAAATGCCCATGGAGGGGATATAAAATATATACTTGACCCGATGAACGCCGCCAAGCGTCCGCCCGCCAGCCGTGCCGGCGGCGGCGCCTATCACGATAAAGAGCCTTATGATATACTTAGAAAGTCAATTTTGATATCGCTGGCGCATGAACGCCTGCCGGACCATGTCGAATACAGGGTGCCGGAAATCGAAAACACGCCGTATGTTGTGTTCGGCAAGTCCAACTACGGAACCATGCTCGAATCTTCAATTGCTCTGGCTTACGGCGATACCGGGCTCAGCTATGCGTCCATGATGACAAACTTTGAATATAATGAGTTTTTCTCTGAGCAGCTATATGAGCTGGGCCGCCACCGTACCTATTGGCAGCGGCTGATTGACGTTAACCGCTGTACCTATTCGGGTAATATCGGTATTGTTTCGGGCGGTTATATGCAAAAAGATGACCCTGAAAGGAGCTTCGATTTTGGGAACATTCCCTCCCTCGCCGGTTCAACCCTTACCATGATTGGTTTCGCCGAATCGCATGAGAGCTCCCATGCCCCGGTTTTTTCGCTGATGAACGAGGTGGTCGATACCATGACCGACAGGGAAATCGAGGGGTTGTTTGATAGGCCGATTATTACCGACGCAATCGCTATCGAAAAGCTGATTGAACGCGGTTTCGGGGCCCGTTTACCCATCACGGTCAGCAAAATCCAACCGCTTTCCTGCCGCGAGCATCTGTCAAACGGGTTTACTTGGGCCCAGTCTTGCTTTGGACGCAAGGTATACCCGCCCTATATTTTAAACGGTGACTGCGAGGCACTCGGCACGTTGAATGACGGCCTTACCGGTGAGGAATACGGGGTTTCGGTTGGTATTATCAAGGTTGGAGATGTCCGCTGGGCGGTTTTCGGGTACTCGCTTTGGAACGATATAGTAAGCGGCCCCAAACGCGACCAGATTATACGGGCAATCAACAGCATAGGAAAACTGCCGGCCTATGTCTGCACGCACGCGCAGGTTACGGCCGTATGCCGCGTGACCGGCGAGTGCAAAACGGCTGCGGTTTCGGTGGTGAATATTTCTATAAGCCCGACACCGCCGCTGCAGGTACGCATCCACCGGCCTGCGGGGAAGAAGTTTGTATTTGAGAATGCCGATACCCGGGTGGTCCTGCCCGCGGTTTTCGAGAGAGAGGACGCCCTTGTGACAATGCCGGGATTTGTCCGCGGCTGGGATATCGCGACAATTTTTGTGGAGTAAGTTGTTGCAAAGCTCTTATACTGCTCTCAAGTAAAAATCAAGACATCTTTGCGGCCTGTTTTCCGCCATACAGCGTTGTTGTCGTCGGCGGGCGTCAGCCCGCTCTCCTCCTCCGCCTTGCATTACGAAAAACATCCTCGCAAATTTTGTCTCACCTTTTACTTGAGAACAGTATTAAAGCAGACCTAATACTAATATCCGACTAAAACCTTAACATCTTTCCGGTCTTTTTTGCACCGGGCTTCGTTCTCCTCCTTGCCGGGCGCCAGCCCGCCTGCGTCGTCGGCCTTGCCCAACACAAAAAAATCCTCGGAA
>JAAYKB010000199.1 GCA_012522615.1 Clostridiales bacterium
GGGCTATACAAAGTATAAATATCATCCTTGTTCGCCTTTTAATAGTAGCGTTTGCCGCCCGAGAAAAAAACCTTCCGATTTTCACAGAATATGCCCCCTTTAAAAATTAAGAGACTATTATACAAATACAGTATAACAGTCTCCTTTGGGGTTTTCTTTGTGTAAATCTTAAACTAATTGTTGTTTTTCTGTCTGTTGATACTTCGCTGAAACTCTGGCGTTAATGCCAAAGTTTATACCGACCTAATAGACGGCAGGAACTATTTAATCTTGTTCGCATATTCACTGGGCGGATAGCCGTATTTTTTTTTGAATTCGGAAGAGAAATAGTGAATCGAGCAATAGTTCATCATTTCCGAAACTTCGGTTACGGTCATATTTCCCTCCAAAAGCGCCTTCTTGCTGATTTCCAGCCGCTTATCCCGTTTATATTGAGAGATAGTTTTGCCTGTCTCTTCCTTAAATATTTTTGATAAATAAGATGATGTTAAGAAAAATTTTGCCCCGATTTCTTCAACCGTAAGATCGCCGGACATAATATTTGCATCTATATAATTGAGCACCTCTTGCACCGTTTCATTTTTTCTTGCTTGGCTTACCATATTTCCGGATTGCAATTCATACATATCGTCTTTACCCAGAGATCTTATGAGTTCTACCAGCAAAATATTAAGTTCGGAAATAATAATATCCAAATAGAACAGGCTTGCATTTTCATTTTCGTTGATTATATTTTTAAATTTTCGAAATATTTCTAAATTTCCCGGAATGGTTCTGTTTACAAGAGCTCCGCTAAGCGGATTTTTGGTGTTGAATACTATGCTTACAAAGGCGGTATTTTCATTTTCGCTATCCAAATAGTATCGGGTGTTTTTATCGATTATAAAAATCTGGCCCGAAGATATTCTTCTGAGGGTATTATTATACTTGCAAATAAGACTGCCCTTGTCAACATAAAGAATTTCGTACAATACGTGGTGCATTGTGTTGATATGCTTGTTTGCCTTTTTTTCTATATAGTTTATCTGGTGAACCGCTTCGACCGTTACCCCTTTTTCAAGCGGAGGAAGCTCTACCGGAATCCCTATTTCTATTGTCTTGGCCAAGCCTTTTGCGGCAAGGGAAAACTTTAAATCGCCGTGACTGGCGACAAATAAAAAAACAACCCCACCCGTGATGCAGATTGGCTTATCGACCATATATATTTTTATGCTGTTGTCGCTGTAAATGAATAACAGCCCGGTTCCGTTTAAGGGCTCAATAAAACAGTCATCTTCAAAACGATTGAACTCCGAAGTTGCAAATTTCAGCGCATCCAACTCATAATATGTATATCCTTCCGGAAATGTATACTGGTTGCCCGGCTGTAAGACATAACCGAATTCATACAACTCGTACTCCCTGATATAGGATATCTTATACTTGTTATCCATACGTAAATTCACCCTTTTGAAGAATGCATGAAATATTTGTTTGTCGGTCTTATGACATTACTCTATAGGGTCTTAGGATGCAGTTTATATTCGGCAAACCCGGATTTGCGCCTTTGCTTATAAAGCAGAAATACAAAGCCCGCGGCATAAAATCTTTTTAACTTTGTCACGGTTTTATTTTATACATTTTTACCCAGTCTACCTTTGATTCAAGCGGCAACATATCATCGGTGAAATTTCCGGCATAATGAATACTGTTTTTTGAAGCGAAACTGGTAGCCATTAATAAACAAAGCTCGGAATTGCTGGTGCAGGCAATTCCTTTGTAAACCGATACCAACTCCCCGTTATAGTAATAGAAAATACCGTAATCCAGGCGGACAACCCCAAATGTATTGCGGGCGTTCATAATGCCCCGCACGTCACACCATTTGCTGTACGCGGTCGAATATTTTCCGTCGCAATAATAGTGTGTGGTGACAGAATATTTTTCTCCCCAGCACGGGGCATATTCCAAGAAATCCAATTCGCCGCTACGGGAGCGTTCCGGGTCAAGCGGGTGTAAAAGAAAATATCCGTCGTCGACCTGTGCGAGCCATGCGGCGAATAAAACCCCTCCCTGTTTATGAAGGTCGACATTGACCATTACGCAACCGCGCTGTATATGTACACGGTTCAATGTATTGACACAGGAGGCTACATAAGAGGCCGTTTTGGTGATGCCGGTCTCGGGGTCGGTTACGGCCGTGCTCTTTTTTACGGCTGGGAGAACGAGAAAACCGTCTTCAATCCGCACAAGATCGCCCGACATCATGGAATTGTTTTTTGTGTTGATGTTTATGCCCCACGGCCATCCCAGGTTCCACACTTCCGGGTCGGGCCGGTCGCCGTCAAAGTCATCATAAAGAAAGCAATCCAAATGCGTAAACGTCAATTCATAAACGCAGGATATTGTAGGGTCTAAAGTGTAAGTAGCGGTGATCCCAATCGAATCATTGGATTCCCGAATGCTGTAAGGCACGATCACATCCATTCCGTAAATTTTCACTTCGGGGAATTTGCACGAGAGAACACAGGCGCTGGAACCGTCGTTTTCGTCATTTATGTAACAGCGAAAGGAGTATCTGGCGTCAAATTCGGGCAAACCCGGATGCAGTTCATCTAATACAAGCCGCATTTTCATGGTTTTACCGCTCCTCGTATAAAACAAAGTCAACGGTAAGCCTTTACCCATTCAAACGACGTTTCAAACGGAAACATATCATCTGTACACGGCCCTAGCCATTCAAGGTCATCGTGAAGTTTAGCGGAATTTGTAGACAACACAATATAAGCGTCCACCGCATCTTCATGGGTAAAAATGTTTCTGTTTGCGACTACAGGCTTTCCGTCTATGTAATAGTATATCCCATCTGGCTCCCAAACACAAGCATAATCATGGTAGTCCTTATATATCTTGTCCGCTGTTTCTACCCAATATAAACGCGAAAAATGTTCACCGGTATCCCTATCCCAATAGTGCATGGTGATAGGGAATTTATTTTCATAGAAAGCCGAATATTCCACAATATCTATTTCGCTGCATCCCATATTTGTGCGTTCTCCGTCCATGAAAAATGCGTCTTTGGTATATGTTCCCTCGGGCATCAGCCAAAAGGCGGAATTACAGCCGCCCCTGTCGGGCGATTTCATACGCGCCATAAAGCATCCGTATTTTTGGGATAATCTTTTATGAGTCCTGATCCCGGAGGTTGTATATTTAACCCTGTCCGGCATTTCCAGACGCTCGGCAAAAATTTTCAGCACACCGTCTTTTACGATTTCTCTCGAATTTTTGTACTCAAAAGGAGACCAAATTTCCGGGTTCAGACTGCTGCCGGGAAAATGGTCTTCAAAGTTTAATCTCCATTTCTTTGGAGTAATGGTTATTTGCGCTTTCTCTCCGGTCAATTTGTCGATCGCCGTAATAATAAAATTATCGTATGTCCTTTTCTGCCCATCCGTTGCGGTTACTATGTTGTTCTCTATTTTTAGGTCATTTGGCGCGGCTTTTAACGTATATTCGTCTGCTTTCCGCTCCTCGGAACCGCACATCATTTTTATCTCGTATTCGGTCGAATATCCGGGCAATTCCGGAAAATAGTTATTGATTTCAAGCTTGATATCCACCCTTAAATCCACACTCTTTCAAATAAAATCAAATTTATTTTCAGTATAGCATATCAAAAATCATATACTTTACGTAAACCTGCAAATAATTGATGTTTTTGACTTTTATATATTCCGCGGTTCAACTGCATCTTAATTTAACGTAACTATTGTTCGAAAAAAAACAAATAAACCAACTGTGATAATTGTTAAAATTATTACGGAACTGTTTGTATTGTGAAGTGAAAACTAAACAAAAAAATCACCATTCAACAGTATAGTTCATGGCAAACGGAGGCTAGGATTTTATTATGAAAGTTAGAAAGACAGAGAATGCTCAGGTTAATGAAATACTCGAATATTTGGGCACGGCTTTTTCGGATGACGGCCTTACCCTTGATTATGTCGAAAAGCCGGAATTAAACGGGCTTGAAATCGAGAAACAGGGCGACAGAATAATAATTAACTATTCGCAGCTCTCTTATTTATTCAGAGCGCTCGGTATTGCAAAAGAAAATCTGGACAAGGGCGATTTTAAGATAAAAGAAAGAGCGCGTTTCAGTTTAAACGGGATGATGGTTGACTGTTCACGAAATGCCGTAATCTCAATCGAAACCTTACAAGATGTGATAAAACAGATAGCATTGATGGGACATAACATGTTGATGCTGTATACCGAGGATACATATGAAATCGAAGGCGAGCCGTATTTCGGGTATATGCGCGGGCGCTACACAATCAAGGAGCTGAACCTTTTAGACGATTACGCAGCCGGCTTTGGCGTTACCTTGATTCCGTGCATCCAAACCCTCGCCCATCTCAACGCAGCGGTAAACTGGAGGGTTTATAAAGACCTTACCGATACCGGTGACATTTTGCTTATTGACGATGAAAAGACCTATGAGTTTATCGAAAAGGCGATAAGTTCGCTGCGCAAATCCTTCAAAAGCGACAGAATTCATATCGGCATGGACGAGGCGCATATGGTTGGGCGGGGAAAATATCTGGATAAGCACGGAGATGTGGATAAGACCGAGCTTATGCAGCGTCATTTGAACAGGGTGCAAAAGATCTGTCAAAAATACGGTTTCCGCCCCATGTTGTGGGGGGATATGTTCTTCCGCATAGCCAACAACGGTGAATATTATGCGAGAGGTTCGGATTATTCCAATCTGATAAAGTGCGTGTCCGACGATATAGATTTGGTTTATTGGGATTATTACTCGCTGACAAAAGGCGAATATGAAAATCTTGCGGCCGCCCACAAGAAAATTGCGAACAACGTCGTTTTTGCCGGCGGGGCGTGGAAATGGACCAGTTACGCCCCCAGCCTGTTCCACAGCATGCGGGTGTCTCGTTTGGCTCTTGAGGCGTGCTTTGAAAACGGCATTAACGAGGTTTTTGCCACGTTATGGGGCGATGACGGAAACGAAGCCAGCCTGTATTCGGTGCTTCCCGTTGTGCAGTTATTTGCGGAATACGGATTTTACGAAAGCTTTACAGACGAGTATTTGGCCAAGAGATTTAAGACCTGCACGGGAGGCAATCTTAAGGATTTTGAATTGCTGGATTTGCCCAACTTCCCTGCGGGGACACATAGCAATGCGGAAAGCAATCCGAGCAAGTATCTGCTCTATCAGGATACCTTGATGGGCCTGTTTGATAAGCATGTTATGGATGGCTTTGATGATTATTATGCAGAAACGGCCGAAACGCTTTGGAACGCGGCCGCACGAAACGGAAGATATAGCTATTTATTTGAGACGCTGGCCAGCCTTTGCGATGTCCTAAAGAACAAAAGCGAAGTAGGCGTAAAGATTAAAAACGCCTACCACAAAAAGGATGTCCAGGAACTGCAGAGGATTGTCGATAAAACCCTGCCCGAGATAATTGCCGGCGCGGAAAAATTCAGGGATGCTATCGAAAAACAATGGTTTATAGAAAATAAGCCGTTCGGATTTGAGATAATTGATGTCCGGATTGCGGGCGTAATCCAGCGGACAAAGTCGGCCCGGGCAAGACTGAAGTCATATTTGGACAACCGGATTGACCGGTTGGAAGAGCTGGAGCAGGAGCGCCTGTTTTTTGACGGACAGGAAAACAACTATAACATAAGCTGTTATAACTGGAGACGCATCTTCTCTCCGGGCGTTTTCCCGTAAGCCGGATACCAATCGGGATTACGCATTGCATTAAATATCCCCTACCTTCAACGAAGGTAGGTTAGGTTAAAAAATTAAGTGTTAAAGGATGGGCGGTATCGTATGTTTTATAATGAGTGGATATTGTCTAATGATGAATATGACCACGATAGAAGGCAGAGCCGCAATGCCCTGTTTACGATCGGGAACGGTTATTTGGGTATTCGGGGATTTTTCGAAGAGGACGAAGTAACCTTGGAATCAAACGGCGGCATTTATATGGCTGGCGTGACCGGCAGGGGGACTTATGACGCGTGGGAAGGAAAAAGCGGCGAGCTTTGTAACATGCCCAATATTTTCAGGGTATCGTTAAGATGCGGCGGGGAAAGGGTTGACGGTTTTTCATCCATATCCGACTTTAAACAAACCCTTAATATGCAGAAGGCGTCATATTCAAGGCAATATATCTGGACTACCTCCCAAGGCAGCCGTATTGAGGTTGCGTTCGAGCGCTTTGCCGGTGCGGCCGATATTCCTAAGATCGGCCAGCGGATTATTGTAAAAGCGCTTGACCCAGTGGACTTGTCTTTGTCCGCCCTTTTGGACAGCAATGTCACCAACTTAAACGCCGACAGCTTTGCGACCCCGCGGCCAGTTCAACCGGGAAGAAATCATTTTGTAAAAAGAAATGTCAAAACATCTTCACTCTCGGTCATTTTGGATGATCCGGATTCCACCGTTTTATATTTTGCGCAGCAAGCGACAGCCAAGGTCAACGGAAATCCTGTTGCAAAAAAAGATTTCATCTCGGATAATGCCTGCGGGGCCATATACGATTGCTCGCTCAAAGCGGGAGATATTTTAACGGTCGAAAAGGTGATATACGTCGCTTCATCGCTGGATGACGATGTAGACGCCGCACAGGCCGTTGCCGGTTTCTTGTCCGGCGATGTCGGTTTCGAACAGGAGTTTCGCGCCCACTGTACGGCTTGGCTTAGCGCATGGGAGACGGCGAATATTAAAATCGATACCGATACAAACGATGACGCCGCTCTTCGCTATAATATTTTTGAACTGCTGTGCGTCTGTCCGCGCCATACCGACCGTGTCGGTATCGGGGCGCGCGGGCTGACGGGGGAGATGTATGAGGGCTGTATTTTCTGGGACAACGAGATTTTTGTGCTTCCCTTTTTCCAGTATACGAATCCTCAGGTTGTCAGAAAGCAACTGACCTTCCGCTACCATACGCTGGACGCTGCCCGGCGGCATGCAAAGAGAAATTGGTTCGAAGGGGCAATGTATCCGTGGCAGGTAAACAATAAAGGTATCGAGCAGACCCCTTACGAATGCGGAGCGTTTTATGCCATCCATATAGTCGCCGATATTGCATTTGCGGTATGCCGTTACTGGGAAGTGACCGGCGACGACGAATTTATGGTGTCTTACGGGACCGAAATACTGTACGAAACGGCGCGATTCTGGCGCAGCCGCTGCGATTTTTCGGAGCTTGACGGCAAGTATCATATCCGAGCTGTCCGAGGCCCGAACGAATACGACGTTTATGTAAACAACAACGCATATACAAACTATATGGCGGCCAATAATTTGCGGTCGGTTAAACAGGTCTTTGATAATCTGTCGGGCAGCCACCCCAAGGAGATCGAACGCCTGATGAACAAACTTGGAGCGACGCGGCAGGAGATAGATTTATTTAATGAAATCGCAGACAAAATAATAATCCCCTACGATGAGAAAAAAGGCCTGATTTTAGAGGACGATACATACACGCAAAGACGTTCCCTGGATTTAAAACGCGCCAAGCCCACCGGTCAGCGAATCATTGATTCCACCATGCCGTATGAAGCGCTTCCGCTGTATCAGGTGACCAAGCAGGCGGATACCGTTCTGCTTTGCTGCCTGTATCCCAACGATTTCACACAGCAGCAAAAGAAAAACGTTTATTTCTATTACGAACCGCGTACCGCCCATGACAGCTCTCTCAGCTACGCGCCCCATGCAATTTTATCCTCTCAGATTGGCCTTAAAGAAGAGGCGTACGGTTATTTTGAAAAATCCGCCTATCTTGATATCAGCGACCGCCAGCTCAATACCATCAGCGGGCTGCACTTTGCTAATTTCGGCGGGACATGGCAGGCGGTATTTCACGGATTTTGCGGCATTTCGGACGACCATGGCAAGGTAAGCATAAAACCCTCACTGCCGGACAAATGGAACCGTGTTACCCTGAATTGTTTTATGTACGGGAGCGTATTGCAGATTACGATTGATAAATCCTCTGTTGTCGTGCATAAGAAAAAATCAGGCCCGAACCCGCTTATTGTCAGGATAGAAGGAGGCGACTATCTGGTGGGGGGCGAGCCGCTGCGTGTAACCCTTGGAGAAAGGTTATAAATATAACTGAGAGGAAAACGTAATGAAGGCTAAGTCATTTCTGTTCGATTTGGACGGCGTTCTGACCGATACCGCCCGCTATCATTATATTGCTTGGAAGAATCTCTGCGACGATTTGGGACTGAAGTTTGATAAAACAGACAACCACCGTTTGTTGGGGATAAGCAGGCTTCGTTCGCTGGAGACTATACTAGAATTAAACGGTTGTGCTTCACGGTATGA
>JAAYKB010000003.1 GCA_012522615.1 Clostridiales bacterium
GGATAATACCGGCTGCGGCAAGACATACGGCTTTTTTTATTTGAAGCATGACGTTCATTGAAAAATTCCGCCTTTCGGTTGCTTTTTGTATAGGGTTGCATATATTTTACCATAATTAAAATTTAAAGGCAAATTATTGCCGAAACACTTTTATTTTTTATATTGACAAAATTCATCAAATAATATTGACAACGCGGCTCTTGGATAGTATACTCCTAACTGATGCCCCAAGAGGAGCAGAGTTTTGGATTGTGTATGCGGCTTTTGCGTATGCAATCAGGCTGTTTTAAAATTTTGGATTAAAACAGCAGCAAGAAATTGACCATTCCTTTTTAAGGATTTAAGGCCATACGGACAGCCGGGTCAACTGCCGATCGCAGCTTTAAGGCTGCATTATTGATTGAGTTAAACTCAAATTTTATAAGTTGGTTACTTCATAACCATGTGTATTCGGTACACAACACTTGTGAAACGGTCAATAAGAGTGGTAAAAGTAAGTTCTTGCTATATAGACTCTGACAACTCTGCATTGTGGATAATAACGTGAGCCTTTGCTCATTACTAAATAAAACACGTTTTGTAGATTACGTACTCAAGTGATTTGTGGTTAGAATACCATTATATCACTTGGGTTTCCTTATTTTAATCAGATATGAGAGGATACGGCGCCATGGAAAATAAGCTGAAGCTTTATGGATTCAACAACCTTACAAAATCATTGAGCTTTAATATTTACGATATTTGCTACGCAAAAAGCGAACGCGAGCAAAAGGATTATATAGCTTATATTGATGAGCAGTATAATTCGGAAAGACTTACTAATATTATGTTTAACCTGACTGAAATGATCGGGGCGCATGTCCTTAACATTTCAAAGCAGGATTATGAGCCGCAGGGTGCGAGCGTTACCTTTTTGATTGCCGAGGAGAAGATGCTCGGGGCGATTGACGGTAAGCCGGAGATACTCAAGCCAGAAACGGTGGTTGCCCATCTTGATAAAAGCCATGTCACGGTACACACATATCCCGAATTTCATCCCGATACCAGTATCGCGACCTTTCGCGTGGATATTGACGTTGCGACATGTGGCGAGATTACGCCTTTGAGCACCCTGGATTATTTGATCGGCAGCTTTGATTCGGATATAATTACAATGGATTACCGCGTCAGGGGCTTTACCCGCGATGTGGAGGGTAAAAAGCTGTTTATGGACCACCCCATGACCTCGATTCAGGAATATATAGACAGCTCAATCCTGAGTAAATATGACGCTATTGATATTAATGTGTATCAGAGCAACCTGTTTCACACAAAGATGATGATTAAGGAAGTCGATTTGAAGAACTACCTGTTCAACACCGATGTATATGAGTTGCCGCCCAAGACAAGGCTGCAGATTACAAACAGCCTGAGGCAGGAAATGATTGAGATTTTCAGCGGTGCTAATGTATATTGAACTTTTAGGTGTGATGAAAGGGACGGCCGAGTTATGGGTGAGTTATCACAAAACCGCGCCCCGATAGCCGAGGCGCTGGAACAATTCAGAAGAATGAGGGTCGTTCCGTTTGACGTTCCGGGTCACAAGCGGGGCAGGGGGAACCGCGAGCTTACCGAGTTTCTGGGCGAGCGCTGCATGTCGCTCGACGTGAATTCCATGAAGCCGCTCGATAATCTCACCCATCCCACCACGGTTATACGGGAGGCCGAGGAGTTGGCAGCGGAGGCGTTCGGCGCAGGATATGCCTTCTTTATGGTCGCCGGAACCACCTCGTGCGTACAGACCATGATTCTGGCCACCTGTCAAAAGGGCGATAAGATAATACTGCCCCGAAACGTGCATCGAAGCGCCATCAACGCCTTGATACTGTGCGGGGCGGTTCCTATATATGTCAATCCCGCAATGAACCATGAGCTTGGAATTTCCCTGGGCATGTCGATTGAGAATGTGGAGCGCGCAATCACGGAAAATCCGGACGCAAAAGCCATATTTGTGAACAATCCGACTTATTACGGGATTTGCTCCAACCTGAAAGCCATTACCGAGCTTGCGCACAGGTATGGCATGAAGGTGTTGGTCGACGAGGCACACGGAACGCATTTTTATTTTGGTAATCAGCTACCGATAAGCGCAATGGCGGCGGGGGCGGATATGGCTTCGGTAAGCATGCACAAATCGGGCGGCTCGCTGACGCAAAGCTCGTTTTTGCTTACCGGAAAGAATATAAACAAGGACGCGGTGCGTCAGATTATCAACCTCACCCAGACGACAAGCGGTTCGTATCTTCTCCTTGCAAGCCTTGACCTGTCGAGAAAAAGGCTGGCTCTGGACGGCGAGCGGATTTTTGACAAGGTGAACGAGATGGCGCAGTATGCCCGCAACGAGATAAACGATATCGGCCGATACTATGCCTACAGCAGGGAGCTTATTAACAACGACACCATCTTTGATTATGACAAGACAAAGCTGTCGATAAACACGCTTAATATCGGGCTTGCCGGTATTGAAGTATATGATATCCTGCGCGACGAATATGATATTCAGATTGAATTCGGCGATATCGGCAACATACTTGCATATATCTCCGTGGGTGACAGCTACAAGGACATCGAGCGGCTGGTGGGAGCTCTTTCAGAGATTGCGCGCCGTTACGGCAGGGACAAGGCCGGAATGATGCGGCATGAATATATCAGTCCGCGCGTCGCGGTAACCCCGCAGAAGGCTTTTTACGCCGACAAGCAGCCCCTGCCGATTGCCGAGAGCAGCGGCAGGATAAGCGGGGAGTTCGTGATGAGCTATCCGCCCGGAATCCCGATTCTTGCACCCGGTGAGGAAATCACGCCCGAGATTATCGAATATATTAATTATGCGAAGGAAAAGGGGTGCTTTTTGACTGGCACCCAAGACCTGAAGGTGGAAACAATCAGGGTTTTGAAGTGACCCATAAGACGGCTGCCCGCTTGGGAAAGGAGTGAATCTCTTGGAATTATGGTATTCGGAAAGGCATACGCCGAACGTAAAGCTGTCCATCAAGGTTGATCGTCAGATTTTCAGCGGAAAAAGCGATTTTCAGTCCATAGAAGTAATGGAATCGCCCGAGTTCGGACGTTTTCTGACCATTGACGGATATATGATGCTGACCGAAAAGGATGAATTCATCTACCATGAGATGATTGTACATCCGGCCATGGCGGTCCACCCGGAGGCAAAGAGAATTTTGGTGATTGGGGCGGGCGACGGCGGTGTTGTCCGCGAGCTTGTCAACTATCCGTTTGTCGAGCATATCGATCTGGTGGACATTGACGAGATGGTGATTGAGGTATGCAAGAAATACCTTCCCCAGACGGCCTGCTGTCTTGATGACGAAAGGGTCAGCATCCATATCCAGGACGGTTTGAAATTCATCCGCAGATGCAAGGACGAATATGACGTCATTATTGTGGATTCTACAGACCCGTTCGGGCCCGGCGAGGGCTTGTTTACAAAGGAATTCTACGGAAACTGCTTTAAAGCGCTCAAAGAAGACGGCATAATGGTCAACCAGCACGAAAGCCCCTTTTATCCCGAGGACGCTATTGCCATGCAGAGGGCGCACAAGCGGATTGTGGAATCCTTTCCGATAAGCAGGGTTTATCAGGCGCATATACCGACCTACCCGTCGGGGCACTGGCTTTTCGGCTTTGCGTCGAAGAAGTATCATCCGATATTCGATTTCGACGCCGGACGCTGGCGCGGCTTGGGTATAA
This sequence comes from Clostridiales bacterium, assembly GCA_012522615.1. Classification (GTDB taxonomy): domain Bacteria; phylum Bacillota; class Clostridia; order Oscillospirales; family Acutalibacteraceae; genus Avimonas. The sequence goes on from JAAYKB010000003.1 coordinate 3,745, forward strand.
AGACGCGGTATTACAATACCCAGCTACATGTCGGAAGCTTTGCCCTGCCGAATTATGTTGAAGAGCTGCTGGAGGATGTGGAAGAGGTTGAATGATTTAAGAAGAAATGCAGAAACTTTTATCGGATGCGAAGCCGGGTACGCCGAAGCGGATATCGTCATTTTCGGCGCGCCTTTTGATTCTACCACCTCATACCGCCCCGGTACGCGGTTTGCTACAAAGGCAATCCGCGGCGAATCATTTGGTATTGAAACCTACAGTCCGTATCAGGACGCGGATTTGTCGGACGCAAGGATATTTGACGCGGGTGATCTGGAGCTGAGCTTCGGCGACCCGAAGCCGGTTTTGGAGGCCATTGAAAGGTTTGCTGCGGGGATACTCGACGACGGAAAGCTTCCGGTTATGATTGGCGGGGAGCATCTTGTGACGTTGGGGGCGGTTGCTGCCGCCGCAAAGAGGCTAGATAATCTTCACATCCTGCATTTTGACGCCCATGCCGACCTGAGGGATGATTATCTCGGCACAAGGCTTTCACATGCGGCAGTCATGCGTCGCGTATGGGAGCTTGTGGGCGATAACCGTATATTTCAGTTCGGTATACGCTCGGGGGACAAAACCGAGTTTATCTGGGCAAAAGACCATGTGAGGATGAACAGGTTCAACTTCAACGGTCTTGAGGACACGGTAAAAGCCCTTGAGGGCAAGCCGGTCTATCTGACGATTGACCTTGATGTGCTTGACCCGTCGGAGTTTCCCGGTACGGGTACTCCCGAGGCGGGCGGCGTTGGCTTTAGCCAGCTGCTGGACGCTGTTATGAAGGCCGGCAGTCTTAATATTGTCGGCTGCGATATAAACGAGCTATGTCCTGTATATGACCAGAGCGGGGCGTCAACCGCTCTGGCGTGCAAGCTGCTGCGGGAGTTGCTTTTGGTGTTGGGCATAAAGCGCTAACCGCGCCCGCAAAAATATGTTTTGGAGGTTTATATCATGGGAAAAGCTTTGATAATCGGATGCGGCGGGGTTGCGAGCGTTGCAATTCATAAATGCTGCCAGAACAGCGAGGTTTTTGAGGAAATAATGATTGCGAGCCGCACAAAAAGCAAGTGCGACGCATTGAAAGAAAAGCTGGACGGTGGCAAGACAAAAATCTATACCGCGCGGGTTGACGCCGATAATGTGGACGAGCTTATCGCTCTTATAGACGGCTTTAAGCCGGACGTGGTGCTGAACCTTGCCCTGCCTTATCAGGATTTAACCATTATGGACGCCTGCCTTGCGACAGGGACGAATTATCTTGACACTGCGAATTACGAGCCGCCCGACACCGCAAAATTCGAATATAAATGGCAGTGGGCGTATCGCGACAGGTTCAAGAAGGCGGGTATAACCGCGCTCCTGGGGAGCGGGTTTGATCCGGGGGTGACCGGTGTGTTTTCCGCCTATGCCCAGAAGCACCTGTTTGATGAAATCCATGAAATTGATATTCTCGACGCAAATGCCGGAGATCACGGTTATCCTTTCGCTACAAACTTTAATCCGGAGATAAATATACGCGAGGTTACTGCCAAGGGAAGCTACTGGGAGAACGGAAAATGGATCGAAACCGAGCCGATGGAGATAAAGCGGGTTTATAATTTCCCCGAAATCGGCGAAAAGGATATCTACCTTTTGCATCACGAGGAGTTGGAGTCGCTTGCACTCAACATCAAGGGAGTCAGGCGAATACGCTTCTTTATGACTTTTGGACAGAGTTATCTGACCCATCTTAAATGCCTTGAAAATGTCGGTATGACCTCGATTGAACCGATTATGTTTGAGGGCAGACCCGTTGTGCCGCTGCAGTTCCTCAAGGCGGTGCTTCCCGACCCGGCGACCCTCGGACCCCGTACGCGCGGCAAGACAAACATCGGATGTATTTTCAAGGGGATTAAAGACGGCAAGCCCCGCACGCATTATATCTATAACGTGTGCGACCATCAGGAATGTTATCGCGAGGTAGGCTCGCAGGCTATTTCCTATACGACCGGAGTTCCCGCAATGATCGGGGCGATGATGCTGATGACAAAAACATGGGACAAGCCGGGGGTATATAATATAGAAGAGTTTGATCCCGATCCCTTTATGGACGCCCTCAATAAATGGGGGCTTCCGTGGCAGCAGATTGAGAATCCGGAGCTTGTGGACTGATTATACTGAAGATTAACGGAGCAAAGGACTCCCTCGTTTTGCTGCCGACCCGTAAAAAGGGGCCGGTATGCCGGAGGGAGTCTTACTTAATATTTTGAAGGCACGAAGTTTGCGGACTGCCCGAAAGGAATGGCCATAACCATGGAGATTAATTTTGATATATATAAGCTTGAAACGCCGTATATAATCGTGGATGAGGCAAGGCTTATCCGCAATCTTGAAATACTCAAGGGCGTGATTGACCGTACCGGATGCAAAATCCTGCTGGCCCAAAAGGCCTTTTCGATGTTTTCGCTCTATCCGAAAATCCGTCAGTATCTGCACGGGACGACGGCGAGCGGGCTTTATGAGGCAAAGCTGGGATTTGAGGAAATGGGGGGCGAAACGCACATATACTCGCCCGCATTTGACGAAAGGGAATTCACCGAAATTGCGGTCATATGCAATCATATTGTGTTCAACTCGTTTGCGCAATGGGAGAAATTCGGGAAGATTGCCTTGGATGCGGGGTGCCGCTGCGGAATACGTATAAATCCTGAATATTCCACACAGCAGCATGAGATATATGACCCATGTGCTCCCGCCTCCCGTCTCGGGGTTCCGATAAGCGGGTTCGGCGGGGAACTGCCGGACGGGATAAGCGGTCTGCATTTTCATACCCTGTGCGAGCAGAACGCGGACGCTCTTATTAAGACCCTTGCCGCTGTCGAAGAGAAATTTGGCAGATATCTTCCAGGGCTTCAATGGCTCAACTTCGGAGGGGGGCATCATATTACACGGGAGGATTATGATGTCGAGGCGCTGGTCGCGGAGATAAACAGGGTTCAGGAGAAATATGATCTGACCGTATATCTCGAGCCGGGGGAGGCGGTTGTGCTGAATGCGGGTTATCTAGTGGCTTCGGTACGGGAGATCATCGATTACGGCACGCCGATTGCCATACTCGACACGTCTGCTGCCTGCCATATGCCGGATGTTCTTGAAATGCCGTACCGCCCGCCGCTTCTTGACAGCGGGATGCCGGGCGAAAAGGAATACACCTATAAGCTCGGCGGAACTACCTGTCTGGCGGGCGATATAATCGGTGCCTATTCCTTTGATAAGCCGCTTTCCGAGGGTGACAGGCTGGTGTTCGGGGATATGGCGCACTATACCATGGTGAAAACCAATACGTTTAACGGCATGAAGCTGCCGTCGATTGCTATTGCCGGAGCGGACGGCGAGATAAGGCTTGTTAAATCGTTCGGATATGAGAATTTTAAAGCAAGGCTGTCATAAAAAAGAAGAGAAAGGGGCAAGGAAATGAAGGTACTGGTTGTCGGCGGCGTCGCGGGAGGGGCGTCGGCGGCCGCACGCCTGAGAAGGCTTGATGAAGCCGCCGAGATTGTGATGTTTGAGCGGGGGGAGTACATTTCGTTTGCAAACTGCGGTCTTCCGTACTATATCGGCGGGGAGATTGCCGATAAAGAGGACCTGACCCTGCAAACCCCCGAAAGCTTTAGCACCCGCTTTAATGTGGATGTCCGAATAATGAGCGAGGTCATATCGATTGACCGCGCGGCAAAGACGGTCACGGTCAGAAAGACCGATACCGGAGAAATATACAAGGAAGGTTATGACCGTCTGATTCTTTCGATGGGGGCATACCCTATCCTGCCCGGTATTGAGGGGGTGGGGTCGGATAAGGTGTTTACCCTCCGTAGTATCCCCAACGCCGTGAGAATCAAGAGCTATATTGACTCCTTGCAGTCGGCAGGCGGCGCGGAATCAGGGCATAAGAAATACAGTGCGGTTGTTGTCGGAGGTGGATATATCGGGGTCGAGATGTCCGAAAATCTGCATAAAGCCGGACTTTCGGTAACAATAGTCGAGATGGCGAACCAGGTGATTGCCCCGATTGACTACGATATGGCGTGTGAGGTGCACCGCCATATCGAGAGCAAGGGCGTCCGCCTTATGCTGGGCAATGCCATGCGGGCTATCAGCGATGACGGCGGCAATCTCCGTGTAAAGCTTGACAGCGGGGAGATTGAGGCGGATATGCTGATTATGGCGGTGGGGGTTTTGCCCGAAACCGCCATTGCGAGGGAGGCCGGTCTGGAGGTCAATTCCCGCGGCTCAATTGTGGTCAATTCAAAGATGCAGACCTCGGATCCGTCTATCTACGCCGTGGGGGACGCGGTTGAGGTGGTGGACTTTGTCACCGGGCAAAAAACCTTTGTCCCTCTTGCCGGCCCGGCAAACAAGCAGGGGAGGATTGCTGCCGACAACATTTGCAATATCGAAAGCGAGTATACGGGCACCCAGGGCAGTGCTATACTGAAGGTGTTCGACCTCACCGTCGCCGCGACCGGAATAAACGAAAAAACCGCTAAAAGGCTCGGGCTTGATTATGACAAATCCTTTACATACTCGCCCTCCCACGCCGGCTATTACCCCGGCGCCTCAAATATGACCATCAAGGTGTTGTTTGAAAGGCAGAGCGGCAAAATCCTGGGCGCCCAGATTGTGGGTTATGACGGGGTTGACAAGCGCTGCGACGTCATCGCGACCGCCATCAGGTTTGGGGCGACCGCATATGATTTGACAAGGCTGGAATTGTGCTATGCCCCGCCTTATTCCAGCGCAAAAGACCCGGTAAACATGGCGGGCTATGTTATCGAAAACCTGCTTGCCGGCAGAGTGCAGAATTTCCACTGGCACGATGTCGCCGGGCTGCCCCGCGACGGCAGCGTAACCCTGATTGATACCCGCAGCAGGAGTGAATATAAAAAAGAGCATATTGACGGGTTTGTCAATATGCCTCTGGACGAGCTGCGCGGACGGATTGGTGAGCTTGATAAATCCAAGCCGGTTTATGTGACATGTCAGGTTGGCTTGCGCGGTTATATAGCCTGCCGGATTCTTTCCCAGAACGGCTTTGAGTGCTATAACCTAAGCGGGGGATACAGCCTGTATCGGTCAATTTTCGGCGAAAGCACCGCTTTGGATGAATCGGATGTGAATCCCGAAACACAGCTGCCTGAAAAATAAATATCTATATCAAAAACATAAGTAAAGAGGTGGCAACATATGGCCGCCTCGTTTTTTTGTCTGCCCGTTCACCCCTGCCGCGCCGGAGCATACTATGGTATTAAAGTATATGAAAGGAAGGATTGTAATGGGTTATCGTCGAGGAGATTATTATGATGATACGGCAGGGAATATGGATTATACAAGACCGATGCCAAGATCGAGCGATTACGGTCCCAACCCCTTTGTGGTGAACATCCGGGGCGCCGCCTTGAAAAACAACTATTTCAGGACCGCCCTGTGGACAGGCGACCACCTGCAGTTGACCTTAATGAGTATCCGGCCGGGGGAGGATATCGGTCTGGAAATCCATCCCGAGCTTGACCAGTTTTTGCGGGTTGAACAGGGTCAGGGGGTTGTATTTATGGGGGATGACAGGGATAGACTGACGTATCGGCAAAGGGTTTATGATGATTATGTAATATTAATACCCGCCGGAACGTGGCACAACCTTGTCAATACCGGACGCCAGCCGTTGAAATTGTATTCGATTTATGCTCCGCCCGCCCACCCGTTTGGTACGGTTCATGTCACCAAGCGGGACGCCGAAGAGGCTCACGGCTATTAAAGGCGTGATTTTTAGTTTTTTATAAACATATTTGTTTCCTGCGGTAAATTTATTGACATTTTTCTTTTTCGGTTGTAAAATCTAACTGATTTCCAGAGTCATGAGTACAGGTGCCCGGAAACCGGGAGAATAGGGAAGCGGGTGAAAATCCCGCGCGGTCCCGCCGCTGTAAAAAGCTGAAACGGTCTTCATAATGTCACTGGAGGAATCCGGGAAGACGAAAGACCGTAGCTTTGAGCCAGAAGACCTGCCTGTACCGGAATGTCCCCCTCTACGGAAGATAGAGTCGGCGTGAGGACAACAGATGTGTGTTGCATATCGATTTTTGCATAACATCTGCGGTAAAATGTCACCGTGCTGTCTGCTCTTTCGAGTGGGCAGCTTTTCTTTTTCTAAGGGGAATGGAAATCAAGTATTATGGGAGCTTCACTCCCCATAAAAGGAAAGGATGGATTTACCATGGGAAAAACACGTAATCACAACACAAAAATCATCATCATCTCAATCGTCGCACTTGTCGTACTGGCTACTGCATTCTTTGCCGTGTATCAGTTACTGCGCCCGAAGGGCGTCGAAGGCACGAAGACATTTCATTTGAATGTCATTGTCAACAATGAAACCATAAAATCGGGATATTTCCGTACCGATGCCGAGTATCTGAGGCAGGCGCTGGAGGAAGAGGATTTAATCAAAGGCAATGAAGGAACATATGGATTGTGGATTACGACTGTGGCAGGTCGGACGGCGGACAGTGACAAAGAGGAATGGTGGAGTCTTTATAAAAACGGCGAAATGTCTATGACCGGCGTTGACGACACGCCGATTGAGGATGGCGACCGTATCGAGTTCAGGTTGATGGTCGGGTATAATGATGCCGAGTGATAATAATACGGATGGTTTAAGGCGTTTTAGAAACGCAGGGAACAATGTTGCCGTACTTGCCGTCTGCGCCGCCATTATGTTTGTCCAACAAGTTGCACTGGCAGGTTTGCCTAACATTGAACTGGTGTCACTGCTGGTCATTGTATATGCTTATACTTTCCGATTTAAATCGCTGAGCATAATATATGTTTTTGTCTTGATGGAGGGCGTGTACTATGGATTCCATATATGGTGGGTCTCCTACCTGTATGTCTGGACGATTCTGGCTCTTATAGTCATAGCCTTGCGCGCGGTTAAATCTTCACTCGTTTTGGCGGCAATCTCCGGAATGTTCGGATTGTGCTTTGGCGCACTATGCTCCATTCCATACCTTGTTACCGGCGGACCGGCCATGGCCATAGCCTACTGGGTAAGCGGCATTCCGTTTGACCTTATTCATTGCGCCAGCAACTTTATCTTATGTCTGTTGTTGTGGAAACCGCTGATAAAGCTGATTAACAAAATATTAGTATAATCAGCTCCGCGGAGGTTTTGTAGGTGGGATTATTATATTAATGAATAACCGGAGTATCTAATACCAATCTCAAGCAAGAAAGTAGTCTGATTGTCTAATTGAGATTGGTATTAGATTTTCGGTTTTGAGGCTTTGGTTTGTCTGCCAGAAAAATTTGACCCTGCCAGAAAAATTTGACCCTCGGCACTTGATTTTTCGACGCTTATATTGTATACTTTTCATCGGCTCGAAATTATGCCGGTGTGATGGAATTGGCAGACGTGCTGGACTCAAAATCCAGTGGTGGCGACACCGTGCCGGTTCGACCCCGGCCACCGGCACCAAACCCGCTGGCCCTTGATATATCAAGGGCCAGCGGGTTTTTGGTTGGGGCCCCCCGACTGTGTCGGGGGTTCGGGTAGAGCTTTGGCATTCCATAAGAAAACTCCTTTTATTTAGAGATGTTATAACAAAATTTAAAAAGTAATGTTTTTGGTATTGACAAAAATGAAAATCGGGTGTATAATTTGCTGTAAAGTGAAAGTCTTTACAGTTCTGCAACGCAATGTGCGTTGCGTATTGCAGATTGTTTAAGTACTAAATAATACTCGGCGGGAAAGGATGGTTATGGCATGGCAAAGAATATGGAGATTTCGCTGCTTTTTGATTTTTACGGTGATATGCTGACAGAAAAACAGCGGGACATGATTGAATACTATTATAACGATGACCTTTCCCTTGCAGAGATTGCAGAAAATGTGGGTATTACCCGTCAGGGTGTCCGGGATTCGATAAAACGCGCCGAAATCCAGCTTCTTGAGATGGAGGAGCGGCTCGGGCTTGTTCGTCGGTTCAACGAAATGAAAAACGGCTTTGAATCCATCAGGGTTGCTGCCAGCGACATACGGGAGTTGAACCAACGCGCCGGATATTCCCGTGATATTGAAGAAAGGGCTTCGCGGATACTTGAGGTATCACGCCGCCTGTGCGAGATATAGCAGTACTGATTTCTATTGCTTATAAACTGTTTCTATATATTTATAAAGCCTAAGGAGGGTAACCGTGGCATTTGAAGGTCTTTCCGAAAAACTTACCGCCGCCTTTAAACGGCTGCGCTCCAAAGGAAAGTTAAGTGAATCAGACGTCAAGGAGGCCATGCGGGAGGTTCGTCTTGCCCTTCTGGAGGCTGATGTAAACTATAAGGTAGCCAAGGATTTTACCTCCGCCGTGACGGAGCGTGCCGTCGGTTCCCAGGTGATGGAGAGTCTTACTCCGGCTCAGATGGTTGTCAAGATTGTCAATGAAGAGCTTTGTGCTTTAATGGGCGGACAGGCCTCAAGGCTTGCTTCTGCCAACCGTCCGCCCTGTATTATTATGATGTGCGGGCTTCAGGGTTCCGGTAAAACCACCCACTCCGGCAAGCTTGGCAAGATGCTGAAATCTCAGGGCCACAGGCCGTTGCTGGTCGCCTGTGACGTATATCGCCCCGCTGCCATCAAACAGCTTGAGGTTGTGGGGGAAAAGGCCGGCGTGCCGGTTTTTCAAATGGGCAATGCCAATCCGATTGATATTGCGCACAAAGCCGTTGCACATGCACGCGATTACGGAAATGACTATGTTATCCTTGATACTGCGGGTCGGCTCCATATTGACGAACAGCTTATGGAGGAACTTAAAAACATTAAATCGGCTGTAAAGCCGCATGAGATACTATTTGTTGTGGATGCCATGACGGGTCAGGACGCGGTTAACGCGGCCTCGGCATTTAACGACGCGCTTGGAATAGACGGGGTTATACTGACCAAGCTGGACGGCGATACCCGCGGAGGCGCGGCACTCTCGGTACGGGCGGTCACCGGCAAGCCGATAAAGTTTGCGGGAATCGGTGAAAAGCTGGACGACCTTGAAGTGTTTCATCCCGAACGTATGGCATCCCGTATCCTCGGTATGGGCGATGTCCTCTCGCTGATTGAGAAAGCCGAACAGCAGATAGACGCCAACCAGGCGGAAGAACTCGCCCGTAAAATGAGGGAAAACAAGTTTGACTTTAATGATATGCTGGATCAGTTCCGCCAGATTAGCAAGATGGGCGACCTCAAGGGTATGCTTTCCATGATACCCGGAATCGGAAATCAGCTCAAAAATGTGGACATTGACGAGCGGCAGATGGCACGGGTTGAAGCGATAATACTCTCGATGACGCCGCAAGAAAGATCAAAGCCCGATCTTATCAATCCGTCCAGAAAAAGGCGGATTGCCGCGGGTTGCGGCATGAAGGTCGAGGACGTCAACCGACTGATTAAACAGTATGAGTCCATGCGTCAGATGATGAAGCAGATGAAGAATATGGGGAGAAAAGGCATGCGCGGAATACCGCGTATCCCTCAGATGCCCCCAATGGGCGGAAGACGCGGATTTTAGTTTTTAATATTGTATTCTGCCAATGAGGTATGTCCTTGCTGGTTGAAGATAAAGTTGAGAAATTTTGGAGGTAAGCAAATGGCAGTCAAGATTAGGCTTCGCAGAATGGGTGCGAAGAAAAGCCCTTTTTATCGAATTGTTGTAGCGGATTCACGTTATCCCAGAGATGGCCGTTTTATAGAGGAAATCGGTTTTTATAATCCTCTGTCAGAACCGGTTGAGATAAAGGTTGATTCCGAAAAAGCAAAGAAATGGATTTCAAACGGTGCGCAGCCTACAGATACCGTTAGAGCACTTCTAAAAAGGGCGGGAATTGAGTATTAGACAAGGCGCGCCCGGGTTTCCGGACGCTTTGAGGAGTATGTGTGAGAGTCTGAGCGGCAAGGATTATTCCGCATACTTCTTCTGCAAAGAAGGGGGTTATTGGTTATGAACGAACTATTGGCATCAATCGCAAAAGGTCTTGTTGAGGATCCCGACGCAGTAGTCGTGAAACAAGACGAGCCGGCCGAAGACGGTACCATTGTGTTCCACCTTCATGTTGCGCCCGATGACATGGGACGTGTAATCGGAAAACAGGGTCGCATTGCCAAAGCGATTCGTACTGTTATGCGTGCTGCCGCTACCCGCCGGGAAACCCGGGTATCCGTGGAAATCGACTGAATTACTTATGACCCGCGGAAAAACTAAAAAAGCTGTCGCAATACAAGCGGCAGTTTTTTTAGTTAGCGGTATATTATTGTTGGTGCGCGGCAAACGCGATAATCTAATAAAATAATGTTTATTTTGTAATGCTGATGGTCTATAGGGATAACAGAAAAGGTGGGGATATTCTTTGGAAAGAAATGAATCAAAGTTTGTTTCGGATTCGCGTACCCAGCAGGTTCAAATTGTACTTCCGCAGCATGCCAATGCCTATAAACGCCTATTCGGCGGTGTGCTGATGCAATGGATTGACATTACGGCGGCGGTTACGGCCAGACGTCATTCCTGCACAGAGGTTACCACTGTCCGGATTGATACGCTTGATTTTGTGGCTCCGGCCTATGTCGGGAGCACCGTTTTGCTTGAGGGATGCATTACGCATGTCGGCAACACATCAATGGAGGTACGGGTTGACACCTATGTGGAATCGCTTGACGGAAACCGTGAACATGTCAACCGCGCCTATGTTGTGATGGTGGCGCTGGACGATCAGGGTAAGCCTGTCAAGGTCCCCGGCCTCATTCCGGTAAGCGACGAGGAAAAGGCCGAATGGGAGGCCGGCGAAAAAAGACGCATGCTTCGTAAACAGCGGCGGGAGGAAAAATATTAAGCCCATCGGCTCAGCCGATGGGCTTTGACTTATTGGTTGGCTGTCCTTTTTTGCTTACTGACAAACAATGCTACCGAAAAAATTGCAATCGCAAAACCAAGCTGAATCAATACTGCAGTCAGAACGTCATTGCGCCCTTTATCAAAACCTATTTCACTGATTATATTATTTGCCTTTACAAACCAGTAAGCCGGAAGGAAGCTGGCAACCCGCAACACCCCGCTTCCGAGCAAGGACTGCGGTACGAATACCCCGCATAAAAAGCTCATGCCCATTGAAAGAACATTGGATACGGCTGCTTGTACGTTATGGCTTTTGATAAGGATTCCCACCAGAAATCCGATGGCGGTACAAACGGTTGTAAATACAAGCGAGTTCAAAGCGAGAATGGGCAGTGATTCTGACAAGACGAGCGATTCCCCATATATTATAATTCCGAAGAGAACAATGACGGCCCAGCAGAAAAGGGAATAGATTATGCTGCCGAGGCCAATCTGGATATTCATACTGCGCTGCTTGATTGGAGAGCACAGGTTTCTCCGCTTTAAGTCAGGCTGGTTAAATACCATCATAATGGTGCTTATGCCCAATGTGGCAAGCGCCAGCATAACATAGGGGAAAAAGTTGAAATAGTAGGTGTATCCTTCCGAATTATTGCTTTCGACCCTGGATTTCATAACAATATCCGTCTTCACGGCAAGATTTTTTGAAACAAGCTCTGCTTGTTTTTCTGCCGTAAAATTGCTGTAATCGCCGACAAGGCGCAAGGTCTGCAGGTATCTGTTTACAATCAAATCCAGATATATGGCGGATGTGGAATTGGGAACAACAACCGTTTCAATCCTGCTGTTTTCGCTTTTATTAAAACTGTCAGAGAATCCCTTTGGGATGATGGCTATATACTCAACCTTGCGAAAAAACAGCGCGTCTTGAAGCTTTTCGGTATCATCCGGCATATCAACAATTGTGCTGGTTTTTGAAAGATATTCGGTCAGTCCCTTTGCAATGTTGTTTTCTCCGTCCCGGTTGATAACCGCGATTCTGATTTTTGAATCCGTAAAGCCTGTGTCTTCAGGAGAGGTGTAAAATTGCGAGGTCATATACGTGACGCCGAGGAATATCAGGAGGTAGATGATTAGCGGTGTCCTTGCGGCGTTGATGATTCGAAAAAAGGTTTTAAATACTGGCATAACGTTCCCTCCTCAAAAACAGATAGCTGCCGATGGTAAAGAGGATTGAAATTACGCATAGCAGTCCGATATTTATAAAGTAGCGCGTGAGCGGCTCATAGATATAAAGACTGTAGAATGCGTCGGTAATCAGCGCTGCCGGATTGACCATGTTGAGTATGGGAACATTCTGGTCAATAATTATTTTCATGTTGCCGAACATCAATCCGGAAAGGAAGCTCATGGTCATTGAGAAGCCTAACAGAATGGATGTTTTGAAGTTTTCGCTCTTTCTGAAGGCGGAACCGATAAAGGTTCCGAACGAAACGCCGGTGAAGCAGCCGACCAGACAGGTCAAAACGACATAACCCCAGCGTTCGCCGAAATCAACACCCAGAACAAACGCGATATAACCGACTGTGATAAGGATTTCGCTGAAATGAATAACAAGAGCCGCCAAAATGTCGCTTGAAACAGCTTTTAGTTTGTGGGTGGGGGCAATACTTCGGCGGGCGCCTAATGCCGAGAGGTCAGCCTGAATTTCGGTTGTGTTGCGCATTCCCCAAAAGGAGCCGTAAAGGCATGACATGGCGATTAGGGCATAGAAATAGTTGAGCATGGTGTCGGGCTTCGCCCCGCTGAAGGTAATCTCTTTGGTGTAGATATTCTGATCCGAAAGAGCGTCGAGCAGTCCCTCGCCGATGGCATTGGGATTGCTTTCAATAACAGCTTGAACAGTCTTTTCGGTCTGGAGATACTGATCCAGCAAAGTCTTGAGTATGCTTTGGTTCAGCCCTGATTTTTTTACCTTCAAAGAGATTGTATCCGAGACAATTATGACACCCGAGACCTGGCCGTTCTCCAGTTTTTCATCGGCCTCCTTTTCGTCCAGTACAGACAGTTTCAGACGAGGATTATCGCCGCTTGAAACGCTCTTGAGAAACTCCGAAAAGTAGGTGTTGGATTTGTATGAGTCGTTATTGACGACTGCGGTGGGAATTGGGGAAAACTCCTCGGATTTATTCATAACGCTGCTGAATGCAATGTAAAAAAATGTAGCAAGAAGTATCGGAAATAACAGTGTCCAGAAGACGCTGTCCTTGTCCCGTAGCAGCGTTTTTACTCGTGAGGAAAACAAAAAGAAAAACACTACGGCGACCTCCTTTAATCACGAAGTTCTTTTCCGGTGATTTCGAGAAAGACATCGTTCAATGTGGGCAGTTCGGAATACACGCGCCCAAAGGACAAATCGCGAACCTTAAGTGTGTCGAGAACGCGGATAAGGTTATGCTTTCCGCCCGAACAGTGCACGATAAGCCGATTATCCGAATAAGCTGCATCTGTTATATGAGGCAGGCTTTTGATTGATTCGAGATCATCGTCGGACAGCTTATACATTTCAATGGTAAGGGTTTCACCGGTCTTTATCATCTTTTTTAACTCTTCCTTGGTACCGATTGCGAGGGTTCTGCCCTTGTCGATTATAGCTATTCTGCTGCAGATTCGCTCAACCTCTTCCATATAATGCGATGTGTAGACAATGGTCGCACCTTCTCGGTTGAGCCGTAAAATTCCCTCAAGAATATTGTTGCGGCTTTGGGGGTCGACTGCCACGGTCGGTTCGTCAAGAAAGATAAGCTTCGGCTTATGCGCGATTCCGCAGGCGATATTGAGTCGGCGGAGCAGCCCGCCCGACAGCTTTTTGGGCTTGAATTTTCGATAATCCTGCAGACCGACAAACTCGATTGCTTCATCGACATATTTGTTGCATTTTTCTTTATCGGAGATATATAAGCTGCAGAAATAATGGATGTTTTCAAATACCGTCAGTTCGTTGAAAACGGCGACATTCTGCATTACCACTCCGATATTGCGTTTTGTATCATAGGCGTCCGGGGTCATGGGCTTGCCGAAGATTTCAATCGTTCCTTTATCGTATTTAAGCAGGGACAGCATACAATTAATTGCCGTGGTTTTTCCCGAGCCGTTCGGACCCAGAAGTCCGAACACCTCGCCCTCTTTAATCTCCAGCCCGAAATGATCAAGAGCCAGCAGATCGCCGTACCGTTTTACAAGATTTTGCACTTTAATAACCATGGTATATTTCCTCCCTGGGTTTGATGACCTTATTTTAACAAATCCGTAGCGAATGCGGTAGTGAATACAGTCATAAATTGAAGTGACAAATGTCATTTGGAAGTAGAACCACAGACAATAAATCGGGGGGGAGCCACAGAGGTAAAAAATGAGGCGGCTAAATTGCCGCCTCATCCTTCAGTTTTATTATATAGGTTTACCCTAACTATCGGCAAAAAGCCTATGAATTAAACGCGTCCTTTACCTTCTGGAAAAAGGTTCGCCGTTTTGGATAGTTTCCCTCTCCGCATGCTTCCTCTAATTCCTTGAGCAGCTTTTTCTGGGTGGCGTTGAGCTTTTGCGGTACTTCTATCGTGACCTTAAGGATTTGATCCCCGTGGCCGCGTCCATTGACGAAGGGGATTCCCTTGCCCTTGAGTCTAAACATATCGCCGGGTTGCGTGCCCTCCTTTATCACATGCTTTATGTTTCCGTCAAGCGTGGGTACGTCAACCTCAGCGCCCAGAGCAGCCTGAACAAAGGTCAGCGGAAGCTCATACCAGACGTCATAGCCTTCGCGCTCGAATATAGGATGGGGACGAACCGCAACCGATACCTGAAGGTCGCCTGCCGGTCCTCCGTTTGTGCCGGAATTGCCCTTGCCGCGTATAGTGATAATCTGACCGTCGTCAATACCCGCGGGGATATTGATTCCGATTGATGACGGGCGGCGCACATGACCAGTTCCGTCGCAAGCATGGCAGGGCGTTTCAATAATTCTGCCGCGTCCCCGACAACGCGAACAAATCGTCTGTGTCTGTATAACGCCGAAAGGAGTGCGTTGCTGACGGCGTTCTTGGCCGCTTCCGTGACAGGTCGGACAGGTTTTCGGCGAGGTACCTTTTGCCGCTCCGCTGCCGTTGCATTCGTCGCAAGCAGTGATTACCCGGACATCAACCTGCTTTTTACATCCTCTTGCCGCCTCTTCAAACGATATGACAATCGATGCTGAAATATCACTGCCGCGACGAGGTGCATTGGGGTTTTGGCGGCGTCCCGAACCCCCGAAAAACGAGGAAAACAGGTCTCCAAAATCAAAATCCATGCCGTCAAAGCCGTAGCCCTGATAACCGCCCGCTCCGAAGTTAGGATCAACGCCCGCATGACCGTACTGGTCATACCGCGCTCTTTTCTGGCTGTCCGAAAGAACCTCGTAGGCTTCGTTGACCTCTTTAAAGTTGGCTTCAGCCTGTTTGTCACCCGGATTAAGGTCTGGATGATATTTTTTCGCCAGCCGGCGATAGGCTTTTTTGATTTCATCCTCCGAAGCGCCTTTTCCGAGTCCA
Source organism: Clostridiales bacterium (assembly GCA_012522615.1). GTDB lineage: Bacteria > Bacillota > Clostridia > Oscillospirales > Acutalibacteraceae > Avimonas. The sequence goes on from JAAYKB010000003.1 coordinate 19,274, forward strand.
AGCACCTCGTAGTAATCGCGTTTGTTTTCGGCCATTAAAGAACCATGCCTTTCTATGCCTAATCTTCTGTCGATAAATTATTATATGAAATCATTACATAATGGGATAAATCCACCGCTTGGTACCCCGCACGGTGGATTATCCAATATTGATTAAGCTATTTTACTTCACCGTCGTAATAACCGTCATCCGACGGGGCGGCGTCGGGGGTGGTTCCGGACGCGTCCTGAGGAGCGGCACTGCTGTATACCTTTGCGGAGACTTCATGGAATTTATTGGTCAACTCTTCCTGCTTTGCCTTAATTTCCTCAATGTTATCACCCTTGAGGGCTTCCTTGAGCGCATCCAGCTTGGAATTCAACTCGGACTTGTCGGCTTGCTCTATCTTATCGCCCAGTTCATTGATTGTCTTCTCACACTGATAGACCATCTGGTCGGCAGCGTTGCGTGTTTCAACCTCCTCGCGGCGCTTCTTGTCCTCCTCCGCATACTGCTGGGCTTCCTGTACAGCCTTTTCGATATCCTCTTTGGACATGTTGGTGTTGGAGGTGATGGTAATCTTCTGCTCGCGTCCGGTTCCCAAATCCTTGGCGCTAACGTTTACAATGCCGTTGGCGTCAATATCAAAGGTAACCTCAATTTGCGGTACTCCGCGGGGGGCGGGAGCGATTCCGTCGAGATGGAACATGCCGAGGGTCTTGTTATCCTTGGCAAAATCACGCTCGCCCTGCAGGACATGAATCTCAACGGAGGGCTGGTTGTCGGCTGCGGTCGAGAAAATCTGACTCTTTTTGGTCGGAATTGTAGTGTTTCTTTCGATTATTCTTGTCATAACCCCGCCCATTGTCTCAACTCCGAGCGACAATGGGGTAACATCGAGAAGCAGCAATCCCTTTACGTCGCCGCCCAAAACGCCGGCCTGCAGAGCGGCGCCCATGGCAACGCATTCGTCGGGGTTGATGCCCTTGAAGGGCTCCTGCTCCATAAAGTTTTTAATTGCTTCCTGAACGGCGGGAATACGGGTGGAACCTCCTACCAGAAGCACCTTGTTGATATCCTTTTTGCTAAGCCCCGAATCACTAAGTGCCTGGCGGACAGGTCCCATGGTCGCCTCCACCAAAGACGCGGTCATTTCATTGAATTTAGCACGGGTCAGAGTAAGGTCTAGATGCTTGGGTCCGTTTGCGTCGGCAGTGATAAACGGCAGGTTTATAGAGCTTGTGGTCGAGCCGGAAAGCTCAACCTTTGCTTTCTCCGCCGCCTCACGAAGCCGCTGAAGCGCCATTTTATCCTTAGACAGGTCGATACCGTTTTCCCTTTTGAATTCTGCAACCATCCAGTCAATAATCTTCTGGTCAAAATCATCGCCGCCCAGACGGTTATTGCCCGCCGTGGCGAGAACCTCCTGAACGCCATCGCCCATTTCGATTATAGAAACGTCAAAGGTGCCTCCGCCGAGGTCATAAACCATAACCTTTTGGTCGTTTTCCTTGTCGATTCCGTATGCAAGGGCAGCGGCAGTCGGCTCGTTTATGATTCGCTTGACTTCCAGACCGGCAATCTTGCCGGCGTCTTTTGTGGCCTGACGCTGGGAGTCGGTGAAGTATGCGGGGACTGTGATAACCGCCTCTGTTACCTTGTCGCCTAGATAGGCTTCCGCATCGGCCTTTAGCTTTGACAGAATCATTGCCGAGATTTCCTGAGGAGTATATGATTTATTGTCAATCTTCACGGTATATCCCGTACCCATTTCACGTTTAATGGATGAAATGGTGCGTTCGGGGTTTGAAACAGCCTGCTGCTTTGCAACACGTCCGACGATACGCTCGCCGTCTTTTTTAAATGCCACAACCGAAGGGGTTGTACGCGCTCCTTCGACGTTCGGTATCACGACAGGCTCTCCGCCTTCGATAACCGCAACGCAGGAATTTGTTGTACCAAGGTCGATACCGATAATTTTTGCCATACTGATTTCTCCAATCTTGAATTCATTATTAAGATATAAACAATTATTAAATTAATTTGCAACCTTAACCATTGCGGGGCGAAGAATACGCCCGCCAAGTCTGTATCCCTTTTGATATACTTCGGTAACGGTGTCGGGCTCGACGCCCTCGGCGTCCTCGCGTGTGACCGCGTGATGTATTTCAGGATTGAAAGGTTGGCCGGTAGGATCAATGGCTTCCAGTCCCAAAGACTTCAAAAGCTCGTCGAGCTGGCGTATCGTCATAACGACTCCTTCCTTATACTCGTCGCCGGGCGGAGCTTCGGCCGCGCGGCCGAGATTATCAAGAGCGGGCAGAAGCGCCTTAATGGTTTCGGCCTTTACAAAGCCGCTCAACTGTTCCTTTTCCTGTTCCGTTCTGCGTTTATAGTTGGCATATTCGGCGAGCATTCGCTGGTATAAATCGTTTAGTTCATCCAGCTTCTTTTTTAGCTCCTCAATCTCCTCAAGAAGCTTTTTTGTCTGTTGGTCGTCCTTCTTGTTTGACTTTGCACCCTTGACCGAAGCGCCGGACTTTTTCTGCTCGGGCTTTTCCGCGATTTGTTCCTCTGTGACTACCTCTTCGGTTTCGGGTGTGGTTGTTTTACTCACAGCTATGACCATTCCTTTCTCAATCCGGACGCGGTCTCGCCGCAAAATTATATACCGGATTTATGCTCAAAAAAGCAATAAAATCGACGTCTTATTCCTCATCGTCAGGATTATTTTTGTCTAAACCAATTATTTCATCCATTATCCTGCCGATTGACCGTGCAAAATATTCAATACGCGGTATTTCAAAGGCATAATCCATCCGCAGCGGTCCGATTATCCCAATCGACCCGTCGGGCCGACCGCCCAGCTTGTATCTGGTAACAATTATACTCGAACCGTCAAGCTCGGGTCTTTTGCTTTCACTGCCGATTACAACACGAAGTCCTTTGGGAACGGCGGTCAGCAATCTTGTCAGCATATCTCTTTGCGCCAAAAAGGTAAGTAAATCCCTTGCCCTGACAGGGTCATAATCGGGATGATGAAGCAGGTTGAGTTGGCCTTTCAAAGAGATTTCCAATTCCGCCGATTCCTGAACCAACTGATAAAAGGTGGTCAGTGCCGGGGCGCAAACCAAGCCGTATGCTCCGAGTGCGGTCACCAAGCTCTGCACCTGCGGAAGTCCTATATCCGACAGCAGACTGCCGCAAAAATACTCGTTCAAGGCACGGGACAGGGTTTCAAGCGCCTCGTTCTCAATATCACTGTCAAACCTGCATACGCGTGTGCGAAGCATACCTGATCCCGTCATAAGCAGCAGCGCCGCCGAGTACCGGGATACACGAAGAACCTCGATTCGCCTGATATCGGCCGCGTAACTGCTCGGAGTGGTCGTCACTGCGGCGCAGCCGGTCGTTTCCGCCAAAACATTTGATGCTTCTTCAACCAGCTTTTCAGGATCGCCGGCAGCGCGCTTTAGCTGAGTGTCAATTTCCCTGCGGTCGTCCTCGGAAAGAGCGCGGCGGTCCATAAGACTGTCGATATACAGACGAAAGGCGGCGGCAGTCGGGATGCGTCCGGCGGATGTGTGGGGTTGTTCAAGATATCCCATGGCTGCGAGTTCTGCCATTTCATTGCGGATGGTAGCGGATGAAACGGCGTTGTCCAGCATATCAACCAACACTTTTGAACCAACAGGCTCGCCGGTTCGGACATAGACGTCGATTAAGGCGGTCAATATCCTCTGCTTTCGCTCACCAAGCTCCATGCTACCCATCCTTTCATTAATATCGGGGCGTTAGCACTCTGGCACCTCGAGTGCTAACATTATATAATTTACCATTCCCCCACACCCATGTCAATATGTAATTGTGAACCTTTTGTAAAAGAAATGGAAGGACGCCCCGTTATTAGAAACACAAAAAATAGTATTCAAAACCCACTCATAAATCATATATTGTATATTGTGCTGTTCATACCTCGTTATAACAAAATATATTCGGCATATTTTTGAATTGCACGATTCATAATTTTCCATTATAATGTTTATAACAACAAGGGTTGTTAAATGCCGCATTCCCTAAAGCTGAAAGGAGCGAAAAACCATGGCCGGATTTAAAATCCACAACTTTGATCTGAGCAAACTCATTGAATTCGCATCAACTGCGAAAGGCGAAGTTTATCTTAAGACTGCCGACGGTGACAGCCTTAATCTTAAAAGCAGGTTAACCCAGCTTCTCGCCCTGTCGAGTGCAGTTGACTGGGGAAATGTCGGCGAAGCGACTGTTGTCTGCAGCGATCCCGATGACGAAAGCAGACTGTTCCGTATTAATCTTTATGGCACCGACTCCAAATAGGTTTAAAAGCTAAAAAATCCCGCTCGCAAAAAATGCGAGCGGGATTTTTTGTTGTATGGTCTTAGACTAACGCATCCTCGATTATGTCCCTAAAATGGATATCGGCCACATCTCCCTTCGTAATCTTCTCCGCAAGATTACATACAAAATCATAGTCACATGAAATATCCTCGACCACAGCTAATACTTTTTGCATACTCTTATAGGCTATTCCATATGTAACCGCCCAACCATAGTCCTCGATGTACTGCTCGCAGGTAATAAGTTCACATTTTTTATTAACAGTCACTAGTTATCTCTCCCTTTCATTTTTTTGTAATTTGACTGAAGAATGTGCACTTTCTTCCCGTTTTATATGAGATAATAACAATTTAATGGTTTACGTTGTAAAAATAAATTGGTTATTATACAATTATTCATTAGATTTTGTTGGTTATTGTTGTCCATATTAGGTTTTCATGGTATAATTTGTATAGCTGTTTCCAATTTGCTTACATACGAGGGGAATGTCATGGAGAAAAAGCTGTCCGTTCTGTTGGTTGAAGACGACGAAAAGGAATGCAATCTAATTGCTCAGTATATCGACGAGCTTGACGACGTTAGCCTGGTTGGCACAACCGACAATTCAGAACAGGGAATCGAATATGTTAAGGATTTTCTGCCCGAAGCTATTATTCTCGACTTGGAGCTTCATCAGGGCGGGGGAGACGGCTTGACATTTTTAAAGGAGCTAAGATACCTCAATTTGCGTGTCAAGCCTTATGTATTGGTGACTACCAACAATTCCAGCATGGTTACATATCAATGTGCGCGCCGGCTGGGGGCCGACTTCATCATGGCAAAGCAGCAGGCCGACTATTCGGCAAAGAATGTGGTTGAATTTCTCCGGATGATGAAAGAAACCATACAAGCAAAGGCAGCCCGGGAATCCCCTCACGGCACGACGGAATCGCCCGAGCAAAAGACCAAACGAATCATCCGCAGGATTTCCTTGGAACTTGACCATGTCGGAATCAGTCCCAAGGCCGTCGGTTATCAATACCTGATTGACGCCATACAACTGGTTATCAAAAAGCCCTCTACAAACCTCTGCTCAATCATCGGGGCAAAATACGGAAAAACCGATTCCAGCGTTGAGCGCGCCATGCAGAACGCCATAAACAGAGCCTGGCACACCGCCGACATAAACGATTTGCTGCAATACTACACGGCAAGGGTCAACTCCGAAAAAGGGGTGCCCACAATAACCGAATTTATTTTTTACTATGCCAACAAGATTAAAAATGAATATTAAAAAATCGAGAGCCGCACAAAATGTGCGGCCCCTTCTCGATTCGTCTAATTTATATTACCAGTAGTCCACGAAGCCATACCCAAAACTTCCACATAACTAAGCCTCCTTTTATGTATTTTATTGATATAAGTTTACCCCATTTATTATATATTTTGTATTAGTTGACGATATGTGGTTGATGTAGATTTTTGTTGCATCTCGTCTAAAAAGGAAGGTTTTAAATGATAGAGTTACTTATAAGACATTTTGCTATCATTCTTTCTAGCCTGTATACCTATGCAAGGCTTCTAAATCTGAAAAGAAGCCCCCGTCAAATTCTGATTTCATCTTTGTTTTCATTATGTTTGTCAGTAGCAACCTGTCTGATAAAGCTACATTTCTCATATATTAGTTTTCTTTCTATGATTGTTTTTACTTTTGTTTTCACAACATGGAAAACAAAAACAAGGATAGAACTATCTGTGACAACCACTGTTCTATCCTTCGCAATCTGCTATGTAATCTATTTTTTTTCGTCGGTACTCACATCAGGTGTTTTTTGGCTTTTTGATGTGGAATTGTCTGTTTCTCTGATTTATCTAACGGCGTGCTCATCCCTGCTGCTGCTTTTGATGATACGGCTGCCCTTTTTATCAAGGCGGCTGAAAAACGGCATGCCCTTTCTTATAAAAAAGGGGGGCGGCAATGCCGGCGTTATTATCAGCGTCATACTTTTGTGTTGTGGTATCTTGCTAAGTAACAATAAAGATATGCGACTGATCTATGTAGTTCCGTTATTTATGATAATATTCGGCGCCGTGTTCATGCTAATCTGGTGGCGGAGCAGGTTGACCAGAGAATATATAGAAACCCTGCGGAGCAACGAGATTAAAGACCTGCGGGAAATGCTTCTTAAAAAGGAGGACCAGATAGACTGCCTTGAACAGAATAACCAAGCCTTGGCGAAAATCATACATAGGGATAACAAGCTGATTCCCGCCATGGAGCTTGCCGTCAGGGATTTTCTCAAGTCTGCCGAACAGATGGAGCAGACGGAATTGAAGCGGCACGGTCAGGAGCTTCTCCGGCAGCTCAAAGAATTGTCGGGCGAGCGTTCGGGTATTATTGAGGAATACCAGTTCCAATGCAAAACTCTGCCGAAAACCAAGGTGTGTTCCGTAGACACGCTGATTTCATATATGTTCAATAAGTCCAAGGAATATCGGGTAAAATTTGATCTGGCAATCCTCGGGAGCATAAAATACATGGTCGAAAAGGTTATCCCCGAATCGGATTTAAATACGGTGTTGGCGGATTTATGCGAAAACGCCATTCTGGCGGCCAAAGACAGTGAGAGAAAGAGCGTTTTGCTGGTTATCGGTATTTCCGACGGCTGTTATTCAATCGACGTGTTTGACAGCGGCCTGCCTTTTGAGATTGACACCCTCGCTAATCTGGGGCTCAAAAAAATTACCACCCGCGCCGAATCGGGTGGAAGCGGTATCGGGCTTGCAACGACTTTTGAGATAAAAGAGGCTCATAACGCCAGCTTTATTATTGAGGAGTATAATAACGACGGGCAGCTTTTCACCAAAAAGGTGTCGCTTAAATTTGATAATCTGAACCAATATCTTGTGATAACAAAAAGGGATGACGCTGTAAAAGCATCATCCCAAAGAGCCGATTTAACAGTAAGAAAACCGGATTAGAACCTGTAAAATTGTTTTAACCGAAAATAGAGAGGGTCAAGAACAGGGTCGACATCAGCGAGGATACAAGGGATACCACGGTTATCTGGGTGTTGATGGACGGCCCTGCAGTATCCTTGAACGGGTCGCCTACCGTGTCGCCCACAACCGCGGCTTTGTGCGATTCCGAACCCTTTCCTCCGTTGGCTCCCGATTCAATATACTTTTTAGAGTTGTCCCACAAGCCGCCCGAATTTGACATAAACAGTGCCAGCAGAAGTCCGCTTACAATATTTCCCGTCAAAAATCCGCCGATTGCCTGCACTCCGCCGATAAAGCCTACACAGATGGTTGCGATTATTGCGGTAAGCCCCGCGGGAATCAGCTCGCGCAGTGCCCCGTGCGTCGCTATTTCAATACATTTGTCATAATCGGGCTGGGCTTCGGGTTCGCCCTCTTTCAGCCCCACAATTTCTTTGAATTGCCGGTGGATTTCGGATACCATACGCTGGGCGTTCCTGTCAACACCGAGCATCAGCATTGCTGAAAATACGGCGGGTATTGCGGCGCCGACCAGCATGCCGAAAAACACGACAGGGTTCATAATATCAAAGCCTGTAATAAGACCCAGCCCGTGCTCCAATGCGGCTTGGTTAACCTCGCTGATAAAAGCGCCGAGCAGAGCGATAACTGTCAGACCGGCCGCCCCGATTGCAAAGCCTTTTGTTATGGCTTTTACGGTGTTTCCGGCGCTGTCAAGCGAATCGGTAATCTCCAACACTTCATCCCCGAGATCACCCATTTCCGCAAGACCGCGGGCATTATCGACTATCGGACCGTATGCGTCGTTTGAAATAATCATACCCACAATGGAGAGCATTCCGACCGCCGCCATTGCGATGCCGAACATGGGATATTCCCCTCCGAGCGGCTCGCATATTTTGTATGCCCCGAGGGCAGAGACTCCGATACCAATCATTGCTGGCAGAGTGCTCAAAAAGCCGTAAGATATGCCGGACAGGATTGTAAATGCCGGACCCGATTCCGACGCCTTGGCAACCCTGCGAACCGGATTTTTTCTGTCGTCGGTGAAATAGTCGGTCGTGATTCCTATGATAACACCGACCACAAGTCCAAGTATACTGGCGCCCCATATCCTCCACTCAAAGCCGAAAGCCCATGTCGCGAGGGCGGTGAGGACACCGAATATCGCTGTTGTAACATAAGTGCTGCTGTTAAGCGCAAAGGTCGGATTTCCGTTTTTGCCGATACGCGCCGTGGCAACCCCGATAATCGAGGCAAGCAGACCGATGGCGGCATAACAGAACACCATATTGATATTTATTTGTTTGCCGAGACTGGCGGCAATCACAAGGGCGGCCGACATCGACGCAACGTTGGAATCGAACAAATCCGCCCCCATTCCGGCCACGTCGCCCACGTTATCACCGACATTATCGGCGATAACCGCGGGATTGCGCGGGTCGTCTTCGGGAATGCCGAGTTCAACCTTGCCGCAGAGGTCGGCGCTTATATCGGCGGTTTTGGTAAAAATGCCGCCGCCCGCCTTTGCAAACAGGGCAAGCGAGCTTGCGCCAAAGCTGAATCCGAGAAGGGCGGTCATGTTGTCTGTAATCAGGTAAACAAGTGTTACACCGAGCAGGCTGGCGCCCACAACCGCCATTCCCATGACCGCGCCGCCGCGGAACCCTGACATGAAAGCGGGGCGGATACCCTTTTTCGCCGACTCTGCCGTTCTCATATTTGCAATCGTGGCTACCTGAATGCCGATTTTACCGGCTATTGACGAAAACACCGCGCCGGTGATGTACGCGATTGCCATGGTGAGGTTTTGGATAAAATCGTTTTTCCATATCGGACTCGGGAGAAACAGGAATATCAAAAGGGAGGCGACGCCGACAAACTTGGCGAGAACCATATATTCCTTTGCAAGGAAGGTGTTCGCTCCTCTTCGTATCAAACCGCCGACATGTATAATACGCTCGTTTGACACCGGCTGCTTCTTGACCCATCCGTACAGCCATGCCGCAAAGGCAAATGACAGTAAAGCGATTAGGATTGACACCGCGGGAAAAAATGCTTGGCTGAATGGCATATTTTACTCCTCCATTGTTGTCATTATATACTGGCATTCGGTTAAATTTTTCCATACCCCTTCAATTATATAGTCGGATAATATTAATAAAATGTGAATTAGTACAAATTTTAGTACTATTATTCTATATTACTGCAACATCATATTATATGTCGTTAAGGCGTTTCGGGGAACCGAATCCTACCCGCTGACAGCCGCAAAGCCCCTGCCGCGGCGGTAAATCACGAAATTCCCCTGTACCGATTTTCCGATATTATTCCCTGATTTTATAGTTTTAGAAAAAATTATAGAAATGCATTGACATTTATTAACGACAGAGCTATACTAACTGTATTATATCAAATAGTACGGTTAGTATAGTAAAACTAGGAAAGGGGAGCGGTTATGTTTTCAATTGACATCATGTCGCGGCAGCCGATATACGAGCAGATAATCGAGCAGCTCGAACGGTATATCCTCTCAGACCTGCTTAAGCCGGGCGACCAGCTGCCGTCCGTCAGGGAAATGTCGGTACGGCTTTCAATCAACCCCAACACCATACAAAAGGCTTATTCCGAGCTCGACCACCGCGGAATCCTCTGCTCGGTACCCGGGAGAGGATGCTTTATATCGGAAAACGCCGTCCCCATTTTAAGCGAGATGCGGAGAAAGGATATCGAAAAACTGGAGGACTTGGTTTACAATTTGGCGCTGGCCGGTGTCGAAAAGGAAAAGACGATTAGCATTGTAGAAAAAGCTTACGAAAACATTCGCGGGCAAAGTACAAACGGGAAGGATGGTAACCATGATAAAGGCTGAAAAGCTTACCAAACGGTTTGATGATATCACGGCGCTTGACGGCATCACCTGTACCATACCCAAAGGCTGTGTTTACGGTATGGTTGGCTCGAATGGGGCGGGAAAGTCGACATTCCTGCGTCTGGCTGCCGGGGTATACAAGCCCGACGGAGGTCTTGTCACGGTTGACGGTATGCCGATTTACGAAAACCCCGAACATAAGGCGCGGATCGCCTATATTGCGGATGAAACATATTTCCTGCCGGGCGCCAACCTTAAAAAAATGGCGGGTTTTTACGCCGCCGGCTATCCTTCGTTTTGTATGAAGCGTTTTACCGTCCTGACCGACCGGTTCGGGCTGGACATAAAAAAGCCGCTCGGAAGCTTTTCAAAGGGGATGAGAAGGCAGGCCGCCGTAATACTAGCTCTTTCCCGCCGCGCGGATTATTACCTGTTTGATGAAACCTTTGACGGGCTTGACCCGATTGTTCGAAAGCTGGTAAGAAGCCTTATCTGCGACGAGGTGATTGAAAATAATTCGACCGTTGTGGTTACCTCCCACTCACTTCGCGAGCTCGAGGATACCTGCGACCAGCTTGCCCTGCTTCACCGCGGAGGGGTTGTCCTCGAAAGCGATGTCGGCAACCTCAAGACCTCGCTGTTTAAAATACAGGTAGCATTCCCGCAGGAGTATGACCATTCGTTATTCGACGGGCTTGAGCTTGTCCACTTTACCAAACGCGGCTCTGTCTCCAACCTTATCGTACGCGGCGACCGGAAGGAAACGGTTGAACGGCTGCGGGTCTTGCAGCCGACCGTGCTTGACGCCTTGCCGCTGACATTAGAGGAAGTGTTTACCTACGAAATGGAAGCCCTGGGTTATGCGTTTTCCGAAACAGGGATTCAGGGCACAGAGCAAGCCATCTAAAATTATACTATGATGGGTGAAAGGGTGACATTTTATAATGAGACGTTTTTTCAGCAGCAATCTTTATCTGGACGGGCTGCGCCAGCTGCGCGTAGTGGGCGTTACCTATCTAGTAATCCTGATGATAAGCTCAATCTTTTTCAGCGTATTTGCAGGTATCAACTATTCAAGCTATTATGAATTTACCATGTATCAGACAAACCGGTTCCTGCCGATTATAGTTATCATCTTTGCCGCCATTTTTACCATCTTCATTTTCAGCTTTATGAACAAGCGTAATGCCAGCGACGTCTTTTTCGCGCTGCCCGCAAGACGCGCCGCCCTGTTTTTTAGCTATTTTGCGGCAGTCCTGTCATGGATGATATTCGGTATTATTGTATCGTCTTTGTTATCAATTCTGGGATTTGCTGTTTACATGCCGGACACAGTTACCCTCGTCGTTTCCACCATACCGTGCACGGTGCTCTATTACATACTGACGGGATTTTTTATATCGTCGATTGCCGCAATCGCGATGAGTCTGACCGGCACTCTTTTTTCCAACCTCGCCGTATTCCTGCTGATTGCTTTTGCTCCCCGGCTTTTCGGGTTGGTGTTTAAATATTCCCTGCAAGACATGCTCCCGATTATGCCGGATGAAGCCCTTCCATACTGGCTGATTGAGAAGAATAATCCCATTTTCTATTTTTTTGGCCAGTTGGTTTCAGGACTTTCCCAGATAACCATGTATCAGATTATATATCTGCTTGTTTTAAGCACCGCCTACACCGCGGTCGCGGCAGTCCTTTTTACCTGCCGCAAAAGCGAAACCGCCGACAAATCCGCCCCAAATCGGCTTGTCCAGGCCGTCTTTCGCCTGACCTTTTCCATGCTTGTCTGTCTCATACCCTGCAAGAATATACTGGACTCGTACAGAACCTCGGATCATATTCATATTTTTTACTATGTTGTTTTCTATACCATTGCATTGGTCGTTTACTTCCTGTATGAGCTTATTACCACACATAAAGTAAAAAATCTTTTGCGCATTGTGCCCACCCTCGGCGTCCTCGTATTAATGAATCTGGGATTTATCGGCGGAATCCATATAATTCGCGGGATAGCGCTTGCCGATTCTCCCTCTGCCAAGGACATTGCCAGCGTCCGCATCCTCGATATGTACTCGTCATTCTTCGGTTACAAATCAAACAATGAAATAAAGAACATCAGGTTTGACAATATGGAAGTCAGGGAAATTATCGCGGCAAACCTTGAAGAATCCATACAGAAAATCAAGCAAAACAAACATGATTACGATGATAATCTAATAAAGGTTTTGATTGATCTCAAGGGCAGAACAATGGCGCGCGAATTCTATATTTCCAATGAAGAATGTGAAAACCTGATGTTTCACCTTTTAAAAAACCCCGATTTCAAAAACACATATAAAACCCTGCACGATACCGATTCCGCCAATTATTATATGAGTAATAATCCATATGGATTCACGGAGAGGGAAATCGCCGATATCTGCGACACCTTTCGCCGCGAGGTAAACGACATGGAGTTTGACGAATGGATGAAATTCATCAGCACCAGTTCATACCATACCGACTACGTGGTATACGGCGAGTTTTTATATCTGCCCCAGGCAATTCAAATCATCAGCAAAAATTCTGAAAATTGGTATTTCCGCGAGTATTCCATCTCATCCGCAACGCCAAAAACGGCGAACAAATATATGAAACTGGTAAACCGCTATTCGGATAAAAGCATAATTTCATCACTGTCGAATATCGGCGCGCAGGAGCATTTATCGGTAAGGGGATACAGCTTTATGGATAGGAACGGGAAACGGGTGGATTGTGAGTCCTATGTCTTATCTCCATCAGGCCAAAAGGATTTGGAATTTTCCGTTTATCTCGCCTCGCTTTACAACAAGCAAAAAAATCTCGATATTGACATAACAAAGCCGCTATGGGTGGTCAACGACGGCCAGACCGGAAAAACATTGTATATTAACCAACCGGACGGGGTATTGCCAGACTGTGCTCCGGAAGGGATTCAACCTATTGCCCCAAACACCATAAACATATATACATCTATACTAAACTAAACTAGAAACAATATAAAAGCCACGCATATTCGGTAATTTGCCGGGTATGCGTGGCCTGTTATGTTGTCTATCGGCTTATATCCAGTTCCTTTAGCCTTTTTACCGACGAATTATAGCCCGTTTCAGCCGCCTTTTTATAACAGACCTTAGCCTGTTCGACATTGCCCGTCACCTCATAAAAAACCCCGAGATTATGAAGCGCCAGAAAGCTGCCCGCTCCGACAATCCCCTGATATTTGGGGTTCTCGCCTATTTCAATGCACCTGTTGTATGCTCGCTTGATTTTATCAAAGTACTGTATATACTCCTTTGGATTGCTGATTACAAGATCAAGATAGAACCCGCCGCACGTAAAATGGAATTCGGGAAAATCGTAAAAACGCTCTCCCTCATTATCAATCAATTCAAGGGCGTCCTTAAATCTCTTGAGCGATTTGAGGGTCTGTAGGTATTCGACAACAATATTCGGGAAAAACGGCCGGCCCGGTTCTGTCTGCCGGTATGCCTGTTCAAACAGCCCGCACGCCTTATCAAGCTCGCCCATCCCTTTATACTCCTGCGCCAGCTTGTATAAAAAATACGGGTCATTTTTATCCGCCAATTCCCTTTCCAGTATGGATATGTTTCTGATAAATTTCTCCCTGCTTCTGTTGTCATATCCGTCATGAAATATCGTAATCGGCAGCTTGACTCTCGGAAAATCCGAGCTGATTTGTTCATGGATTGCCGACACATACCTTGCCTCTTTTGGGAAAAGTATACCCGAGAGGGATGTGCGGACGGTCATTTCCCCGTTCTCGTAATAATGGTTCTTAATCTCGGCAAGACCGCACATCTTTTTGTCCTTTATAAAATCAAGGATATAATCCCTGGGGAAGCTTTCAACAACATAATCCGCATCCAGCATTAGTATGAGATCCCCGGTGGCATGTTCAATACAAAAATTTCTCGCTTTTGAAAAGTCATTGCACCATTCAAAATCATAAATCTTTGCCCCGTATGCGGCGGCAATCTCCTTGGTCCTGTCGGTAGAGCCTGTGTCGGTGATTACAATCTCGTCCACATACTGCCTGACGCTGTCCAGACATCGGGCAAGCTTTTCTTCCTCGTTTTTGACTATCATTGCAAGACTGAGCTTCATACACTGTTCCTTTCCGTCATTTTAATATTCGCGTTATTTACGGACTCCGATTTTGCATTAACGGAACAAGATCGCCGATTATGCTACCATTATATAGCAGTCAGGTGCAAATATCAAATTCTATTCCATCGCGTCAAAACCCAACGCAAGATAATCGTCATATGTAATCGTGTATTTAACCTTTAAATTATTGTCCTTTTGAAAGCTGTACAATGCTTGCTTGAGGTCATCCTCATATATTCCGTTATCCTCGCCTTTAAAATAACCCAGTTCTTTCAGCCTTTGCTGGATTGCCCGCACATCAGCCCCTCTGTCTCCCGGAACCAGCTCACGAAATCCGGTCCCGAACGGCCCGAAGGGACCGTTGATAATAATTACCGGTGTACCTATCTCAACAACATCGTAAAGTTCCTTTATATCTTTATTAAACATGCGGATACATCCGTTGCTTACTGCACGACCAATGCTGTTTTCGCGTGTGGTGCCATGAATTCCGTATTTGCCCCAAACAACATTCAGCCCAAGCCAATATCCTCCGAAGCCTTCGCCCCATTCATACTTCTCGACAATTTCCCACCGGCCTATAGGGGACGGGCTTTCATCTTTACCGGATGCAATCGCAAACTCCTTGATACACCTGTCATCCTCAAACAAATACAATTTCTTTTCCTCTATGTATATCATTATAAGCAGCTTGTTTTCGCTTTTGGAGGTGTATTTCAATTTCGACAAAATCGGCTTGACAAACGCGCAATAGACCGCTGCAGCAAACAAAAGAGTCATAACGGCGGAAATTATAATAAGGGTATCCCTCTTTTTTAACACAAAAAACATAAGCCACCCCCTTTGAAATCTATATGACCGGCATTTTCACAGAATCACCGGTAGACATTACAAAAGCGAGAAATCTGCAAACAGAATACCGCTTGCAGATTTCTCGCTTTTTGTTCCTGTTATTATGCTATACTGATTCCGAACACCTCGGTATACTTGAGTGTGCCATTGACTCGTTCGGATTTCATCAAGCTGAGCCGTCTTGCCTTCATGGAAAAGGCTTCAAACGAAAGGCTATCGCCGCTCAAGGCGACCTCCCGCCCGAGCGTGACATGCGGACAGAATCGGTTGTTGCAGTTGACCTTATAGCCCGCCTGCTCCAAATCGACGCAAATGCCCTGATGAAGCTTTTCAAGGTCGGGATTTTGCTCGACCCCCACCCAGAAAATATTATTTTTAAAGCTGCCGATCTTGGCGAAGGAGAGGGTTACGGGAGAGGTGAAATGTCTCGCCATACTTTCGCGGGCGGGCGAATAATCGGTGACCTCGCCCAGAAACAATACTGTCAGATGCAGGTTTTCGGGCCTTGTGAAATTTCCGGTGGTACTGTTTTTGAGCTTTTGCTGAATATCAAGCAGCCTTTTCTTTGTCGCTTCATCAAACTTAAATGCAATAAACAATCTCATTTTATTCACCGATTATCTTTACAAGAACCCTTTTCATTCGTTTGCCGTCAAACTCACCGTAAAAAATCTGCTCCCATGTGCCGAAATCCAGCCGCCCGTTTGTCACGGCTATTACGGCTTCACGCCCCATAACGGTGCGCTTCAGATGGGCGTCGGCGTTATCCTCGTAGCCGTTATGGGCATACTGGTCATACGGCTTTTCGGGGGCGAGCTTTTCAAGCCACCTCTCAAAATCCGCGTGCAGGCCGCTTTCGTCGTCGTTGATAAAGACACTTGCGGTAATATTCATGGCGTTGACCAGCAAAAGCCCCTCTTTAATACCGCTCTCACTGAGCGCCGCCTCCACCTGCGGCGTTATGTTTATAAACGCCCTGCGAGAATCGGTATGAAATTTCAGCTCTTTTCTAAAAGATTTCATGTCGTCACCGTATCCTTTCCGTATGCTGGGTTATGCTTCCCGCACAACCCATACATTTTCAACCATTATCCCATTGTGATTATATGATTCGTCCCGAACTATGTCAATATTCTGCCGCTTCACGGCAGAATCGCGGACGGCAAATTCATATATCCCTGTCCCA
>JAAYKB010000039.1 GCA_012522615.1 Clostridiales bacterium
CTTATAGGAATGCATCTGAGGCATGTCGCCGTGCCTGTTCGGATTTCGGTATCAAAAATAGGTAATGCATCTCTTGTTTGTGCTCGTACCCGTCCAAAATTCATAGGCGGCGCAAGGGCAATCTATATTGAGAATATTATGTAATGTAGTGTGTGAGGCCGCGCGTTACAACTTCATAACAAAACAACTAAGGGGCTGTTGCAAGACGAAGGTTAAGCAACAGCCCCTAAGTCATAAAATAAGCGCCGATAATACAAGTTGTTTTGTATATCGTGCGTTTCTATTCTAAATGGCCTATCTCGATATTAATTCGGCAATGGATATTAATTTGAAATGCTGCTTTTTTCAAGGGAGAAAGCAAAGCTTATTTCTGATGAGGCTGACACGCAACTTTTTTTATTGTGCGTCAGTCTCTTTATATTTTCTGTATCTCTATATGATATACAATGCAAAAAATAAATAAAAAACATGAAAACCAAAATTCTGTTAAATTTTATAGAATGATGTAAAATATTTCCTACAAAATGGTATAATTATGCCGATATATATCAATGAAAGGCCTAAAGTTTTAAGTCGGTTTGTATTTTTATAATTTTCCCTCGCATTTGTCTGAAATTATTTATAGGAAACCAGGTCGAAAAAATTGCAAAGGGGTGAAAGTTTGAAAAATAAATTTTTCAAACGGCAAATTTGTGCTTTTCGGTCAAACACCGACCAAAATTTCGACACAAGTGTCGAAACCGCACAAAGTTTGCGGACTACCCGAAAGGAGTGGTCATAAATATGACAGAATTGTTGAACGATATTATCGACAGAGACGAGGATGATATGGAGGGCAGATATTTAGCATTTCAGCTTGATAATGAAACCTTTGGAATTGAAATTCGGAATGTAACCGAGATTGTTGGCATCCAGCCGATAACCGAAATGCCCGAAATGCCGGATTATGTCAAGGGCATTATTAATCTGAGAGGCAGCATTATTCCGGTAATTGATGTCAGGCTTAGGTTCAAAAAGCCGCCAAAGGACTACAACGACAGGACCTGTGTTATCGTGACTCATTGTGGCGGCGTATTGACAGGGCTTATAGTCGACGGTGTTTCTGAGGTTTTGAGCATTCCTTTTGAACATATTACCGAAAAGCCCGAAATCAGCACCAAGGGCTGTCGGGGATACATTAAAAATATCGGAAGAATGTGCAATGAGCAGATAGTTCTTCTTATCGACTGCGAAAAACTGCTGAATGAAGAAGAAATTGAAATTATTTCCGCATAAGACATCAGAATTATTCAGGGGATTGAGGAAATTAAAAAATGTTCCGGTTGGGTATCCTAGCCGGATTTTAGGGAGGTAAACAACTTGAAATTAAAGTTCAATAAACTTAACATCAGAAGCATAAGGGCAAAGCTGATGCTGAACATCCTGTTGATAGTCCTTGTCATATCGGTCGGAATATCCTTTATATCCTATCGAATCGCGTCTTCGGCGCTGGCGAACAGCGTAAACGAGTCGTTCCTAAAAATCACTCAGGAGGGGGCAAAGGTCGTTTACGAGCGCGTCACGGGGACTTACAAACAGCTCAGCGCCTTCGGAAACGGTCTGGCTCGGCTTGACATGGATAGGGGCGATCCTGAACTGGCCAAGCTTTTGGATGAAAAGGCCAAGGAATGGGGCTATTTGAGCCTGCTTTACGCCGATATGAACGGAAAGACCACAACCGGGCTGATTATAGCCACTCAGGAATTTTTCCGCAAAGCGGCTGCCGGCCAAAACACGGTGTCCGACCCAGTGATAAACAAAGCAGCCGGCACGGCGCATTCCTATGTTGCGGTTCCGGTTAAAGATGGAGACCAAATTGAAGGGGTTTTGGTCGCCGCATTGGACGGCTTTGGCCTTAGCGATATGATTGCCGATGTTACATATGCAAAGACCGGCAGAGCCTTTATAAAAAACAAGGATGGTATCACGATCGCCCACACCAACAAAGACAATGTAATGAACAAGGAAAACATCTTTGAGCAGGTCAAGACCGATCCGAGCCTCAAAGAGCTTGCCGCTCTTGAAGAGAGGATGTGCAACGGCGAAAAGGGCACCGGAAAATACCGGTATAAAGGCGAGACCAAATACATGGGATTTACCCCGATCGGGATTGAGGGGTGGTCGATTGCCCTTGCCGCTCCGGATACCGAGGTGCTTGCCGAGGTCAACGCCCTCGCAGTCATCACCTTTAGTATAAGCGCCGCGGTGGTTATCATCAGCGTGCTGCTGGTGGCCTTTATCGCCAGCAGCATGGCCAGACCGATAAAACAGTCTATTGAGTGCGCCGACAAGCTCGCCCATGGCGACCTCTCCTTTGAGGTGCCCGGATCCGCCCTGAAAAGAAGGGATGAGACCGGGGATCTTGCGAGGGCGATTAAGAGGATTGCCGATAGTTTGAATAGGATGCTCTCAAGCATAAGTTCGGCGGCGGTGCAGGTGGCGTCGGGGGCAAAGCAGGTGTCGGATTCGAGCACGGCCCTTTCCCATGGGGCTGCCGAGCAGGCTAGTTCAATAGAGGAGCTGTCCGCGTCGGTTGACGAGATTTCTGTCCAGACAAACCGTAATGCTGAACACGCCGAAGAGGCAAACAGGATTGCCGAAACCGCCCGCCAAGACGCCGAAAAAAGCAGCGTCCAGATGCAGGCCATGCTCAGTGCCATGGACGAAATAAACCGCTCGTCAAACAACATCTCAAAAATCATCAAGGTAATTGACGATATCGCCTTCCAGACAAATATTCTTGCCCTCAATGCCGCAGTTGAAGCCGCCAGGGCCGGTCAGTACGGCAAAGGATTTGCGGTTGTGGCGGAGGAGGTGCGCAATCTTGCCGCCCGTTCGGCCAATGCCGCCAAAGAGACGACCGATATGATTGAGGGGTCGATTAAAAGCGTTCAGCACGGGGCGGCGATTGCAAAGGAAACTTCTGATACACTGGGGTCGATTGTCGGCGAGATACAGCATGTTGCCAATCTGGTAAGTGATATTACAAAGGCATCAAACGAACAGGCCGCCGGCATTGTGCAGATTTCGCAAGGGGTTTCGCAGGTGTCTACCGTTATCCAGTCGAATTCTGCAATATCTGAGGAAAGCGCTGCGTCAAGCGAAGAAATGTCGTCTCAGGCACATATGCTCGAGGAGCAGGTTCGAATGTTCAAACTGAGAAAAGACGCGCCAGATAACAGCATAGAACCCGAGCCTGATAAAACCGATACTAAAAAGAAGGGGAAAAAAGAAAAATCGAAACGTTTTGAATGGGAAAAGGTCAAGTTCAAGGACAAGAAGGGCGAAGCCATAGACATTATTGGAGAAGAGTTCTGATATATAGTAGTCGCAAGGTCCCTCTGACTCAAGATTAGTCTGGGTCAGGGGGGCTTGTTTTAGTAGTTTGGAGGGTTTTATAATGTTATAATTACGACGAACCTGGGGTATTGACTAAAATATAGAGCTGTTGTATAATTAGCATTACACAATGACACAGTTATGGTGATTACCCCTGCTGGTATGGCGGAGGGAGGGAATATAGATGTCAGAGGTTCGTGTAAAAGAAAACGAAAGCTTGGACAGCGCACTGCGGCGCTGGAAAAAGTCTTGCGCGCGTTCCGGTGTTCTTGCAGAGGTGCGCAAGAGAGAGCATTATGAAAAGCCCTCTGTAAGACGTAAGAAAAAGTCGGAGGCCGCTCGTAAACGCAAGTTTAAATAAGGCTATTAAGAAGCGGGCAGAAATGCCCGCTTTTTGGTTAATATTATAACAACACTTTCATACCGGTTCATATAATTTAATGGGTGGAGTTTGTCTTACGCTTATAGAGATTATAACTGGAGGAGCTTATGTCGCTTTTTCATCCGGATTTGCTTAAAAACAGTATTACCGAAATAACCTATGACGATCTGCAAAGGCTGGGAGTTCGGGGGTTGCTTCTCGATGTCGATAATACCCTGACGACACACGGGAGTCAGGTGCTTACCTCCGCCATATCGGAATGGCTCGAGAATATGAAGCGGATGGATATCGCGCTTACCATTGTGTCAAACGCGACGTCAAAGCGGGTCGAGCCTTTCGCCCGTCGGGTTGGCCTTAAGTTTATTTCATTTGCCTGCAAGCCGCTACCGATAGGATTTATTAGGGCGGCAAAAAGGCTTGGTATACCCCGCCGGGAATGTGCGGCGGTGGGAGACCAGACATTCACCGATATTATAGGGGCAAGGCTTGCCGGCGTGCGCTCGATTCAGCTTTTGCCGATATTGCCCGAG
Source organism: Clostridiales bacterium (assembly GCA_012522615.1). Lineage (GTDB taxonomy): Bacteria > Bacillota > Clostridia > Oscillospirales > Acutalibacteraceae > Avimonas. Next base: position 4,291 of record JAAYKB010000039.1, read on the forward strand.
CGTCAGCCCTTGCTTCGATTTAAGCGGAGGTTTGAACGGTATATTATTGCCGGTTATCGTAGAAAACAAGAGAGGAATGCAAAACCTCGATAGGGGAAGTGGATATGGAAAAAATAGCGAGATTCGGACCGGCGGGAAACAGTACGGCATTTTTTGAAAGCGGCCGCAAATCGGTGGCGCAGGCGCCCGAATGGGTTGCCGGGATGGAGCTGAACGCCTATGAGTATCAGGGCGGTCACGGCATTAATATAGGTAAAAGCGGGGCTGAATTGCTGGGCGGCAGCGCCGCAAGCTTCGGCGTCTCGCTTTCGGTCCACGCTCCTTATTATATATCCCTCGCTTCGGCCGATCCTCAAAAGCGCGATAACAGTTTGAGATATATTCTTAAAAGCGCAGAGGCAGTTACATGGATGGGTGGCAACCGTATTATTGTTCATCCCGGCGGGCTGGGCGGACTGCCGCGCCCCGATGCGCTTAGGCTGGCAGGCGACACCCTTCTTCGGGCGCAGGAGCTGCTCGACGACCAGGGACTTTCAGAGGTGCGGATATGCCCGGAAACCATGGGTAAGATAAACCAACTCGGGGATTTGGACGAGGTTATCAGCTTATGTTTGCTGGACGAGAGATTTTTACCCTGTATCGACTTCGGGCATCTGAATTCACGAACCTTGGGCGGAATCAACTCCCGTGACCAGTTTGCTTATGTATTTGATAAGGTCGAATCAAGTCTCGGAAAAGAACGCGTATCCAACATGCATATTCATTTTTCAAAAATCGAGTACACAAAGGCGGGGGAAAAGCGGCATCTCACATTTGAGGATAAGCAGTACGGGCCTGAGCCCGAGATGCTGATTGAGCTTATTGTCGAGAGGGGATATACCCCTACCGTCATCTGTGAATCGAGCGGTACCCAGGACAGCGATGCGCGGATATTAAAGCTTCTTTATGACGGATATATTCTTGCACGGGAATATAATTAACGGTTTGATAACTTAATTTAAAAGGAAAGAGGTTTTATATGAAGAAGATACTTATTCTCAACGGACCCAATATTAATCTGATTGGTATGCGCGAACCCGGGATATACGGGAATGACAGCTATGAAGACGTCTGCAAGCAAATCGCGCGGCATGCCGGAGAGCGTGGATTGGATGTCGAGTTTTTTCAGTCCAACGGCGAGGGCGAGCTTATCGACCGGCTTCACGCCTGTATCGGCAAGGCGGATGGGGTTGTGTTCAACGCCGGAGCTTACACACACACCAGCTATGCCCTGCGCGATGCCATCTCGGCAATCGGGCTGCCGGTTATCGAGGTGCATATGTCAAACATACATGCGCGCGAGGAATTCCGGCATACATCGGTCATTGCTCCGGTTTGCCGCGGACAGATAGCGGGTTTTGGAGTTATGAGCTATCTACTGGCACTCGACGTACTGGCGGATTTGCCGCAGATTTAGGTGGGGGGATAAAACCGAAAAGGACACGGATTAACTATGTCAAAAGCAGAAATGATTGTGTCGGCACTCCCGCAGGGGGTTGACGGCGCGATAATAACAAGTTCGCACAACAGGCGCTATCTCACTGGGTTTCCGTCCAGCGCGGGCACTGTGCTGGTTACGAGTCAGGCATCCTATTTTCTGACGGATTTCAGGTATATTGAGGCTGCGCGGCGGGTTGTCCGCGATATGGAGTGCATCGAATATAAAAGGCAGACAGAAGTCTTAAGGGAACTCATGCAAAGGCATGGACTGCATACCCTTGCGGTCGAGGACGAGGGTCTTACCCGATATGAATTCATGCAGCTGCAGTCGGCGCTTGACGGGGTTTGTCTGCAAGGGAATATTCTTGATAATATTCTGAAAAGTTTAAGGCTTGTGAAAACTCGTGACGAGCTTGATAAAATCAGACAGGCGCAGGAATTGACCGATTACGGATTTGAATATATCCTGACACGTATCAAAGAGGGGCGTACCGAGCGGGATATTGCGCTTGAGCTGGAATTTGCGATACGCAGGCAGGGCGCCGAGGCGGCAGCCTTTGAGTTTATCGTGGTGTCGGGTGAGAACTCGGCTCTGCCGCACGGTGTGCCTTCGGACAGGGAGTTGCGGCGGGGGGATTTTGTCACCATGGATTTCGGGGCAGTGGTTGACGGATGGCATTCGGATATGACCCGTACGGTTGCGATTGGCAGTTGCTCCGATGAGCAGAGCACGGTATATGATACCGTGCTTGCGGCACAACGGGCGGCTCTTTCAAGTCTGCGAAGCGGGCTTGGCTGTGTCGAGGGAGATGCCGCCGCAAGGAATGTTATCGAATCTGCCGGATATCGGGATTGTTTCGGGCACGGCACCGGCCACGGCGTCGGCGTTGAGATACACGAAGGGCCGCGCATGTCCCCCTTGGCGGGAGATGAAAGGCTTCGGGAGGGTAGCGTCGTGACTGTGGAGCCGGGAATCTATCTTCCGGGGCGTTTCGGGGTGAGGATTGAGGATATGGTGTATATCACCGCCGACGGCTGTGTGAATCTGACCAAATCCCCAAAAGAGCTTATTGTTATATAATAAATGAAAGGGCATACATTCTCTGCGAATGTGTGCCCTTTCAATATTAGAAGGTCTTGAGTATTTTTTATTTAATGGCAGGCAGGCCTGCGGCGGCTACACTCTGGCCGACACGGCGGCTTTTTTCATCAGGAAGAACGATGTTGATTGAGAGCTCCGGATATTCCTCCTCAAGAACCGAACGGCAGCGCGCAAGCATGCGTTCTCCTCCCTTGCCCGAGGTTACACGCCCCAACAGTAGAAGATGTTTTATTTTGTAGAACCGCGCATAATACGGGATGGTATGCCCGAGATAACAGCCGATGGAGTCATAGATTGACAGGGCGGGTTCCATATCCTGTTCGGCAAGCTTTTGCACCTCTTTGAGCTTTTCTGCCTGGGTCAGCTTTTCGCTCAGTGAAATACCTGCCTTGGGAGCAAGCTTGACCACTCCGTCCTGCGAAAAATATTTTACGCCGCACCCTATGTCGCCTGACCACTCGTCCTCCATAGCTTCGGGATGGGCGTCCACAGGGGCGAACGCCAGCTCGTTGAGCCATCCGGTCACATTACCCTTTAAGTCAACATAGCCCACAGCTTCGCTTGTGCCCATGGCAATTCCGAGAACCCCGGTGTCATTCAGTTCCATCGCACCGGCAAGTGCGGTTACGTCACCGTCATTGGCAACCGTGAACGGGACATCTCCTATCTCGCGGCATGCTCGTTCATATATATTTTTAACCTTTTTGTCAAATAAATCCTTAGGCACCTTTAGGAACAAGGATGCCAGCATGGTTCTGTTGTTCACATAGATACCCGCTGAGCTGATACCTATGGCGTCAACCCTCGGCAGTTTGGATGCCGCCGTCTTCATTGCGGTAACGATTTCGTTAAAATGGTAGTCAGGGTCGGAAGTTGTTTTCGGCGACCAGACAACCTCTTCGCTGTATAAAACCTCGCCGTCCATTACGGCCGATACCTTGCGGTCGCTTCCACCGGCGTCAAATCCGATACGGCATCCGTCCATGTGACCACCCAAGGGCTTTGAGCTCTCTTTTTCCGCCGGCTTCTGTTCATAGGGTAGATGCCGGACACTGAAGGGGCTTTCATAGACATCCGACATGGTTTTGGCATCAAAGGCGCGCGGCCCGTCGAGGGAATATACAGATTTGATATGATTGTATACCTCTTGATTTCCGCAGATGGTTACGCAAAAGCCGCCTCTTGCCCAAAGCAGAAACTTGACCAGACGCTCGACATAGAAAAAGTCGGCCTGCTGCATGTCGGGCGTGCCGTGAATAAAGGTGTCGTAAACGCTGACGCACTCGTCCTCACGTTCAATGGCAATTGCCAGAGGCTGTTTTGCGGTTTTCAGAAAACCGCGGGTAAACTGCTCCATAGGGATAAAGTTCGGGTCAAGCTTGGGTTTACTCTTAATGCTCCACTCTACTCCGTAAAGCTTCATCAGACAAACCTCCCTATCCTGTCTTTTACTTCATTACGGAATTTTGAAATATAACGGTCAATAAAATCGAAAAAGCCCATATCGCTGTTTACCAGTTCTGTGATATCAAGTCCGTAGGACATGCTTTCGCAGTCGTCGGTTTCATGACTGGCAAAAAAGGTTGCGTTTGCAAGGCGGCGGCCGAGCGCGGCGCTGTCATACCGTTTTCCGCCCGCAATCTGGCTGTCGTATACGCCAAGCAGGGCGGCGGCAAGGTTGGGATGTTTTGATGTGTCAAAGCAGACCTTGTCCTCATCGCAAAGCCAGTCAAGTCCGCGCCACACCTCGAGGGAATAGACCTTTTTCGGGCGAAGCTCGGACGGCAGGCTGCGGATGGCGGCGATGGTGCGCAGGGCTACCGCAACATGGGTATCGTGCTTGTCGGCAAGATTATGGGTGTAGACGATTTCGGGGCTGCATGCCTTAATGATAGAGGCTATCTCCTCTACCGTCATAATGTTTTTGGCGTCTTTTACCTCCGAACTGCTGTATCCCAGCAGAAACTGTGCCGCATACCCGCCGACACTTGCCGCGTTTTTCTGTTCGGTTATACGGACTTGCTTCATTTCTTCGTCGGTATATCTCTCATAAATACCGCTTCTAGGCGAACCCGCTCCGTCGGTCACAACCACGCCGGTAAACCATTTATCGGCAAGACCGTAGCATTTTACCGCAGGACCAAACGCCATGATTTCAATATCGTCCTGGTGGGCGGCAA
>JAAYKB010000040.1 GCA_012522615.1 Clostridiales bacterium
AGCTCATCACTTAAGTATCAGCTGATTGATATGGAGGGCGAAATTGTTCTCGCAAAGGGAAATTGCGAAAGAATCGGGATTGACGGAAGGTTTACTCACAATACGGACGATGGCCGTGTTGTAAGCAAGCAGATTGATATGCCCGACCACGCTTCCGCTTTCAATCAGGTCAAAGAGGCCCTGATATCGGGTGAAGGCAAGGTGATAGACTCACTTTCCGAGGTTTGTGCAATCGGTCACCGCGTTGTTCAGGGCGGTTCAAAATATGACCGCTCTGTCCTGATAGATGAACAGGTTCTTAAGGATATCGAGGAGCTCTCATCCCTGGCTCCGCTGCATAATCCTGCGCATGTACAGGGAATAAATGCCGCAACCGAAGCGTTCGGAAGCAGCGTTCCGCAGGTTGCCGTGTTCGATACGGCGTTTCATCAGACAATGCCGCCAAAGGCATATATGTTCGGTATTCCGTATGAGTATTACGAAAAATATGCCGTTCGCCGCTACGGCTTTCACGGAACCTCCCACCGCTACGTATCGGCGCGCTGCCTTGAGCTTTTAGGCAAGCCCGACGGCAAGGATACTCGGATTATCTCGTGCCACCTCGGAAACGGCTCGTCAATCGCTGCCATCAAGGACGGCAAGGTGATTGACACCACCATGGGTCTGACTCCGCTTGACGGCTTTATGATGGGCACCCGTTCCGGCTCGATAGATCCTTCGGTTGTATCCTTTATTATGGAAAAAGAGTGCTTAAACCCCCGCGAGGTTGACGAGCTTCTCAATAAAAGGTCGGGCATGCTCGGAGTATCGGGCGTTTCAAGCGATGACCGCGATATTGCGCAGGCGATTGAGGAAGGAAATGAACGCGCCAGGCTTGCATGGGATATGCGCACATATGAGATAATTAAATACATCGGCGGGTATATTGCGGCCTTGGGCGGTATCGACGCGATTATCTTTACAGCCGGAATCGGCGAGAACCAAAGCAAGCTCCGCGAGGAAATACTAAACTCTCTCGGATACCGCGGCGTCAAGGTCAACCGTGAAAAGAACAAGATACGCAGGCAGGAAATAGAGATTACAACGCCCGATTCGACCGTACGCGGTTTTGTAATCCCCACCAACGAAGAGCTTGTTATAGCGCGCGATACCAAAGAAATCGTAAGCAAATTATAATATTAATTCTCATTAATTTTCAAAAAACAAACATCGGATGCAAAAATATGCGTCCGATGTTTGTTTTTTGAATTCCTCGCCCCCCGCGGAGAACCGCGGTATTAAAACTATTCGTGCTCGAGTATTTCCTCTCGTTCGCGAAAGAACAGAGAAATGCACCAGATACCTGCCAGAGCGACAATCGTATAAATCACGCGGCTTACAGCGGCAGTCTGACCGCCAAAAGCCCATGCTACTATGTCGAACTGAAACAATCCGATGCTGCCCCAGTTGATGGCACCAATTACTACAAGGATTAATGCCAGTCTGTCCAGCATTACGCTTCACTCCTTTGGTTGCTGAATGGCATGCCCGTGCAGGAAATCGCGTGAAAAATGAGCAAAAGCGAATGAATATAAAAATGCGAATCCTGCGCGGTGTTATTATAAGCGCTTTGCCGGACAATTATTCATGTTTACAAAAATTTAATAGACTGCATTAAATTGTAAAAATCAATAAAACAAGCTTCAAAAAACCTTTTAAATGCATAGATTGTTTAAGAGGTGAGAAGCGTTGGATACAAGAGAGTTGTTTGCGCGGCTTATCAGATGCGAAGCCGAGGGCGAAGGGGAAGACGGCATGCAGGCGGTTGCCACCGTTGTGATGAACCGCGTAAGGGTGCCCTATGGAGAATACCAGAGATTATGTTTGGGAAACCTGCGAAGGGTTATCGAACAGCTGTGCCAGTTTTCATGTTACAAAACCGTAATAGCGGGGGCTCAAAACCCGCAAAACGTCTGGGTTTTAACCCCGAGCGCGGACCATTACCGGATAGCGGACTGGGCGATAAACGGAGGAGTTCATATAGGCGTAGGCGGACAATGCTTATGGTATATGAATCCCTTCAGACCGCAATGTCCTAATTTTTTCCCGTATGACAGAACGGGGTACTGGTATACACGAATAGGCGACCATTGCTTTTACAATCCGACAAATTCATATGCACAGACTTAAATAAAAAAGTGAGGTGCTTTTTATGTCTTACAGAAGCAGCAACTGGATGGGTAACAAAACCGACAAAAAGACAGAGGAATCCTTTCCCGTTCAGGTAACCCCGCAAACCCCGGCTCAGCCGCCGCTCACTCCCGGTCAGCCTCCCGCGCAGGTTACGCCCGCGCCCGACATGTTCACCAGAGAGGGGCCGCCTCCGGTCATGGATATCGAATACATACCGGGGTATCTGAGAAGTATTATCGGAAAAAACGTCAGGGCCGAGTTTATTATCGGCAGCAACCAGTATACAGACAGAACCGGAGTTCTGATTGACGTCGGGGTGAACTACTTTGTTTTGCACGACGTTAATTCGCGCACGCATATTATGTGCGATTTGTATTCGGTTAAGTTTGTTACCGTCATATTATAACCTGGAATTTCCAAAGAAAAATACGTATTCCGGATTCCGACAGGCTTTTCTTTTGAACGGCCTGTTTTTTGTTTTATACTGTTCTCAAGTAAAAGGTGAGACAAAATTTGCGAGGATGTTTTTCGTAATGCAAGGAGGAGGAGGAGAGCGGGCTGACGCCCGCCGACGACAACAACGCTGTATGGCGGAAAACAGACCGCAAAGATGTCTTGATTTTTACTTGAGAGCAGTATTATAATATCGTTTGCTGTGATATAATTATTAAAAGACAAAATCCGAAGGAAGTGGATTTTTGGATAAGCTAATTATCAAAGGCGCGAGAATAATTGACCCGACCATAACCGAAAATGATACAAATGATATTGGAAATATACTGATTGTCGGCGGCCGGATAGCCGGATATCCCGAGGAGATCGGCGGTATCGACGCCGAGATGATTGACGCGTCCGGTCTTGTATGCTCGCCCGGACTTGTCGATATGCATGTTCATCTGCGCGACCCGGGACA
>JAAYKB010000041.1 GCA_012522615.1 Clostridiales bacterium
AGCGGCTGGAACGACGTCGACCTCTCGATAAGGATTAATCAAACCCCTTTGAAGATAAGCTACAGGCGGGGCTCGCCCGGTTTGACGGTGGACGGCGCGCCCGCCCCCTTTGTGCCGCTGGACGGCAGGCCGCATTACGTGGTTCTAACCATAGAGCAGTCCGGCTTCCAATCCGAATAACTCTCAAATTTTCGCTTTTCATTCCTAGTATATTTTGGTATAATGTTTTACAATGGCTTAAAATACCCGGCCGCTCTGGTTTAAGGAGTTGATTTATTGCAGCCTCTACAACGTCCGATTTCAATCGGCGCAGATTATATAGGAATCAGCGACGACAGGTTCAAAACGGCACGGCTTACCGTCGCGCTGCTCCTTCCGCTTAGCGAGCAAACGGCTTCGGCCAACGCCATCCTTCCCTTTCTGCTCCGCAGGAGCAGCAGGGAATATCCGAGCTTTGCCGCCCTTCAGCGTCGGCTCAACCAGCTTTACGGCACCCGCATTTCGGCCGACGTCGCGAGGATAGGCAATTATCAGGCAATGGTGCTGACCGCCGCTTCGATAGACGACCGGTTTTCCCTGCACGGCGAGGAGATTACCCTGCAAGCCGCCGAGCTTCTCCGCTCCATGCTGTTTGACCCGGTTATGCGGGACGGCGCCTTCCCTCTTTCGGACACCGAACAGGAAAAACGCTGTCTTGCCGAGCTTATCCAGTCCGAAATCAACGAAAAGCGGCTTTATGCCCGCTATCGCTGCGAGCAGATACTCTGCGAGGGCGAGGGCTATGCCGTCAACCGTTACGGTACCCTCGAGCGGGTCAATCAGCTTACTCCCGAAGCGGTGACGCAGGCATGGCGGGATATGCTGAATTCGGCTCAGATACGTGTTATTTATCAGGGGGCGGGCGGCGGCGAGCAGGTCGCCGAGGCCTTCGGCAAGGGCTTGGGTTCTCTGTCAAGCCGTACGCCGCCGCCGTTATCCTCCGGCTCTCCTCCGGTCCCGCCGGATAGCGTCCGCCAACTCACCGAAAGGATGGACGTCGGTCAGGCAAAGCTGGTTATGGGTTTTCGCACCGGCGGCCCCAATGGCGTCGATATACCGGCCTTAAGGCTGGCAAACGCCCTTTTTGGCGGCACCCCCCATTCCCTTTTGTTCAAAAATGTGCGCGAGAGGCTCAGCCTTTGCTACTACTGTTCTTCCAGCTATGACAGGCCGGGCAATGTCCTGCTTGTCGACAGCGGGGTGGAGGAGCAAAACGTGCCCCGCGTCCGTCTGGAGGTTGAAAGCCAGCTCGACGCCGTCCGTGCCGGGGCCTTCACCGAGGATGAGCTTGAATCGGCGCGGCGCAGCGTCATAAATCAGTTTTTGACCATCGGCGACCTCCAGTCGTCGCTTGCTAACTGGTATCTAGGGCAAAGCCTCGACGGCGAACCGACCACGCCCGAAAAGGCGGCGGAAGATATTAAAGAGGTCGGGGTTGAGCGTGTTTGCCAAGCCGCCCGGAATATCAAGCCCGGCGCGGTTTATCTTCTTGCGGGGAGGGAGGATGCAGATGGCAGTCAATAATTCATGGCAGGAGATACGCGACCCTATGACCGGCGAGCTCTGCCTCAAAATGAACCACCCGACCGGACTGACCATATTAGTCTCTCCAAAAGAGGGCTACCGTTCCACCTATGCCGTTTTCGGCACGCGCTACGGCTCTATCGACACCTCCTTTTTCTCGGAGGGCGACAGCAATCCCACCGAGGTTCCGGCGGGCATCGCGCATTATCTTGAGCACAAGCTTTTTGAAAGCGAGGACACCAGCGCCTTTGAGCGGTACGCCAAAACCGGAGCTTCGGCAAACGCCTATACCAGCTTTGACCGCACCGCCTACCTCTTCACCTGCACCGAAAAATTTGAAGAATCGCTTGAAATTCTTCTTGATTTCGTGCAGTCGCCCTATTTCACCGAGGAGACCGTCCGCAAGGAGCAGGGCATCATCGGTCAGGAGATACGCATGGGAGAGGATTCCCCGTCACGAACCGTTTTCTTTAATCTTTTGAAGGGGCTATACCATAATCACCCGGTCCGCATAGATATCGCGGGCACGATAGACTCAATCGCAAAGATCACGCCCGAGCTGCTTTACGGCTGTTACCGCACCTTTTACGACCTTCACAATATGGTGCTTGCGGTGACCGGAAATGTCAAGCCCGAACAGGTTTTGTCGGTTGCCGACCGCATACTGAAGCCCGGCGAGGACAAGCGGGTACAGCGGGCGGGGATAGACGAGCCCTTTGAGGTAGTCAGCCGGCGCGTCGAGAAGAAGATGCCGGTTTCGAACCCGCTTTTTTATCTCGGATTCAAGGATTATATCCCCGACGGGATATCCTGCCGCGCCCCCGAGGATATCGCCGCGGCGGACGTTTTACTAGAGGTGCTTGCAGGACGGTCCTCCCTGCTTTATAATAGCCTTATGGAAAAGGGACTTATTAATTCGACCTTTGACGCCGATTACTTCGAGGGCCCGGGGTACGGGGTATGGCTGTTTGCCGGCGAATCCTCAGACCCCGACGCGGTTGCCGGCGCCATTACCGCCGAGATAGAGCGGCTGCGCCGGGAGGGCATAGAACAGTCGGATTTTGAGGATGCGAAAAAGGCCATGTACGGGCGGCAGGTCGCCATGCTCAGCGATATTGAAGCCCTCGGCGACAACCTTGTTGCCGATTACTTCGCGGGCCGCCTGCCCTTTTCGGCAGTCGGTGCGGCCGCCTCGGTCACTCCTAAGGCCGTCCTCAGCCTTTTGGATAGCTGCCTTGGCGAGGGGCAGATGACCCTTTCGGTGGTATCGCCGGAATAGCCCGTCAACCAGTCCCCACGGCGCGCAGACGTGCGCCTTTACATATTTAACAGTCTAAGCATTCTATATAAGAAAGGACGATAACCCGCATGAATGATTTTATATCATTTCCCGCCCTGAACCTAAAGTTCGGTATATCCGACACAATCTTCAGCTTTAGGCTTTTCGGGGTACAGCTTGAACTAAGGTGGTACGGATTGCTGATTGCCATCGGCTTTCTTCTGGCCGTGGTTTATGCCATGCGCCGCGTCAAGCAGTTCGATATCGACTCCGACCGCATGATCGACGTCGTGCTTGTATGCGCCATTTTCGCCTTTTTGGGCGCCCGCATTTATTATGTATTGTTTGCGCCCGACCGCGCCGACTTCTTTGACAATCCGCTAAGTATCCTTCAGGTCTGGAAGGGCGGGCTTGCCGTATACGGAGGAATCATTTTTGCGTTTATCACGGCAATCTGGATGTGCCGCGTCAGAAAGGTCAATACCCTTTCGATGTTCGACCTCGGCTCGCTCGGCTTTCTTATCGGTCAGTCAATCGGACGGTGGGGCAACTTCTTTAATCAGGAGGCCTTCGGCGGCAACACAAGCCTGCCCTGGGGAATGACCGGTTCAATCATTCAGCGTGGAATAAACGGCGAGGGCTATGACCCCTCTCTTCCGGTTCATCCCACCTTTTTGTATGAATCCCTGTGGTGCGCCCTCGGCTTTGTCCTTCTTCATTTGCTGTCCAAAAAGGCATACAAGTTCAAGGGCCAGATATTTTCACTGTACATAGTGTGGTACGGTCTCGGGCGCTTTAT
>JAAYKB010000042.1 GCA_012522615.1 Clostridiales bacterium
ATATACGATCGAAAGACGTCCGGTTCGGCAGACCGGGCTTTTCGTGGGAGCAGGTCAAGGGCTTTTCCGACACCAAAGAGCCGCCCGCCTATCCGCTTGAATTTACCCTGCGCATACTCCCGGGCGACGGAGGTGAGGGGCACTTTATAGCCCTGATGCAGAAAAAAGGCGCCCATGTAAAAAAGGTGTCAAAAGGCTATGACTATAAGACCTCAGATACCGCAAGTATAATATTTAACGAATTATACTATGAGTGTTTTCGCGCCCCGTTATACGGTCTGCCTCAGGTATTCGGAAATACCGTGAGAATCCTGCCCTCCGGGCTTCCCCCTCTCGGCGGGCTCGGGGTAATATCGGCAGGGGTTGCGGGGGCAGAGATATGCAAAAACCGGCTTGAACCGTGCCACGCGGTCTTTATGGCGGCCCGAAGCGCGGACGAATGCCGCGCTGTACGCGATATGGACGTGAACGATGCCGAACTCGCCGCTTTTTTAAGGGGAGAGACCATCGCCTGCGGTGGCAAGGGCTGGACGGCAGTTTCGGTCGGCGGGATTGTCACGGGATTCGGAAAGGCTTCGGGCGGCATACTCAAAAACCGTTATCCGAAAGGACTGCGCCTGCGTTCGCAGCAAGGGCAATAAAACATACCATGATACGCCTTGAAAGCTGCATTTTTCGGTTGACTTTGGCACCCGTGCGGCTCTCTGTATACGTACCGCCCTTCCGTCACAAACGGTGAAGCAGTGTTTTCACAGCGTAATCATATCAAAAGACCGGAGAAACCAACCATTTCTCCGGTCTTTTGCTCTTTTACGGTCAAACCTTCAATGTCCGCAAATATTCCTTTTGCTCGTCGGTTATACGGTAGCTTTCTATCGCCTTTTGAATGGTCTTATTATGGGCCCAGCCTTCCAGCCGATGCCCCTCGATATACAGGATTGCCGCATCGTACTGCTTGGCAAGCGCCGTCGCAAAATACCATGCAATCATCATATTGACATAATATTTCTGTGAGCGGATGCTGGCGACAAGCTCAAGATATTCCGGCTTGAAATGCCCGTCGAGATAAAAGCTCATCAGCATCTCAATACCGAAACGGACGGTGTATGTACTGCCGGATACAAGCCATTCCCTTATTTTTATAACAAGCTCGGGCAGGTGATTTTTAAAAGCTCTGGGGCGCATCAGGTCGCAGGTTGCCCAGTTGTCCACATACGGGAGAAAGGTATCCAGCGCGGCTATCAATCGGTCATAGTCGTCTATCCTCTCAAGCAAAAGGCCGTGCAGGTTGTTTTCCTCGTAATACCTGTGGGGAAGGGTGTTAAGAAATTCGGCGGCTTGGGACGTTTTTGAAAACTCTCTTGCCAGTCGGCGCAGCTCGGGCATCCGCACGCCGATGACCGTTTCGGGATCAACCGTCGGCATAAGCCTGCTCTGGAACTCGCGATATTTAACATCCTGTAATTCAAACAACCGTCTCTGTACGGCCAGCTCAACACCTGACATAACCATCAAGCCCTGTCTTTTAATATTTATTCATGCGAATGTTTATCAGTTTCCGCACTCTACGCTGATTTCGTTGAACACCTTCAGCAGGTGGCTTACATCAAGCCTTTTCTTTTCCTCGCCCCGTACGTCGATAACGCTGTCGCCCTTGTGCATCATGATAAGGCGGCTGCCGTACAGTACGGAATATTTGAGGTTGTGGGTTACCATCAGGGTTGTCAGCTTCTTTTGGGTGACAATCCGCTGTGTAAGCTCCATAACCGTCTCGGAGGAACGCGGGTCGAGGGCGGCGGTGTGCTCGTCAAGTATCAGCAGGTCGATGGGGGTCATGGTCGAGATAAGAAGGGCAAGCGCCTGTCTCTGTCCGCCCGAAAGGTTTCCGACCTGCAGATGTATCTTATCCTCCAGCCCCAGCTTTAAAAGCTCAAGCTGGGTGCGGTATGCATCAATACGTTTTTTGTTAACCCCTTGGGTCAGTCCGAACGGCTTGTTCTTATTGTCTGCCAGCGCCATGTTTTCAAGTATGGTCAGGGAGGGGCAGGTGCCCTTGGAGGGGTCCTGAAACACCCTGCCGATAAACTCTGCCCGCCTGAATTCTTTCAATCTGCTTATATCGCTGCCCCTCAGCAATATCCTGCCGCTGTCTATATCGGTAAAGCCGCACAGAATGTTAAGCATGGTGGTTTTTCCCGACCCGTTGCTTCCCACAACCGATATAAATTCGCCCTTGTCTATGCTGAGGTTAAAATCGCTGAACAAAACAACCTCGTTTACCGAACCCTTGTTGAATGTCTTGTAGATGTGCTCCATCTGCACCAGTTTTGAAGATTCCTTACAACTCGGGAGTGTTGACATAAGGCCTGCTCCTCCTTTTTGATAAGAAATTCGTCGAAACCAGTGCGGCCGTAAAGAGAACCGCCATAAGCAGTTTGAGATAATTCGTCGGCAGTCCGAGCTGCAAGGCCGCCACAAGACAGGATTTATAGATTATCGCGCCTAGTACCGCCATGGTCGTCGGCTTCAGAAGCTTTATCTTGCCGAAAAGACCTCTGCCGATTATAACCGAGGCAAGCGCCATAACAACCATGCCGGTGCCGCTGTTGATGTTGGCGGACTCGACCTGCTGGCTGAGGATTGAGCCGGCAAGCGCCGTGAAGCCGTTGCCTATCGCCAGCCCGATAATCTTCATCCTGCCCGGGTCTCTGGAAATCGAGGTGACAAACTGCTGGTTGTCACCCGAGGCGCGGAGCAAAAGCCCCGATTTTGTTTTGAGGTACAAATCGAGAATGATTTTGCATACCGCAGCCGCGACAAGCCCGATTAGCGCAAACCTGTAAATATATATATCCTGCGGCAGCAGCTCGGAAAGCCCCATGCTGAATACGGTGCTCCTGTTGTAAAACGGCAAGACCGCGCTGCCCTTTGTGATGATAAGGTTTACCGACCACATAGCAGTCATGGTCAGGATACCCGAAAGCAGGTTTGTAATCTTCAGCTTGACATGGAGAAGTCCGGTCAGCACTCCGGCGGCGGCCCCGGCGGCGTATGCAATAAGGCAGCATAATAGCGGGTTTACGCCGGCTATGATAAGCGCCGCCGTAATACATGCGCCGAGGGGGAAGGTTCCGTCAACCGACAGGTCGGGAAAATCCAGCACGCTGTAGGTAATATATACCCCCATGGCCATGATGCCATAGATAAAGCCTTCCTCCAATATGTTTCTGACAAGTCCTGCGAAAATATCCATCTGTCGGCCTCGTTTCAAAAGATGATGCGGTATATAAGTTTACTTGCTGTTTAATGTAATCGCTTGGGCGCCCTTGTATTCGTCCGGCAGGGCGATGCCGAGCGCGGTCAATACATCCTTGTTATAAACCGGGGTGCTGTCCGAAATCTTCCTGACGGCGGTCTCTCCCGCCTTTGCCTCGCCCTTGAGGATTTTGGCCGCCATAAGACCGGTTTCCCTGCCGAGATGTACATAATCGATGCCCTCCGCGGCAATACAGCCTTTCTTGACCTGTTCTACCTCCGAACCGAAAACCGGAATCTTGGCGTTGTTTGCCGCGTTTAAAACCGAGGACAGGTTATCCACCACATTATTATCGGTGAAATTGTTGATGCAGTCAATACCCTTTGAAACCAGCGACGCTGCGCCCGTCGCAACCTCGGAAGCGTTGGTTATGCCGACCGCCACGATTTCAAAGTTATACTTGGGCGCAAGCTCCTTGAACTGGTTAAGGTGGGTGATGGAATTGGGTTCGCTTGTGGTATACAGCACCCCGATTTTCTTGGCGTTTGGCAAAAAGGCGCGGATCATCTTTATCTGCGCTTCAAGATTGAGGACGTCGGAGGTGCCTGTGCAGTTGTATTCGGGCTTTTCGGCGGTTTTTACAATCCCTGCCGCAACCGGGTCGGAAACCGCGCTGAAAACAACCGGGATATCCGTGTTTTTAGCGGCGCTGTATGCCGACATGGCGGTGGGGGTTGCGATGCCGATGAGCATATCATACTTGGAGGACACCATGTTTCGGGCAATCATGTCGCCCGTCGAGGGTTCGCCGTTCGCGTTCTGGTAATAAATCTTTATATTTTTTCCGTCCTCGTATCCGGCCTGCTTGAGTCCGGCTATAATCCCCTCATAGCAGTTGTCTAGCGAGGCATGGGGGGCAATCTGAATAATCCCGATTTTCAGCTTGGTTTCCCCCGAGACGGGGTTCTTGGTGCAGGATGCAAACGCCATAACCGTGAACACACAAAGAACAAATACAGTCAGTTTTTTAAAGCTTTTCATAATGATTTCTTCCTTTCAATGATTTCAACAGAAAATTTTAATATGGGAATCAACGCCGACAAAAAGCACCACCAGTCGTCAATCATACAATCACTCTCCTTATCAATCAAAAAAGCCCTTGCCCCTGCGAAAACAGGGACAAGAGCCTAGCTCCTGCGGTACCACCCAGCTTGGTCTTACCAACGCCCCGAACGGGCGTCAATAATTGACCCACTTGCTCCGCATACAATAATATGCGCTCCCTTGATAACGGATGGAGTTTCCGTCGGGTACTACTCGCGTCAGCTTTCGTCCCGCCCTCAAAAGTCCATTCAAAACGGTTTCTTTTACCGCAATCCCACCGTCTGCGGCTCTCTGATGAAGCGCCGCCCGCAAAGCCGCGAGCCGGCTGTTTCGAAAAGAAGCTCCGAATCTACTATTCTTTTTCAACGGTTTTATATGTGTTGAACATTATATGCCCGGATTTTGTATTTGTCAATGGTTTTTTATGTTATTATTTGAAATTTTTTATTTATTTCATAATTACGTATCGGGTTGGTATTGACTATGGTTAAATGTGTGGTATAATACCTAGTATTCTTTATGATATTATCATAAAGGGCAGTGCGCCCTTTTTTGGGGCGCGAAATATCCTTGCTCCGGACAAAGAGCCGGGGCCATCAGACCATGAGGAGGTGCAAATATGCCCACATTAAAAGGTTCTTACGAGGCAGTTCTGATTTATTCCATGACCCTTGGCGAGGACGGTATTGCCGCGATCAGCGAAAAGTTTAAAACCCTGATCGAGCAGAATTCCGATTCCATCGAAGTGGACGAATGGGGTAAGCGCAGGCTGGCTTATCCGATCAATGACGAAACCGAAGGCTTTTATGTCCTATACAATTTTGTCAGCGGTCCGGATTTTCCTGCCGAGCTTGATCGTGTCTGCAAGATTACCGAAGGCGTTCTGCGTTCACTGATTATCCGCAACGATAAGAAGTAGAGGAGGAACAGCAACCATGCTGAATGTTGTTTGTTTGATAGGGCGGCTCGGCTCGGATCCCGAGCTTAAGTATACGCCGTCTCAAGTTGCAGTTACGAATTTTAGCATTGCGGTCCAGCGCTCTTACCAGCCCAAGAACGGTCAGGAAAGGCAGACCGACTGGATTGACATCGTTGCGTGGCGCAGTACAGCGGAATTTATTACACGAAATTTCCGAAGGGGTTCAATGATTGTGGTTCACGGATCGATTCAGACGCGTTCGTATACCGATAAAGACGGCAACAAGCGCACGGCTTTTGAGGTTGTAGCCGACGAAGTGTTTTTCGGCGAGCCCAAACGTGACGGAGGACCCTCCCGCTATGACTCGCAGGTTCCGCAATTCAGCGAGCCTCAGCCTGCTTTCTCAACCGCCGAATCCGGCGATTTTGAAGAGATTGTCGGCGACGACGAGCTTCCGTTTTAATACCGAAAAAATCTCAAGTAAAGGAGGCCAAAACCATGGCTGACAAAGATAAATCAGAGCGTGCTGAAAACTCGGGCGGGCGCCGCAAAGGCCGCCGCAAGGTTTGCAGCTTTTGTGTCGATAAAATCGACCAAATTGATTACAAGGATGTGTCACGGCTTCGCCGCTGCATGTCTGAAAGGGCAAAGATTCTTCCCCGCCGCGTGACCGGCAACTGTGCCGCTCACCAGCGTGAGATGACGGTGGCCATCAAGCGCGCGCGTCATATTGCCCTTCTCCCGTATGAAAGCGATTAAATTTAACCTTCTGTGAACCTACCCCGCGGCTTGCCGCGGGGTATTGAATTCGAAAAAATTGCCATAAAAACAAGCCGGTACTTCATGAATGATGCCGACTTGTTTTTTTATATTTCCGGCGGGTTCAGATGCCGACAGCGCAGGCTTTTGAAGAAATCGCTGAGAATGTCGGCGCACTCTTGGGACAATATTCCCCCCTCACACTGCGGGCGGTGGTTATACGGCAGGGAAAACAGGTCGGTCACCGAACCGCAGGAACCTGCCTTTTTGTCCGCCGCACCGTAAAAAACCCGGTCGATACGGGCATTTATGATTGCCCCCGCGCACATCGGACAGGGCTCCAGCGTAACATATATATCACAGTCGAAAAGCCGCCAGCCGCCGCGTTTTCGGCAGGCGTCGTCGATCGCTTCGATTTCGGCATGGGCAATGGCGTTGCGGGCGGTTTCGCGTCTGTTGCGCCCCCTGCCGATAATCTCTCCCTTATAGACAATAACGGCCCCGACCGGAACCTCTCCCTCGTCGGCCGCCTCCTTTGCCAGCAGGAGGGCCTGTTTCATATAAAATTCGGGACAGACATTATCCATCCGTACTAACCTCCAAAAAATGTATTGACCGTAGTCAAAAGCAGAGCAATAACCAGACCGGCAATCATGGCGGGAGCAAGAAGGAGGTTGCCGGCAAGACGGGATGTCGCTATTTTGCCCGGCTGCGGCTTTATGCGGCGAACGATGGGATCGTACAGCGCATTTAGGATTATATATGAAAAGAGTCCGATAATAGCCACGATTGCAAAAACTATAAGGGTTGCCTTCTGGCTTTGCTCGGTGGTCATGAATTTACCCGAATATGTTAAAAGCAGGGACATGAAATTATTTAGGAAATGAAGGGTCATCGCCACCCATATGCGTCCGGTCTTGACCACAAGATAGCCGAAGGCCAGCCCGACAATTAAGGCGAACGGTATCTGCAGCAGATTGCCGTGCATCAGAGCAAAGAGGATTGAGGACACCACAATTGCGAAGGTATCCCCGTAGCTGCGCAGGGTGCGCAGGATATATCCGCGGTATACCATTTCCTCAAAAACCGCCGGCAACAGAGCAAATATAAAGATATTAAAACCAAGGCTTTGTATGTTGGTTTCGAGATAATCCGGAAGCTTCGGAGAGGGTATGCCGATGCTTTCAAAAAAGTAAGCGAGATAGCTTGCGGCAAAGTTGGCGATAATACAAACCGCCATACCGGCAAGCAGACCGAGGATTACGGTGTGGAATTTTATCTGTTCCTCTCCGCGTTCTCCGTCAAGCCGGGAAAACGGGTTAAACCGCCGCCGGGCGATAACCGCAATGACCGGAGCGGGCAGTCCCATTCCGATTGTATAGCTCAGCGAATACAGTATTAAAAAGCTTGTGCTTCCGAGACCGTAATATTCGTCGTTAAAGCTTTTGACAACCCCGACGGCCGCAAGAATATACAGGATGATAATGAAGGTCAGCTGAAGAAGCATCAACTGTGCAATCGAAATAAATCCCACAAAATTGGAATCGCGGCGCAGGTTCCGCAGCTTATCTTCATCCTGCGTGTACGGCTGCCATTCGTTAGCATTGTATCCGGTCATATAGAATTCCTTTCCTCCCGACAACTTTTGATTGTTTACGGTTGTTTAAATATAATTCGCTTGCTGAAGATATAATTCATAATAAGCACAACAATGTTTACGGCGATTTTCGAAACCCCGCCGTTTATGCGGGAAACATCAACCATTATCCACATCATCAGTTCATCAACCCCAAAGGACAGCAGACGGGCGGCAATGAACAAACCGAACTCCCTCAGGGCTTGTGCGGCAGTTTCTGTATGGGATTGAAAGACATAAAGCTTGTTGACTATAAAGGCGAACAGCACGGCGGCAACCCATGCAACCGCGTTACTTATAAGGTTGTGCAGACCGATGTTGTTATAGCACAGCCCGTATGCGACGATATTGACCACGGTTGTGAGGAAGCCGAAAAACACATAGCTTATGGTTTCACGGTTCAGCAAGCCGGGATAACGCCGCATCAGCCGCAAAAACAGAAACGCTGCCAAAAGAGCGACTATACCGCCGGAAATACCGGCCAGCAGCCGGAGGGCTTGAAAGGGGTCGCCGAAAGCCATCCCTATTCCCTCTCCGGCTCCGATAATTGCAGCTATAATTATTACATTAAGTATAATAATCCATTTAAAATCCGAGTAGTAAATTCTTTGCGCCAAGAGCACCAGCAGGGCAAGTATGGCGCCGAATACCGCGACAAGCCCGACCCAAGCCATTTCATCGGCGGCTTTTATCAGGCCGTCGGTGTCTGAGGATGAAAACAGCAGACCGAAAAGCGAGACCGCCATGTTTGATGAAAGACGTACAATTTTTTTATAATACTGCTCGGGAATGGCGCACAATATCAAGGTCAGCAACGCCCATATCGCCGCAGCAGCCCGAAACAGATTGGCCTTCAGGCTTGGTTTATCCGTAGCAGGTTTCATTTTGATTGCTCCGTGCCTCCCGCAAGATTATGCGTTTTAATATATTTCCGGAGTGCCGCTGAGATCCCGTTTTCCGAAACCGAGGCGGTGACGGCGTCGGCCGCAGACTTTACAATACCGGGCGCATTGCCCATTGCGATACCTGTTCCGGCGAATTTCAACATTTCCAGGTCGTTCGGGCTGTCCCCGAACGCGACCGAGTTCCGGCGATCGATTCCGACGGTTTTAAGAATAATTCTCATGCCCTCGGCCTTGCTTGACGGCTTCGGAACACATTCAAAGGCGCTTTCTCCGTGGTCGATAATATTGAATTCGGGGAGAAACAGGTGGGAAAATCCGTTGCAGCTATCGGCAAAAGCAAAGAATTTCAGCAAGACCTGTCCGGAATATTTCCCTTTTCCGGGGGTGAAATCGTCGGGGTGGGTGATGGCCGGGAACGGGGCTTCCCAGCCGTCCGGCCGGGGATTGACGGAATACAGGTTCTGCTCACCCTCAAGGATACAAGTGCCGCCGTTTTCCAGAAAGGCCGAGATCGTTTTTCGTACGGTGTCCGAACGGATTTTGTTTCGGTACAATATTTTGTCGCCCAGGCTTATATGGGTGCCGCCGCCCGTTACCTCGCCGTCAAACCCGATGCTTCTGATTGCCTCATACACCTGACAGGGTGCGCGACCCGTGCACAGGAAAACCAGATCTCCCTGCCTGCGAACCGCACGGATGGCCTCGATGTCGGTATCGGAGGCGGATCGGTTATCGACGGCGAGTGTTCCGTCAAGATCAAAGAAAAATGCCCTTTGTGTCAATTTGTTCGTCCTTTCTGGTGTTGAGTGGAGTGCAAGCAATTACCGGATTCCCAAAAGTGCAGCCGCATTTCCGCCGAGAATGGCGTCGCATTCATGCTGGGTAAAGCGGTGTTTTTTAAGAAAATCCCGGGCGACCCGCAGCGAATATGTCTGGTCCGCCCACGGCGAGTCTGTCCCGAAAAGGACATGGTCGGTGCCGATTATACGTATCAGATGGGCAAACCGCTCATGCTGTTCGGGGTACACCTCAAGACTGAAGCTGGTGTCGATATAAAAC
Organism: Clostridiales bacterium; assembly: GCA_012522615.1. GTDB lineage: Bacteria > Bacillota > Clostridia > Oscillospirales > Acutalibacteraceae > Avimonas. The sequence goes on from JAAYKB010000042.1 coordinate 9,639, forward strand.
CCCATGTCGGGAAAAAGTCGCTCGGCCGCCTCCCACATGCGAAAAGCCCCCATATGGGCAAGGATGATTTTTGTGTCGGGCGCGGCTTGACGAAGCCGGACAAAATGCTCGGGCGCGCCGTGTGTCGGCGGAGGCATGCCGATATCGCTGCCCGAGTGGAACAGCACATATAGACCGAGCTCGCCCGCCCGCCGCACAACCGATACGGTATCCTTGTCGTCCGCATAGCACCCCTGGTATTCGGGATGAAGCTTTATGCCGCGCAATCCGAGTTCCCTGATGCGCTCAAGCTCATGCAGCGCGTCGGGGCTTTTGGGATGCACGCTTCCGAAAGAGCAAAACTCAGACATCCGGTTTATCCGGGCGGCAAAATTATTCAGGGTAGGGGAGGGCTTGGTTGAGGTTGCGATGGGCATTATAACCGATATGTCGATGCCCGCCGCCCCCTGCGAGTCCGCAAGACCCGAGGCGGTGGCGTCGGTGTACGGGGCGTTGGGGTCGCAGTTCGGCTCGTACCTGCGCAGGTTTTCTACCAGCCGTGAAAGGGCAGCTTTAGCAAGGGAATCCGGAAAAATATGCGCATGAAAATCAATTATCAAGGCGGTATCACCTGCCGTTTGTTTTATCGTGATTATCCCCTGTCACTTGGCCAGAGCACCGAAATCGTAGCTGCCTTTCTGGTTGTATAAAATATATGACGCCTCTTGGCCGAACTCCTCTAAAACCGCCTTGATCTGCAGCTTTATCTGTTCGGCCGAATAGTCATCTGCCTGGAGCCACGGCATAACGGCGGGACGTTCATTCTGGTCGATAAGCTCAAGCCGAAGACGTATTTGCCCGGCTGCAAGCCTGACGGCGTCATAGGGGGTTTTTAAGGGATTGGCGACGGTGGTTTCTCCCACTTTCAGACTGTTTCCGAAGCCGGACGGCATCAGAAGGGGTGAAACGGTATCTGCGCCCAGGGTAACCGGATTGCCGCCGAACGGCTCGGTGCCGTCGCCGAAGGCCGACAAGCCGGGCATGGTCTGCATAACGCGGCAGCCCTCGCCGACAGCTTTACCGAGGTCGGCGACAAACTTCCTGAGCACCTCAATATGCGAAAGAGACCTCAGTTCGGAATCCCCGTAATCCGCCTGGGCGGTCTGGTTGGGGAACTGTACGCCGTCGAGCATAATAGACTTGAATCCGGTTTCGGCAAGCTCCTCGGCCAGCCCGATAATATAGCTGTGGGCATCGGGGGCATAGGGGTTGAGCCACGGCTTGCCCCCTTTCTCTTTGTAGTCGTCAAGCCAGGTGTAGGAGGGGTATGACTCAACCGTGATTTTCGCGGTCGGAAGATGATGGGGCGAGGTATGGTCTCGGAAGGCGTAAAGCCGCGGTATCGGGGTGATATTTTTATCGAAAAATTTTTGTATCAGGGCTTTTAGCTGCTCGATTGTAAGGGCATTGTCGGTTATAGCCCTTGACCGCTTTGCAAAATCGGTTTGGGATTTATAGTTAAGCGCGCCTTTGGCGTCCTTGAGATCGAATACGGCGGCGTTGAATCCGGCCTGCGACGCGGCGCTCAGAAGGGAATCGAGGGAGGAATCGCGCAACTGGGACAGGGTGAGATAAAAGGCGCGTATCCCGCCTGCACTATTCTTGTCGCCGGTGTCCTTTTGGGTGGTGGTTGCGGCGGGGCCGGATGCGGTTGTCGTGCCGGTTGCGCCGGGGCGGGAGGTATCAGCCGGGGTCTTTTCCACACCCTCAAGAATATACTTGGCGGCAAAGAACCCCGCCGGAATAATCATAAGGGCAAAGACAACCGTCGCAATATTCTTCAATATTTTTTTCCGCCTAGTGTTCCTGTTAAACACGGTCGGACCGCGGCGGCGGATTTTCCTGACTTTTCTGCGCGACATATATCATTCCTCCCTATCCCTACAACAAAGTATATTATATCATATCATCGAAACGCTGCCCGAAAACCCCATCAGGGCAAGCGAAAGGATTCCGAGGTAGATAAGCACCGACGGAAGCCCCCTGAACGACTTTGGGACATCGGGATTATCAAGCCGCTCCATACCCTCGGTCGTAAGCCATGAAAGCAACAGAAAGCCGGCGCACGCACCCAGCGAAAGACCGATTGTGCCGGGCAGGGAGACGGAAAATTGGTGGTTTATTATCAGGGCGATGCCTATCACAAGGTTATTAAAGGCCGCAATCGGCAGCAGGCGGCTTACCCTGTCGAAAATATCCGACGCCCATTTTCTGAGCACGGCAACGGCGAGGATATAAAGCAGCGCCGTCACGGTAATTATCATAAAGGGGCGCAGCCATTTTGCGACAACACTTGTGCCGATCAGTATGTCCAGCGGAAAGCAGACCACGGCGGTCAGGGTTGCGAACAGGCACAAAAGCACGATGAACGGCAGGATGTTTGTTCTCTTTTTGGTTGTCCGAAGCATGACCGAGGAACCGAATCCGGTCATCAGAATAACATTCTGCAGCACGGCGGCGGCAAGAAAAAATTTTATAAAATCAACCATATAAAGCTCCCTTCCTTTCGCTATGCAGTCCGAAAGCTACTTTGCCGCCCGTTCCAGCAGCCTTGTCCGCACCCACTGTAAAAACGCGGCGGAAAAACCAAGCAGCAAAAAGGCGGCATAGGGCAGCGCCGCTTCTGGAAGCACGATTTCAAAATCCATGCTATTGCCCCAGAGGGTGCCGAAGGAGGCTATCTCCCGAAGGGCCGAAACCAGGCAGATGACAAGTCCGAAACCGAGCGAGGAGGCTATCGCGTCTGTTATGGCGACCACAGGAACATGGCTTACGGAAAAGCCCCCCGCCCGATAGGAAACCACGGTGTTCACGGCGGTCAGCGGCAGAAACACGTACAGCGAGGCGTAAAGCTCATGCGATATTGCGCGGTCGAGCAGTACCGCCGCGCCCAAAAGGATCAGCGCTGCCCCGACCGAATATAGCGGGGCGCGCAGCCACGCCGGAAGCTTTTCGCCGAATACCGACATAAACAGGCTTGCGGGAAGAAGGACGGCCGCCGTGCAGAGCGTCAGCACAACCCCCTTTTGCAGGGTGACCCCCGCCGCAATGATCGGCGTAATGCCGATGGCCTGCACAAGAACGATATTTTTACCGAGAAAGGAGTCAAAGAACACATTCTTGATTTCGCTCACGGTTTTTGAAAAGGGCTGCTTTTGTGTCATTGAGAATGCCTCCTTTCCCTTATCCTTTTTATTCGTTTTAGATTGAGAACGTACCAGCCGAGGTGGTCGAGGGTGGTCGAGAATGCGTTTACAAGGAGTACGGCAAAGGCGGCCCCCTCTTCAAACCGCCCGAAAAACCGCATCAGCATTACAAGGACGCCGGCAAATATTCCGTACGCGATACGTCCGAGCCAGTGGCGCGGGGCGGTTACAGGATCGTTCAGCATGAATATGCCGCAAAAAAGAAGATAGCCCGAGCAGAGCTCTACCATTACGCTGCCCGCGCTTGCCCCCGAAGCGCGGGGGAAGAGGGCGGCGATTACGGCACAGCTTGCGAGAAAGGAGAGGGTTATGTGGGCGGACAGGGATCTTCTTACAAAAAGGTAGAGCCCGCATGCGAGCAATATGGCAACGGCGGTCGCCCCGATAGGGCCGGGGAAGTCGCCGAGAAGAAGCATCACGGGGGAATAAAGAGGCTGACCTCCGCTGGCAAGCTGGGAGGCGGGGGAGGGAATCCCCGACATGGCAATCTCGCCTAAAGGCAACGGCCTTCCGAGACCCGGGTCGGGGTAGTTGAAGAAAAAGCCGGGGAAGCACAGAGATATGGCGGCAATACCCGCCGCGGCGGGATTAAAGAGGTTGCGACCGCTTCCTCCCATAGGCAGCTTTACGGCAACGATTGCGAAGATTGCGCCCGCCGCGGGAAGCCAGTAGGGCGACAGGGGGGATACCAGCATGCCGATTATCGCGCCGGTCACGGCCGCCGAGCCGTCCGATACCGTCGGGCGGCGCTTCATCAAAAGACAACCGAAGGCTTCGGCCAAAACTGCGGTTGTCAACCCGGTCAGAACCAAAAACACAGGGCGCAAGCCGTAGTATGCCGAGGTGAACACACAAAGGGGGACAAAAGCGATAAGGACGTCCGCGCTCATCAACGCCCCGCGCTCGCCCCGCCTCAGAAAAGGCGCCTGCGCTATCTTATAGCTCATCCCCGTCACCCCATTTCATAAAGATATTGCCCTGGGCGTCCCGCGCCTCCAGCACCTTGGCGGTGACTTCAAGCCCCGACGGGCAGACATATGAACACGCCCCGCAGCCGTCACACTCGTCGGGCAAGAGCTGGGAAAGCCGTTCGTACTGCATGTTGTCAAGCCGGCGCATAATCTCATAGGGCAGGAGATTGCGGTGGCAGGCGCTGACGCACCGCCCGCAGCCGATACAGGCATGCAAAGGAGACTGTACGCGGGATTTGAACGCCAGTATACAGGTAATGCCGGGGATGGTCGGGACGTCGGCATCCTGAACGGTGATGCCCGTCATAACATCGCCCAAAAGAACATATTCGGGTTCATGGGCAAGTCCGCAGAAGCGGAGAACATCCTCGACAAGGGTGCCATAGGGCACCTGCACGTTTTGCGGGTTTGCGACGGCGTCGCCCGCAATCGTCACAACACAGCCGCAGGGGGGTTCGCCATATGCGGCGGCCCGGTAGAGGGCAAGACATGCCTGAACCCCGATGCGGCAGACGATACACCCGTCTATGGAGGGCAGCTCGACGGGATACCTTCCCTTGACCGAGAAAAGGTCGCCGTCATTCAGCTTTGCTTTCAGGGCGGACAGCCTTTTTTGCGGGAGCATCACGGCAATGCAAAAGCCCTTTGCGCCCATTGCCCGCGCCGCAAGCGCGAGACCGTCGCGGACCTGAACCGCCGAGTCCTTCAGTACGGCCCGCGATGCCGAACAGTAAGGCTCCTGCTCAGTGGCGTCGGCAACCAGCATAACCCTTCTGAGCTTGCGCCACGCCGCCAGCTTTAAGCCGAGCGGCTGACCGTCAAGCTCGTCGATAATTCCCATGCTTGACGCCATCTCTAAAATTTCCTGCTCCGACATTGAAGCGGTATCTTTGAATTTGCCGGTTTCTCCGCCGGTGGCCATACAGTCGAGCAGGGCGCATGTGACGTTCCCGATAATCGGATGAAGTATTTTTTTTGTGCCGACATACACCCCAGACACCGGTGAATACACCCTGCCCCCGTCTCCCGTTTCGGATATGCCAAGCACGTCGCCCTTTAATACGGTGTCGTAGCTTTTAATGGCAGGGAGACATTCGCTTCCGTCGCCCGCCAAAAGAGGAATTACGATTCGGGACGGAGGGGCTATATCAATAATCGGGCGTGACGCCGCCGGCTGTTTCATGGAAGGGAGCAACACGCCTCTTTTTATGAAAGGCGACACACCCCGTTTAGTAATTTTCGACATCCTGTTTTCACCTCTTGCAAACAGCCTGTCCCCATAATATCATAGAATAAGAGAGGTCGGCTCGGATAACACAGATTCCTTGCTGGTATTCTCTGTAAGAATATAAAGGAAGTAGGGCGCGTCCCTAATTTGAATCATAAAATATATCTCGCACAGGGGGAACGGCCGTGAAAATAGATTTGCTTGAAAATGGGTGCTTGAAGATACTTCTGACGGAGGATGACCTTAAGGAATTTCACCTGACCTTTGAAGATCTCGATTACAACAACGACGCCACCCGCAGCGCCATGCACAAGCTTCTGGAGACAGCACGGCGCGAAACAGGATTTGATTCATCGGGGAGCCTGATGATTGAAGCCCTGCCTGTTGACGGAGGGTGCATGCTGCTTTTGACCCCAATCGGAAGCAAGCGGCATATTCGAATGAAGCGGGTCGTAGGCCCCTACATATTTGAGCTGGACGACGTGGATACTGTTTTTCGTCTGGCAAAGAGTGTGGGAGGAAAAACCCCGCCTATGTTCGGCAGCTCGCTTTACCGTTTCGATAAAAAATACCGCCTGGTGCTTTACCCCGGGACCCCGCTCAGCCGTGAGATAGGGAATCTGCTGGGCGAGTTCGCCCGCCCAGCCGGAGAGGGCGACGCCGCGGCGGCATATACCGCCGAGCACGGCGAGTCCATTGCGGTGGGCGACGCGCTCAACCGTATCTGCGCCGCAGTAAGCGGAAGCACAGGCGGCCGTAATGAGGAAAACACAAACCAAGCCACCGATACAAAAAAGAAGATCCAGTAGGCCTCATCGGGCAATCACCTCGAGATGCTCTGAATCTGTCTTGTGAGTGCCGGGGCGTCATCCGCGGCAAAAAGGGCGTTTCCGACAACCGCAATATCGGCTCCTGCACGGGCGGCGACAACAGCGGTTTGCGCATTGATGCCGCCGTCTACTTCAAGCTCCACAGAAAGGCCGCGGCGGTCAATCTCGTTTCTGATCGCCGCCACCTTTGGCATCATTTCATGCATAAAGCTCTGTCCGCCGAAGCCGGGCTCAACCGTCATCACCAGAACAAGACCGAGCTTATCGAGATAGGGGAACACCGCATTCGCGGGGGTCGCCGGCTTTATTGTCAGGGCGGCCTTTTTCCCGCAGGATATGATATGGTCAAGGGTTGGCTCGATCGGCGAACCGGATTCGACATGAATATTAATGATATCCGCCCCCGCGTCGACAAAGGCGTCGATTAAGCGATCGGGATACTGCATCATCAGATGCACGTCAAATGTCAGCCCGGTCAGGGGGCGCAGGCGCTTAATAACAGGAGGGCCGAAGGACAGATTGGGGACAAACACGCCGTCCATAACGTCAAGATGTAGCATGTCCGCACCCGTCCGCTCAACAAAACCAATCTCATCTCCGAGACGGGCATAGTCGCAGGTCAGGATTGACGGCGATACTTTCATGAGGGGCTCCTCCATATCAAATAAACAATGGCGCGGCAGGTGTTGCTGCGGCTTTTTTCATTTTAACCTAAATATATAAAAAGGTCAATGATAAATCAGAAATAATGGAATAATATGGATTAAGGAGTTCGCTGTACGCCGGGCTGCAGGGCCACGCAGGGCACACAACCGAATACGATTATTTTTGATAATTTATTGACATTCGTTTTGCCTGTCCTTATACTTGATTTATAAGTTATTAAGCTGTTCCGGACGACCTTCTTTTAACTGTGGGGGGTTCCAAAATGGTTCTTCGCGCTAAAAACGGCTCGATTCTGCTCACCCTGGATGATCATATACTTGACGATTCATATAAAGCGGTTGCGCATAACCATCATAGTCTTGAGCTGTCCTGTGTGGTTGACGGCAGCGGCAGCTACCGGATAAACGATAAGAACTACGACCTGAAAGCCGGCGACATTATCATACTCAACAGCACCGAGCCGCATGTAATAAGTATTGAGGAAGGCTCCTTTTTACACCATATCGTGATACATTTTGACCCCTCATTTATCTGGAATTCCCTGTCCAACGATCTGGACTACAACTTCCTGCTGGTCTTTTTCGAGCGGGGGCCTAAATTTTCAAACAGGCTTGACCGGGACAATCCCGCCACGGCGAGGATATTTTCGCTGATGCTTGAGATTAAGGAGGAATTGAGCTCCCGGAAGCTGTGCTACGAACTGATTGTTAAAAACAAGCTTCAGACCATCTTCACCGAAATCATACGCAACTATGATTATATTGACCACGATAAGGTGGTCAAGCCCCTGTCGGGCAGTGAGATAGGCTATCTCAACGCGGTTATCGGCTATATAAACTCCAATCTGGACAAGGAGCTTAGGCTGACCGAGCTTGCCGAAATGGTTCATGTCAGTCCTACATACTTTTCCACCATGTTCAAACGCTTCAACGGGGTTTCTCCGGTTGAGTATATTGTGCATAAGCGGGTGCAAAGGGCGATTGAAATGATACGCACCACCTCCCTCAACCTGACCGAAATAGCCATGGCGTGCGGGTTTAATAACGGCACCAATTTTTACAAGGCGTTTCGCAAGGTAACCGGTCGGACTCCGGCCTCGTACCGCCGGAATAAGTAACGGGCGGCAAAGGCCCAAAAGCTTAAAATAGTTTAGTAAATCCGTTAGGATAGTTGCTGATATATCGTCAAAAGGATGTATAATGTTATATTATGATTTAATATAACTTAAAAATAACGATAACGGGAGGAATAAAGGATGAAACTGAGCGTATTGACGGTGCCGCTGCAAGGCATGCCTGCCAGGGAAGCCTTTACCTATCTCAGCAAGCTCGGGGTTGATCAGGTCGAGATCGGTACCGGCGGCTATACCAATGACAACCACCTTAAACCATCGGTTTATCTGAACGACCCTGCCAAGCTTGACGAGTTCAAGGCCATGCTGTCAAGCCTGAATCTGGGCATCAGCGCGCTTTCATGTCACGGGAATCCCGTGCATCCCGACAAAAAGCTGGCAGAGGGCTATCACAATGTATTTGTCGACACCTGCCGTCTTGCTCAAAAGCTTGGGGTGGATACGGTGGTGACCTTTTCGGGCTGTCCGGGCGACTGCCCCGAATCAAAACGCCCCAACTGGGTTGCCTGTGCATGGCCGGGCGATTACGCTGAGATTCTCGAATGGCAGTGGAACGAGGTTTTGATCCCGTACTGGAAAAAGGCTGTCGAGATTGCCAACTCCTACGGGGTGACAAAGATTGCATTGGAAATGCACCCCGGCTTCTGCGTATATAATCCCATGACGCTGCTGCGCCTGCGGGAGGCTGTCGGGGATACCATCGGGGCAAACTTTGACCCGAGCCACCTGTTCTGGCAGGGGATTGACCCGATTGCCGCGTTGCGCGAGCTTAAAGGAGCCGTTCATTATTTCCACGCCAAGGATACCCGTATCGACGCATACAATACCGCCAAAAACGGAGTGCTGGACACCCGCTCATTTACCAACCTTGGCGAGCGCAGCTGGATCTTCAGGACGGTGGGCTACGGTTCGGATACAAAGCTGTGGAAGGATATTATCTCGACGCTGGTTGAAATCGGGTATGACGGCGCCGTCAGCATCGAGCATGAGGACGGACATATGTCGCCCCGAGAGGGACTAGAGAAGGCAATATCGTTTATCAAGGAAATTATTATTAGTGAAAAGCCCGGCGCCATGTGGTGGTCATGACCGCGTGAGCCTAAGCTGAAAACATGTTAGAACACAAGAGGGGTATGGTTCAGGGATGAAACAGCACAAGGCCGCCATCGTCGGCTATGGCGGCATGGGACGTTGGCACAGGGAAGGGATTTGCAAAACCGACCGCATTGATTTTATCGGGGTTTATGACATAAACCCCGCGCGAATGGAGCAGGCCAAGAAGGACGGCATCCCAAAGTTGTATGACTCCTATGAGGCGATGCTTGCCGACAAGGATGTTGAAGTCGTGGTTGTGGCAACGCCCAACAACTTTCACCTTCCGCAGGTATGTCAGGCGTTGGAGTCCGGGAAGCTGACTGTTTGTGAAAAACCGGTTGCCATGTCGAGCGCCGAGCTTCAGGAAATGATGGATTGTTCGGAAAGGACCGGCGTCAGGTTTACCGTCCACCAGAACCGGAGAAAGGACGCCGACTATCTCGAGATGCGCGACGCGGTCGAAAAGGGACTGCTCGGCGAGGTTTTTGAGATTGAGTCCCGGGTAACGGGGGCGCGCGGTATACCCGACGGCTGGCGGCAGTACGCCGTTGCGGGCGGCGGAATGATGCTCGACTGGGGGGTTCATCTGATAGACCAGATGGTTATTATGATGGCGCCCAAAAAGGTAACCGACATATATTGCGAGCTCTACCATGTTAACTATAAGGAATGTGACGACGGCTTCAAGATGATTATGCATTTTGAGGACGGACCCTCGGTCACCGTCGAGGTCGGCACCAGCCACTTCATTTCCGCCCCGCGCTGGTTTGTAAGCGGGGATCGCGGCGCCCTGATTATCCCAAACTGGGATTGCAACGGGCGGATTGTCCGTGCAAAGGAACATGAGGTGAGATGGGAAGAGGAGATAATATATACCAAGGCCGGACCGACAAAGACCATGGCGCCGCGTGCCAAGGATACCATTGAGAATATTGAGCTTGACGGCAGCCTGTGGCATGCCGATTACGACGTGTTCTACCGGAACCTGGCCGATTATCTTGACGGTACTGCCGAGCTCCTTGTCAAGCCCGAAGAGACAATGCGGGTGATGAAGATTATGGAGGCGGCGTTTGAGTCCGACAGGACACGTTCGGTTATAAAGTGCAATCTTTAATACAGGAGGACCTCAGCATGATTCGGGTAACAGTTTGGAACGAAAATATACACGACCGCACGGATGACAGGGTTAAGGCAATATATCCTTTGGGGATACACGGTACCATTGCCCGGTTTTTAAATGAGATGGAAGGTGTCGAAGCCAGAACCGCCACGCTCGACCAACCGTCCTGCGGGCTGACCGACGGGGTGCTGGACAACACCGATGTGCTTATATGGTGGGCGCATGCGGCCCATCACAAGGTTCCCGACGAGTTGGCCGTCAATATCCGCGAGAGGGTGAACAAGGGGATGGGATTTATCGCCCTGCATTCCGCCCACCTTGCAAAGCCCTTCAAGCTGCTTATGGGGACAAGCTGTACCTTAAGGTGGCGTGAAGGCGATTATGAGCGGTTGTGGTGCGTCGACCCGGGACATCCTATCGCCGAGGGGGTTCCCGCCTGTATTGATTTGGAGTGCGAGGAGATGTACGGCGAGTTTTTTGACATCCCCCACCCTGAAAGCCTTGTATTCAACGGATGGTTCAGCGGCGGAGAGCTGTTCCGCTCGGGATGCTGCTGGACGCGCGGGTTCGGCCGTGTATTTTATTTTCAGCCGGGGCACGAAACCAACCCGACTTACCACAACCCGCATATCCAGCGAATCATATGCAACGCGGTGCGCTGGGCAGCCCCCCGCAATCGCAGGACGGCCCTTGACTGTCCCACCCACATTCCGGTCGAGAAGATGGAAAACAAGGGACAGGACGTCAGCTGGTATTAGATTCAATCCCAAAAGACCCGAATTGAATTTGGGTCTTTTTGTTTTTTTACAATATGTGTTATACTATTAGCACATATGATATAGGAGGCATTTTGATGCGCTTGCTGCTGCTGGACGGAAACAGCATAATCAACCGGGCCTTTTACGGCATAAAGCTGCTGTCAACCAAGGACGGCCAATATACAAACGGACTGTACGGCTTTTTGCTTATCCTGCACAAGCTGCGCGAGGAGCTGTGTCCGGACGGAATTGCGGCGGCGTTCGACCTCCACGCGCCCACCTTCCGCCACCGGGAATATGCCGAATACAAGGCTGGCCGCAAGGGCATGCCGGACGAACTCAGGCAACAAATGCCTATCCTCAAGGAGATGCTTGCCCTGATGGGCTGCCATGTCGTCGAGTGCGAGGGGTATGAGGCCGACGATATACTCGGGACACTGGCAAGGGCGGCCGGAGAGCAGGGGGCAGAGTGCTTTATCGCCACGGGCGACCGCGATTCGCTCCAGCTTGTGCGGGACGGGGTGACCGTCCTGCTGGCGGGCACCAAGATGGGAAGGCCCGAAACCACGATGTATGATACTGCGGCCGTACGCGAAAAATACGGCCTGACGCCCGAGCAGCTTATTGATTTAAAGGCCCTGATGGGCGACGCGAGCGACCGTATTCCGGGCGTGCCGGGTGTCGGGGAGAAGACCGCCCTCGACCTTTTACGGACTTACGGCAGCCTTGATGAAATATATGATAACCTCGACTCGCTGGATATAAAGGACAGCCTGCGCGAAAAGCTGAGGGAGGGAAAGGAATCGGCCTACTTAAGCAGAAGGCTCGGAACCATATGCTGTGACGTGCCCGTCGAACGGGGACTACAGGCGTATCAACAGGCACCGGTCAGCAAGAGGGAGCTTGCCTCCCTGCTTGCCGGGCTGGAGTTTTTCTCGTGGATAGCCAAGCTGGGTCTGGACGGGGCGGACATGACCGTAAAGGAGCAAAGGATAACCGATGAGACCGTTCGGGTTGAGGGCGGGGAGACTCTGGAAGAACTTCTTAAATGGGTGGACCGTGAAAAGCGGCTTGACATGACGGCGCGTATCGAAGGCCGGGCGATTGCCGCGATTGCCGCCGCCTTCGACGGGCGGGTGGCTGTGATACCTTCGGCGACCCTCGGGTTTGACCGGTTAAAGGATTGCATATGCGATATGAATATAAAGAAAAGGGTGGACGATTCAAAACCCCTCTGCGCCGCCCTGCTGTCCGAGGGGCGCACGCCGCAGGGTATAGTGTTTGACGCCGTGCTGGCGGGGTATATCCTGAATCCGCTTGCAAACGATTATTCTCTGCCGCGGCTGGCGCAGGAATACGGGGTCGAGATTCCGAAAACCCAAGAGGAGGATATGTCCGCCGCCTTGCTGCCCCGGGTTGCCGACAGACTGCAGCGCGAGCTTAACAGCCATGGGCAGGATGAGCTGCTGCATAATATTGAGATACCTCTGGCGCTGGTGCTGGCCGACATGGAGAAGATTGGATTTTATGTGGACAGAGAGGGTATCGCGGATTTCGGCAGCACGCTGGAGGCGCGTATCGACGACATCCAGCGGGAAATCATACAGACTGTGGGGTACGAGTTTAATCTTAACAGTCCCAAGCAGCTTGCCAAGGCTCTGTTTGAGGATTTGGGGCTGCCCGCAAAGAAAAAAACAAAGTCGGGCTACTCGACAAACGCCGAGGTTTTGGAAAGCCTGCGCGACGCCCACCCGGTCATTGCAATGCTGCTCGATTACCGAATGCTTGCCAAGCTGAAATCGACCTACTGCGACGGCCTGCTCAAGGTGATTGGGGAGGACGGCAGGATACATTCCTCGTTTAACCAGACCGAAACCAGAACGGGGCGGATATCGTCAACCGAACCCAATCTGCAGAACATCCCCGTCCGGCAGGAGCTCGGGCGGGAACTTCGCCGGTTCTTCCGGGCACGGGAGGGCTGGGTTCTCTGCGACGCCGACTATTCCCAGATTGAGCTTCGGGTTCTCGCCCATATGGCCGACGACCGCAACATGATTGACGCCTTTAACTCGGACACCGACATACACCGCGTGACGGCCTCTCAGGTGTTCGATCTGCCCGAGGATATGGTGACCCCGCTGATGCGCTCCCGCGCCAAGGCGGTCAACTTCGGAATTATTTACGGAATTGGCCCCCACTCGCTTTCCCAGGACATCAAGGTGTCATACCATGAGGCAAAACGGTATATCGAACAGTACCTAGCGCATTATTCTGGGGTTGCCCGCTTTATGGACGGGATGATTGAATCGGCGCGGGAAAAGGGTTATGCCGAAACCATGTTTGCCCGACGCCGGCCGCTGCCCGAGCTCAGGTCGTCCAACGCCGTCATGCGCTCTTTCGGCGAGCGGGTGGCGCGCAACATGCCGATACAGGGAACGGCCGCCGACATTATAAAAATCGCCATGGTAAGGGTATGGCGCAGGCTGGCCGCCGAGGGCATGCGGGCGCGTCTGATTCTGCAGGTGCATGACGAGTTGATTGTCGAGGCGCCCGAGGAGGAGGCCGAAAAGGCGGCCGCCCTGCTCAAAGAGGAAATGGAGTCTGCCGCCAAAATGAAGGTCAGGCTGGCGGCCGACGTTTGCATAGGCAAGACATGGTACGACGCGAAAGGATAATCTCGATGAAAATACTCTTTGTTTGCACGGGAAACACCTGCCGCAGTCCGATGGCGGCCGCCCTGATGCGGCGCGAACTTGACAAGCGCGGCAGGACGGATATAATTATAGAAAGCGCGGGGTTGGCAGCATTTGGCGAACCGGCAAGCCGCAACGCGGTTGATACGGTTGCCGAGCTCGACGAGAAATACGCAGCCCCCCTGAAAGACCACATCTCCCGCAGCGTAACGGCGGAACAAATTGAAGAAGCCGATTTGATCGCGGTTATGAGCGACTCGCACGCGGCCGCCGTGATTGAGCGGGGGGCCGACCCCGAAAAGGTAAGTGTGCTGGGGGCGGACGGGGGGATCCCCGACCCCTTCGGCGGGGATATCGAGGTTTACCGCCGGACACGCGACCGGCTTGAACAGGCGGTATCCCGATTGGCGGACACTATTTGACATTTAGTTAAAAAGGACATGGGATTTTTAATGGATGAAAAAAGCAAACCTCCCGAACCTGTGATTGTACCGATGCACTCCGACCACCTCGATGCTCTGGCGGCGCTGGAGAGCCTGGCCTTTTCGCGCCCATGGTCGTATGACGCCCTGGCGGAAGAGCTGCAAAACCCGCTCGCCGTCTTTTATGTGGCCGAGGATGTCGAAACCGAGAGGGCGGTGGGATATATCGGTATGCACCACATTCTCGACGAGGGCTCGATTGCAAACATCGTGGTGCATCCCGGCTATCGCCGCAGGGGGATTGCAACCGCCCTGCTCAG
>JAAYKB010000200.1 GCA_012522615.1 Clostridiales bacterium
CCGCCCGGCGTGCGCTCGAAGTTTTTAACCCCTTCCCAGCGCGGCAGGTATCCCTCAATCTGCTCTCGGGTCATCCTCACGTCATAACTGACCAGTTTTTCAAGGGTACCAAAAACAATATCCCGCCCGCCGCAAAGGGCGTAAAGCCGTTCGGCGCGCTCCGGCATATGCCGCTCGGCGCGGTCGAGGAAGCCGGGCAGGAATACGGCACACGCCATTCCGTGGGGTATGTCGTACTCCTCGGTCAGGATATAACCGAGGGGGTGGGGGTAGGCTGTTCCGGTCGCGTTCAACACCATGCCCGCCCAGAGCGAGCCGTAGTATAAAGCCGTCCGCATATCTGGGCCGGGCAGTCCGTCATGCCTTGCAAGCCAGTCAAGTCCGTCTGCAATAAGCGGGAAGGCCTTTTCCCCGAACGCCGTGATTACATCGCCGCAGGAGGGGGCAAACCACCCCTCAACGGCATGTGCAAAGGCGTCAAGAGCTGTTGAAACCGTTTGTCTGCGGGGGATGCTGAAGGTGTAACGCGGGTCGGCAAACGCCAGTTTTGCATAAAGGTTTTGGTGAAAAACGCTGCGCTTGCGTTTGTCCGCGTCCATGGTCAGCACCGAAACCGCGCTGACCTCGCTGCCGGTCCCCGCCGTTATGCCGACAAGGACAAGAGGGAGCGGAGGGCGGCGCAGGCTGCCCTCCATAAGCCGCTCGCCGTCATTGCAGTTGTTCGTGGCCAGCCACGCCGCCGCCTTTGCCGCATCCATAACCGAACCGCCGCCGATACCTATTATGAATTCGGCCCTGCATATTTCGGCGGTATAGGCGGCCGTCTGACACTGCGAAAGCAGGGGGTTGGCGGTGATTTCGGGGAATACGGTGGCGTCAACCCCGGCCTCCTCAAGGGTCTCCAGCACATCGTCCAGCGCCCCGCTCGCCTTTGCGGAACTCATTCCGGTCATGATAAGACAGCGTTTTCCAAACTCGCGAAGCAGTCGGCCGCTTTGCCTTATACACCCCTCGCCGCTTATTATTCTGACAGGCATATGAAATGTAAAATCCATCATACCTCTTCCTTTCCACATTACTTCCTCTTGCACAGGGGCTCTATATAGTTGGGATAATAATATTAATAAATATGTGTGTTTTAATATTATCATCCCGCAAGCAGGTTTGCAAATAATGTAATAATAAATTGACATAATACCTATTGCTATATATAAAACTAATTTCTATAAAATAAGCCCTGAAATAAAACCCGGAAGGTTGTGAAGCCTTTCGGATATTTTTTGTTCCGTAAACATTTTCTCTGAAATAAAGGCTTATCCATCCGCCGCGTTGAAAATATAAACATTTAAACAGCGCATGTGTGTCCGTTGCTCAAAACCCGCTGTATGCAATTTTGAAAAGTGGAAATTTTTTCTTGTAATATAACACAAATGCTACTATAATTAAACCATATTATTAATGAGAAGGGATTTTTGGGATTTTCTACATAATCGCCGCGAAAGCATCCAAGAAGCGGGGGATTTCTTCCAGATAGGTGTAGCGACTGCGGCTGATTTTACTGTCAATTTTCTTGCTTGAGATTGGTGTTACAATCTCATCGGCGTATTCATGTGCGACGCGCACATGCGCAAAACCGAAAAGAAAAAGGAGAGAAGCAAATGAAGGCAAGTCAGGTTTTAAGGATATTATTTGCGGCAGTGCTGATACTTACGTCGCTGCCCGTAACCTCGTCGGCGGATGAAGAATACCATCAATCGTACCATAATTTTCATATAATCG
>JAAYKB010000043.1 GCA_012522615.1 Clostridiales bacterium
TTATTGACGCTCTCGGCGTCCTCAATCATGATTGGCGAGTCGCACGCAAGCCCCGCCACGGCCATACTCATGACAATCCTGTGGTCGTTGAACCCCGGCAGGGTAACCCCGCCGCCAAAGCCTTCGATCCCCTCGATTATCAGTCCGTCCTCCGTCTGCCCGACATGCCCGCCCAGCAGGTTGAGACAGCGGGCAATCGCCTCTAATCTGTCGCTCTCCTTTAACCGCAGGCGGGACGCTCCGGTTATTCTGGTTATCCCCCGCGCCAAGGCGGCGAGGGTGGCAAGTATGGGCACAAGGTCGGGAATCTGGGCGGCGTCAATATCGGTTGCCTCAAGTCTGGACCTGCGGCAGATAATTCCGTTATCGGCTCGGCTTATATCGGCGCCCATCCGCTTCAGGATTTCAAAAATTGCGCGGTCTCCCTGCCGCGAATCCTCTGAAAGCCCGCCCACAGCCACTTCGCCCCCGAGAGCTCCCATCCCAAGCAGAAAGGCCGCCTGCGACCAGTCCCCCTCGACGTTATATTCGCACGGGACATAGCCCTCTTTCGGAATGCGCCACCCCTCTTGGGTCGGGGTTATCACGATACCGGAGACCCGCAGAGCGTCCGCCGTCATATCGACATAAGCGGCCGATTCAAGCGGCGAGCTCAGCGCAATCTCGCCTCCCCCGCAGAGCGGAAGGGCGAACATCAATCCCGAGATAAACTGGCTTGATACATTTCCGGGAAGAACAAATCTCCCCGACTCCAGTCTGCCGCGTATCCTGATAGGAAGGCTTGCCTGTTTATCCTCGTATTCCAGCACAACGCCGTGGGCGGGCAGACAGTCGGCATACACCCCGAGGGGTCTTTGAGGAAGCCTGCCCCTGCCGACAAAGCGGCACTCGATTCCGAGGGCGGCATAAACCGGTATCAAAAATCTCAGGGTGGAGCCGCTTTCACGGCAGTCAACCACCCGGACCCCGTCCCGGGATTCCGATACGGGCAGGGGCTTAAAGGTTACGGTGTCCCCGCTATATTCGGCCCTCACGCCCAGCCCCTCGACCGCTCCCAAGGTCGCTCTCATATCGTCCGAGGGAATAACCCCGCGCACGGTCCCGCCCCCCGCAAGCGCGGCGCAGATAAGGGCGCGGTGGGCGGCCGACTTTGACGGAGGGGCCGCCGCCCTCCCGCTTATCTCGGCGGGCGAGATTCTTACAACCCTCATACCTCTCCCCCCGGACCCCCGCCCAAAAAGGCGGACAGCGAATCAACCTCAATCGGGTATATATAAGAGTCCCCTATCTCACGCAGCAGCACAAGATCAATCTTTGAACCGGCCCGCTTTTTATCGAGAAGCACACCAGAAAGGTATTCGCCCTCGGGGGCGGGGTCGGTAAGCGGAAGCCGATATCTATCCAGACATGCGGTCAGGCGGGCATACGTCCCGGCGGCGGTCAGCCCCCGCCTTTCGGACGCCCTTGTGATTGCCGCCATCCCGACAGCGACGGCAAAACCGTGGGTAAGAGAGGTGTAGTCATAGTATTTTTCGAGCGCATGCCCGATGGTGTGCCCGAAGTTGAGCAGCTTGCGCTCCCCCGCCTCCCGCTCGTCCTGCTCGACCACACCCCGTTTGATGTCGATACACCCGGCTATTATTTCCTCGCGTTTTGATGGGTTCATGGCGTCCCCGTCCTCAAGAAGCCCGAACAGACGGGAATCCTTGATGGCAGCGGTCTTGATAACCTCGGCCATACCGTCGGCGAACACCTTTTGCGGCAGGGTATCCAGCGTGCCGGTGTCGGCAATCACACGCACGGGCTGCCAAAACGCCCCGACCAGATTTTTGCCCTCGGCTATATCGACGCCGGTCTTGCCCCCGACCGAGGAATCCACCTGCGCCAGCAGTGTGGTGGGCATCTGGACAAAATCGATTCCCCTCAGCCATGTCGCCGCAGCAAATCCGGTCAGGTCTCCGGCAACCCCTCCGCCGAGCGCGACCAGCATATCACGGCGGGTCAGCCCGTTTTGGGCAAGGCGGGCAAAAACCGCCGAAACGGTTTCAAGCCGCTTGCTCCGCTCACCCGCAGGAAACACAAACACATCGGTCTTATATCCCGCGGCTTCAAGGGAGGCGGAAACCCGGGCGGCGTAAAGCAGCGCGACATTGGAATCGGTGACGATAAGCGCGCGCTGCCCGCCGTTCACCTCGCGGCATAGCTCCCCCGATTTTTCGAGAAGTCCCTTTCCCACAAAAATATCATAAGGACGGGAGGCGTTAACGGTCATCTGTATCATTCTGCCCTCTCCTTTCTCAGCCGCCCCTCGCGCAGCACCCTTTGCAGGATGGCGGCGTCGCCCGAATAAATGGCATCCCGGCACTCCCTCAGGTTTTCAATCAATGTGTCTATTTCATCACACAGGTTGTCCCGGTTGAGAAAAAACAGCTCCGTCCACAGTTTTTCGTCCACAGTCGCCACCCTCGAAACGTCGCGGTAGCTTCCCGCCGAAAACCCCTTGTGCCCGGGACACCGCGGGGATTTCACATAAGCCCCGGCCAACACATGCGGAAGCTGCGAAGTAAAGGCAATCATCCTGTCGTGCTTCTCGGGAGTGGTTATCGTGACGTCGGCACAGCCTATATCCATGGCCAGCCCTTTGAGGATTTTCATAACCCCGTCGGGGGTATCCTCAGCCGGAGTAAAGATATAATACGCCCCCTCGAAAAGGTCGGCGACCGCGTTTTCAATCCCGCTGCACTCCCGCCCGGCCATCGGATGCCCCCCGACAAAGTGAAGCCCGTGCCGGCGGCAGACAGGCTCACATTCCAGCGTCACGGCGCGCTTTACGCCGCAGACGTCGGTGACAACCGCGCCCGTCCGAAGCCTTTCTGCGTACTGCCGAAGAAATCCTGCCGCGATGCCGGGGGCAAGCGCCAGAATAAGCAGATCGGCTTCAGGCAGATGCTCCGCGCCCGTCTTGTCGGCAGCGCCGCAATCCAATGCGGTGCGTAAAACCCCCTCGTCAATATCAATACCTATCACGGTATGACGGGTGCACGTTTTGATTGCAAGGCCAAGCGAACCGCCGATAAGTCCCATCCCTGCAATTGCTATCGTAAGCCGTTTGTTATCCATCGGTCGCTCCTTTCAGCCGTGTCCGGCTTTTACGCCCTTTCGGCCACCTGCTTACCGAACATGGGGGCAATTTCCTTGATTTTCAGCGCGAGGTCCTTAAACTGGTCGGGTGTCAGCGACTGGGCGCCGTCCGACAGGGCATGCGGAGGGTCGTTATGCACCTCGATTATAAGCCCGTCGGCGCCCGCCGCGACGGCCGCAAGGGCGAGCGGCTCGACAAGCGAGCTTACCCCCGCGGCGTGCGAGGGATCGACCACAATCGGAAGGTGGGAAAGGCTCTTGAGCAGCGGCACGGCCGAAATATCCAGTGTGTTGCGGGTCATGGTCTCAAAGGTGCGGATACCCCTTTCGCACAGGATAACCCTCTCGTTTCCCGCCGCCATAATGTATTCGGCGCTCATAAGAAGCTCGTCAATCGTGTTGGCAAGCCCGCGCTTCAGCAGTATCGGCCTATCCATCTTTCCAAGCTCCTTGAGCAGCTCAAAGTTTTGCATATTTCTTGCGCCGACCTGTATGATATCGACATCCTCAAACAGCACAAGGTGGTTGGGCGACATGATTTCGGTCACGATAGGAAGTCCGGTTTTTGCCCTCGCGTGGCGAAGCAGCTCAAGCCCGCCTGCGCGAAGCCCCTGGAAGGCATACGGCGAGGTGCGCGGCTTGAACGCGCCCCCGCGAAGAAAGGCGGCACCCGACGCCTTGACGTCCTCGGCAATACCGATAATCTGCTCGTCGCTTTCAACCGAACAGGGACCAGCGATAAGAGCCAGCCTGCCCCCGCCGATAACCGAACCGCCGCCAAGGTCGATAACGGTATCCCCGGGATGAAATTTGCGGTTTGCCTTTTTGTACGGCTCCTGTACCCGTTTGACGCTTTCGACGATCCTCTGGGCAACTATTGATTCAATATCAACCGCCGCCGTATCCCCGAGCAGACCGAGCACGGTGGAATGCTCGCCGTACCAAGCGTTTACCTTTACCTTATTAACCTCCTCAATCCAGGCGGCGAACTCCTTCACCTCGTTCGGGGTGACCCCCGGCTTTAGCACAATAATCATGCCGTTGTCTTCCTTTCCTCAAAAGCCTTACAAAAAAGGCGAAGCTCAAACCATGAGCTCCGCCCTTGTAGAATAAACCAATCCGTCTGTTTACGATTCTACGGCAAAAGCGACATGGCAAAATCACTCCGGCTAAAATAATAGCCGAAGCCTCCCATAAATCGATTCTGCAGTTTTGCGCCGACAAAAGTCATAACGCACACTCCGTAAACAGTGGTATAGTCGAATACCGACTTTGCTCTATAATACTCTAAGAAACGCCTGTTTGTCAATACAATTTTTGCACTTTAAAGCGATAGAA
>JAAYKB010000004.1 GCA_012522615.1 Clostridiales bacterium
GGACTGGACGTGCTTGTTTTTACGGCCGGCATAGGCGAGAATGATGCCAATATTCGCAGTCTTGTGTGCAGGAATATGGATTTTCTCGGAATAAAAATTGACGAGGAAAGGAACCTCAATTTCAAAAGAGGCGAAGAATTTGAAATCACAGCCGAGGGTGCAGGGGTTCGCACCTTCATCATCCCAACAAACGAGGAATTAATGATAGCCATGGACACCAAGAAACTGGTTGCCAAGGGCTAGAAATTCGGCAAGGGCGATTGGTTTTCGCCCTATAAACAGGAGGCATTTCAGATGGCTGAAATAAATAAGGTGCAGATTGAGGATATCGTCCGTCGGGTTTTGAGCAATATTGATAACACAGCCGCCTCAACGACGCAGGCGGACGAAGGTTACAGCGCCACCTCATATAACGGACGCGCTTTTATCGGCATCTATTCCGATATGAACGAGGCAATTGAGGCTGCCGAAAAAGGATACCGTGCTGTTCGCTCCATGAGCGTTGAGCAGAGGGAGAAGATTATAACCGCCATCCGCACTCTTATCAGGGAAGAAGCCCTGATTATGGCTGAGATAGGGGTTTCCGAGACGGGTATGGGAAGGGTAGAGCACAAGCGGCTGAAGCATATTCTTGTGGCCGACAAAACCCCGGGCACCGAGGATATAGTATCCTCGGCAAAAACCGGAGACCACGGCCTCACCCTGATTGAAATGGCGCCCTTCGGGGTGGTCGGGGCGATCACGCCCAGCACAAACCCGAGCGAAACCGTACTCTGCAACAGCATCGGCATGATTGCCGCAGGAAACGGCGTGGTGTTCAACCCGCATCCCAACGCCATTGCCACCTCCAACTATGCCGTCGATCTTGTGAATCGCGCGTCAAGGTCGTCGGGCGGTCCCGAGGTACTGGTTGCATCGATGGACAAACCCACAATGGAATCGGCCTCCGTTATGCAATCCCACCCGCTGATTCGACTGCTTGTATGCACGGGCGGTCCGGGGGTGGTCAAGGCGGTTTTATCCTCGGGCAAAAAGGCAATCGGAGCGGGGGCGGG
The DNA here is from genome assembly GCA_012522615.1 of Clostridiales bacterium. Taxonomy (GTDB): domain Bacteria; phylum Bacillota; class Clostridia; order Oscillospirales; family Acutalibacteraceae; genus Avimonas. The sequence continues at coordinate 1,056 of JAAYKB010000004.1, forward strand.
CAACCCTCCCGTCATTGTTGATGATACTGCCGATATTGTTAAGGCGGGCAAGGATATTATCGACGGCTGCACATTTGACAACAACCTGCCCTGTATTGCGGAAAAAGAGGTTTTTGCTTTTGCCAGCATTAAAGATAAGCTGATAGCCCAGATGCAGAAAAACGGCGCCTATTTGATTAATGACGCACAGGCCGCAAGGCTTGCCGATATAGTTCTGGTGGACGTTACCGACAAAAAGACGGGCAAAACCAAAAAGAGCATCAACCGCAAATGCGTCGGGCGTGACGCCGCCGTGCTGCTTGATATGATAGGTATAAAGGCGGGGAAAGATATCCGTTGCATTATCTGCGAAACCGATTTCAATCACCCGTTTGTACAGGAGGAGCTTATGATGCCCATCCTGCCTATCGTTTCGGTCAAAAACATAGATGAGGCAATCGACCTCGCCGTAAAGGCGGAGCACGGCAACCGCCATACCGCACATATGCACTCAAAGAATATCGACAACCTGTCGCGTTTTGCGTCGGCTGTCGAGACCACAATCTTTGTTAAAAACGCGCCGTCCTACGCAGGAATCGGATTCGGCGGCGAAGGTCACACGACATTTACGATTGCAGGTCCCACCGGAGAGGGGATTACCTCCGCTCGAAGCTTTACCCGCCAGCGCCGCTGCGTAATGGCAGACAGCTTCAGGATAATATGACGACAAGAAAGGACATGATATTCGGATGGATGATATGAATATTGATGTTTCTGCCGTTGCCAAGGCGGTATATAAAGCCCTTTTAAACGAACAGGGGGCCGGCGACCAGATTCCGGTGGGCATATCCAACCGCCATATACACCTCACCCAAGAACATGTCGAGATTCTGTTCGGCAAGGGCTATCAGCTCACCCCGATTAAGGATCTTTCCCAGCCGGGGCAGTATGCCTGCAAGGAAACACTGACCATTGTCGGACCCTCCATGCGCCCTATTGAAAATGTTCGGGTACTGGGGCCTATCCGCAAGGCTTCGCAGGTCGAGATTTCCCGCACCGATTCCTTTACCTTAAAGCTCAATCCTCCCGTCAGGGAATCCGGGAACATCGCGGGCTCCGCCCCGATTGTAATAATCGGTCCGAAAGGCGTGGTTTCGCTGGACGAGGGCTGCATTATCGCCAACCGTCATATACATATGAGCCTTGAGGACGGCGCAAGATTCGGCATCAAGGACGGCGAATATGTCACGGTTGACAGCTTCGGCGAGCGTCGCACCCGCTTTTATGATGTTCAGGTCAGGGTGCATAAGGATTTTAGACTGGAAATGCATCTTGATACCGACGACGCCAATGCCGCCGGGATTTCCTGCGGCGGTAGCGTTAAAATAGTAAAATAATAGACACAAATTAAGGGCTGCCGCAAAGCTTGGGTTTTGCAGCAGCCCATTATAATTGCAAGGGTTATTTGTACATCCCGCCATACACACTGCATGCGCGGTAGTCAGCGGATTCAAGCTCCTTTGTACCGAACGACGACCAGCAATGCGGACGGTAGATGCTTCCGTTGTCTACGTTGTGCAGGGAAACCGGTATGCGGAGCATGCTTGCAAGAGTAATAAGATCGCTCCCGATATGACCGTATGAAAATGCGCCGTGGTTTGCTCCCCATTTAGCCATAACCTCATATACCGATTCAAAACCTTTTGAACCGACCCTCGGCACAAACCATGTTGTCGGCCATGTCTTGTCGGTCCTCTCATCCAGAATACGATGAACATCGTCGTCCAGAACCACGGTATACCCTTCGGCAATCTGGAGGGTGGGACCGATACCCTTAACCATATTAAGTCTTATCATGGTCACCGGCATCTCACTTTGGGTTTTGAAATGAGAGGAGTATCCGCCCCCGCGGAAATATTCATAGTTTGCGTTTGGCCAGTCTACGGCGGCAAGGATACCTTTTATATCATTATCAGTGATTTCCCACCAGCGTTTCATGCAGCCCTTACCGTTTTTATCCTTGGCAAGGCCGCACCCGTCAAGAGCCGCCGCGCCCGAATTGATAAGATGTATAATCCCTCCCGCAGCAACCCCTGTAAGCTTTTTGCCGGTTACGCGCTCAACCGCCTCGGGACTCCAATATGTACGGACATCGGCAAACACGCTGGCGGCGCCGGTAATCAGCTTACCGAACAGCATGGCAACACCGTTCAGACCGTCATTCTCTGTCGCGAGAATAATCGGTTCGCGCTTGCCGTTCCAATCAAATGTACTGTTGAGTATGGCTTCGGTAAAATCCCCGTTGGGGAGCCAGTCGGTCCACATGCGCTGGCCTTGAAAGCCGCCGAGAATGGCATTGCGCCCGAGCGCCTCCTCGTGCCATCCCATATCGTCAAGCGTGGGATTGCCCAGCATAATGTCGCGAACGACAAGGGTCATCTTGACAATGAATTCCCAATCGTTTTCAACCACCTTTGACCTTGTCACAATTTCGGGCAGCTGTTTGTTTTCGTTTACATTAATACCCCGGTTGCAGTTCTCCGTAACCCACGCCAAGGCTTTTTGATATTCGTCATGGTCATAAATCTCAAGCTTAATGCGGCGAAGAACCTCGGTCATATCAACCCATTCGGCGCGGATTCCGAGATAGTCCTGAAGAAAATCGGCATTGCAATATGAGCCCATAATGCCCATTGACACCGAGCCGATATTCACATACGCCTTGTTCCGCATCTGACCGACGGCTACGGCGCAGCGGGCAAACCGGAGGATTTTCTCGGCCACGTCATTAGGGATAGAGGTATCGGTACTATCCTGCACATCGTGCCCGTATATCGAAAACGCAGGCAATCCCCTTTGGGCATGGGCTGACATTGCCGCCGCCAAGTAAACGGCGCCCGGCCGCTCCGTGCCGTTAAATCCCCAGACAGCCTTTATAGTAAGGGGGTCAATATCCATGGTTTCACTGCCGTAGCACCAGCATGGGGTTACGGTCAAGGTGGCGCATACATTTTGTGAGCCGAACTTTTTGGCACAGCGCGCAGCCTCGGCTCCGCCGCCTATGGTGCCGTCCGCGATAACACATTGGAGCGGCGTCCCGTCGGAGTAAAAAAGATTTTCGGATATCAGCTTTGCGGCCGATTTTGCCATATTCATGGTCTGGTTTTCCAGAGATTCGCGGATCCCTCCCCAGCGTCCGTCAATCACCGGGCGTATACCGATTTTCGGATACGTCATAGCAACAGCCTCCTATATATCAAATTGAATATGCCGTTATTACCTATTATTAATAAAATAATACTATACAAACCTAAATATTTATAGTATTATGCTGTTATGATATAGCACAAAATTGTTGCGATTATTATATATTAGTAGGAAAATAATAGGTAGGAGGGATTAGGATGGCTGAATATTTAAAGCTGGATAAACTGAGCGGGCTGTTATCCGACTTCTATAAAGTGACGGGCCAGCGCATAGGAATTTTTGACGGCAACATGAGCATAATCCTGGAATGTCCCAAACGGCACAGCCCGTTTTGCGAAAGAATCAGAAGCAGTCAAGAGGGTACCCGCCGTTGCCGCGAATGCGACAATTACGGCATGCACGAAGCCTTGAAAAGCGGCAGGACAATTACATACAGGTGCCATGCCGGCCTGCTGGAGGCATGCTCCCCGATTTATGACAAGGATAAAATTGCGGGCTATCTTATGTTCGGTCAGGTAATCTATGACAGGAACATAGACGACCAGCATGATATGATTTTTGATAAATGCCGGGATATAATCGATGTAAGGTCGTTCAACAACCTTTTCGGCAGTATCCGCACCATCTCGCCCGACTATCTGGACGCGGCGACAAATATAATGACCGCCTGTGTAGGGTATATCCAGCTCGAACAGTTGATAAAGCTGCAGAACGAAGGACTTTGGGGACAGATGCAGCACTATATTGATAATAACGCCGACACCGCCTTTACCCTTTCGGATATGGCAAACGACCTTGCCGTAAGCATATCCACACTTTGCAAGACGGCAAAGCGCTACTCGGGGAAGTCCGTAGGACAGTTGGTAATAGACCTGCGTATCAAACGCGCAAAGCATTTGCTCGCCAACGAAAGAAATTTAACCGTATCACAGGTGTCGGCGGTGGTCGGGATTGAGGATTACAACTATTTCTCCCGCATTTTTAAAAAGGAAACGGGATATTCACCGACCGAATACCGAAAGCAAGCGCAATAATAAACTGTCCGCGGCAAGCCACGAAACATTGATACAAGGAAACGGACGAACATAGTTTTTGTGTTCGTCCGTTTCCTTGCACGACATAAACGTTGTAAACCTGCTAATAATAATCGTATTAGTGCTCACTATTAAAATAAACAGTTTGTTTATCCGCTTGACAATTTTTTGTATACGGTTAAAATAATAGGTGTAATTTTAATACGTAAAACATAGTTTCATATAATGAAACAAAGGAGATTGAAATATGGACGGATTGCTGAAACAGATTGAGGAAATAGGGATTGTACCGGTAGTTAAGATTGAGAGGGCAGAGGATGCAATTCCTCTTGCAAAAGCCCTTTTCGAGGGTGGTCTGCCCTGCGCCGAGGTGACATTCAGGACGGCCGCCGCCCCCACCGCGATAAGGGCGATTACCGGGGCCTTTCCCGATATGCTGGTTGGGGCGGGCACGGTCTTGACTACCGAACAGGTCGATGAAGCGATTGGGGCAGGGGCGCGCTTTATTGTTAGCCCCGGACTTAATCCGAAGGTCGTCAGCTACTGTATCGACAAGGGCTATCCTGTTGTTCCCGGGATTGCCACCCCGAGCGAGATGGAACAGGCGATTTCTCTTGGGCTTGAGGTCGTAAAATTCTTTCCGGCCGAAAATGTCGGCGGCCTGCCCATGATAAAGGCAATGTCGGCGCCCTATCCCGGCATCCGGTTTATGCCGACAGGCGGAATCAACGCCGATAACCTCAAAAGCTATCTTGATTTTCCAAAAATCATTGCCTGCGGCGGCAGCTGGATGGTAAAAGCCGATTTGATAAACAACCGTCAATTTGACCAGATAAAAAGTCTGACAAAACAGGCGGTCGACCAAATGCTCGGCTTCACGATTGTACATGTCGGTATAAATGAAACGGATGAAGCGACCGCGAGCAGTACCGCAGACGCTTTTTCAAGGCTGTTCGGTTTTGCTCAAAATGAGGGCGGCTCGTCCATCTTTGTAGGAAGCGGTATCGAAGTGATGAAGGGCGGCGGATTGGGCGCAAAGGGACACATTGCGATAGGCACGAATTATATCGGGCGTGCCATGGCATATCTGAAGCGCGGCGGGGTCGAATTTAATATGGAAACCGCCAAATATGACGGCAGCGGAAGGCTGAAGGCAGTCTATCTGGCGGATGAAATAGGCGGGTTTGCAGTACATCTGGTTCAAAAATAGCATAAAAAGGAGACGGCTTTAAAATGAAAAGGGTTATCACGTTCGGAGAAATTATGCTTCGCCTTGCTCCCGAAGGATACACGAGGTTTATACAGGCGGAAAGCTTTGGGGCGACATACGGCGGCGGGGAGGCCAATGTTGCTGTGTCGCTTGCCAATTTCGGCATGGCTGCTGCCTTTGTAACAAAGCTTCCCGTGCACGATATCGGACAGGCCGCTGTGAATTCCCTCCGCCGTTTTGGCGTAGATACATCCAAAATAGTACGGGGCGGTAAAAGGGTCGGCATCTACTATCTTGAAAAGGGGGCAAGCCAGCGCCCCTCCAAGGTTATATACGACCGTACAGACTCGGCAATAGCTCTGGCACAGGCAGGTGATTTCAACTGGGATGAAATATTCGACCGGGCCGACTGGTTCCATTTCACAGGTATAACCCCGGCATTGGGCGAGAATGTCGCGGCGATATGCCTTGAAGCCTGCAAGACCGCAAAGACAAAAAAACTGACAGTAAGCTGTGACCTCAACTACCGCAAAAACCTGTGGAGCCGCGAGCAGGCGGGAAAAACCATGGCCGAGCTTATGCCATACGTCGATGTGTGTATCGCCAACGAGGAGGACGCATTTGATGTGTTCGGCATCAAGGCGGAAAACACCGATGTCACAGCCGGCAAGGTCAGCCGTGAGGGATACAAGGAGGTTGCAAAAAAACTGGCAGACAGATATGGATTTAAGAAGGTTGCCATAACCCTGCGCGGCTCTATATCGGCTAACGACAATAACTGGGCGGCCATGCTTTACGACGGCGACAACTATTATTTCAGCCGCGACTACCTTATCCATATCGTTGACCGCGTCGGCGGGGGCGACAGCTTTGGCGCCGGTCTGATATATTCGCTGCTGTCCGGTTATGACAATCAGGCGGCGGTTGAATTTGCGGTTGCGGCGTCCTGCCTCAAGCATACCATAGAGGGGGATTTCAATCAGGTGTCGGTTGCAGAGGTTGAACGTCTTGCCGGGGGCGACGCTTCGGGCAGGGTTCAAAGATAATATCGAAAGCTGACTCATAAAACAGAAAAGGGGCTGACGCACAATTTTCAATTGTGCGTCAGCCCCTTAAACCGATGGTACTTATTATACTTTAAGCTTGAATATTTCCTTAATCTTCAATCTCTGTCCGTAATGCAGAACAGAGGCGGAGTACAGACGAACCGATACGATTGAGACCAGAACTATCGCGGCTATCAGCAATACGATTGATATACCGATATCGATTGCCGGAACATTTTCATTAAGCAGTCTGAACGGCATGATAAACGGAGAGGTAAAGGGGATGTAGGTGACGATCCGGCGTATTCCGGGGTCAGGTATGAACATGACGGCATAGGCGGCGTAAAAGGATATCATACTGACTATAACCGACGGCGTCATGGCCGATTGCAAATCCTCTGCCCGGCTAACGGTTGCGCCGCAGACCGAATTGATCATCGCAAACAGCGAATAGCCGAGAAGGAAATAGACAAGGATCAAAACGGCGGAAAGCGGGGTGAAGGAGGACAGCGCAAGCGGCACGCCGGATATTGTGAAATCATCCGGAATAAGCAGGCTGTATCCCGCCGCGCCCGCCAAAATAAAGATGGTGAGCTGTATCAGCCCAAGCACTCCCATTGCAACGCATTTTCCAAGAAGTATGCGTGATGGTTTTGCCGATACGACAAGGGTTTCCATAACTCTTGAGGTCTTTTCGGACGCGACCGACATTGCAACGCCGTAACCGTAAAAGTAGACCGCAAAGAACATTAGCAATGTCAGAACGATGCCAAGCGAATAGCCTGTGACATCCATTTTCCCCGCAGGCACGGTGGTGTAAGAAATATCGGTCAGGACAAGACGGGAATCGGCTTCGGAAACGCCGGCTTTTGAAAGAACGTCGGCGACAATCACCTGACGAACCACCTGCGCCATACCGTCGGTAGGAACGCCGCTCATAAAATCCGTAACAGTAAAGCGTAACGAGGGTATGGGTTCGCCCTTTATTATCTCAAGCATTGCAACCGATTTGTCACCCTCAATCGTTTTCTTGTATTCCTCAGTTTTGCCCGACTCGCCCTTTTTAAACTCTATATTCGGATATGCTTCCGTCAGCGCGGATATAGCGCCGGGAACAAGATTATTTTGATCCAAAACATAGCAGGTGTTGCTTTTTTTCTCGCCCGGAGTTACGTCTGCGCCCTTGTCCCCTTTGCTGCCCGAGAAAATAGTGGGAAGCGAGCAGGCGGCTAAGATCAGAACAAGCACAATGACCGTGGTTATGATAAATGTTTTTTTTCGGATATTATCGCGCAGGGTAAAACCGAAAACCGTGATGATGTCTTTCATTTCGCCTCACCTACCTTGTCAATGAATATCTCATGCAGCGACGGCTCACGTATCTCAAACCGTTCGGGAATAACGCCCATGCCGATAAGGTCGCGCAGGAAGCCGTGGGCGGATTCGTCGCCGTCGATTTTGAATTCGCATCCGTCCGCCTGTTTTTCAAGAATCCGAAGACCGTATTTTTCGGCAATCGGAAGCGCGGTGTTCAGCGCCTTGGCCGAGCATCCGAGGGAAAGATTCGTATGCCCATAACCGGCCTTGATGGCGCGAAGGTTGCCGCTAAGCACCGAACGGCCCTTGTCCAGAATCACAAGATCGCTGCAGTATTGCTCGACAGTCGGCATCTGGTGACTAGACATTATTATGGTTTTCTTGGCGTCGATAAGATCGCTCATCACGCTTCTGAAAATGTTGGTATTAATTGGGTCAAGCCCGCTGAACGGCTCATCCAGGAAAATCAGTTCGGGGTCATGTATTAAGGCAACAATAAGCTGGATTTTCTGTTGGTTTCCCTTTGACAGCTTTTCCGCGAGCATCCTGCTGTATTCGGTAACGCCCAGCCTGTCCATCCATCGTGATGCCGCTCGTTCCGCTTCAAGGCGGCTCATGCCGCGCAGCTCTCCGAAGTATATCAACTGTTCGAGCACCCGAACCTTGGGGTACAGTCCGCGCTCCTCGGGCATATAACCGTAACGGACGTTTTCACTTGTTATGGGCTTGCCGTTCCAAGTGATTTCGCCCGCGTCACGGCTCATGATGCCGAGAATCATGCGGATGGTTGTTGTTTTTCCCGCTCCGTTTGTGCCCAGGAGCCCGAACACGCCCGGACGGCTGATCTCAAAGCTGAGATTATCCACGGCTTTTTTATCACCGAAAGACTTGCTGACATTTCTTACGGTTAAGGCCAATGAAAACCACTCCTTTAAATTCAGAAAACGACCGTATTAAATAAATAAAATAACAATCGCTGTTCATTAATGAATTCTAACATATGGAAAATATATTTACAATTGCAAATTTTAGTTTGACAAAAAAATATCAAGAACATGTAGCATAATTTGCTTGAATCATACCCGTGTTCGTGATAAATTTAATTAAGATGGTTTTTTAATAGTAAATTTTAAAATGACGGCAGAAAGGAAAGATGTCGATATGGAAAATCAGGACAAATCGAGACAGGAAATCTGCCGCGAGCTAAGCATCGGCGAGCTTTTTGAAGAAGGGCATACAATAGCGGAACCGCTTTTGAAGCAGCATGTATATCCGTGGGAGGCCCTTGCTGGGATTAAGGATTTCATTCGGGAAACGGGTTGTAGACTCAGCAGCGACGAATATGATTCCCCGCGCCCCGGCGTCTGGATACATAAGACGGCGATAGTGGCGCCGTCCGCCTTTATCGGGGATGATGTGATTATCGGCGCCCAAACCGAAGTGAGGCACTGTGCTTTTATACGGGGCAGCGCGGTTATCGGCAATGGATGTGTGGTCGGCAACTCGACCGAGCTGAAGAATGTCATCCTGTTTGATTCGGTTCAGGTGCCCCATTATAACTATGTCGGGGATTCCATTCTGGGCTTTAAATCGCATATGGGAGCGGGCGCTATAACCTCGAATGTAAAAAGCGATAAAACGCTTATCTGTGTTATTTTTGGAGACAAGAAAATACAAACCGGACTGAAAAAATTCGGGGCAATACTCGGGGATTATGTCGAGGTGGGCTGCGGCTCGGTGCTCAATCCCGGAACGGTTATCGGCAGGCATACCAATATTTACCCCCTGTCATCGGTGCGCGGCTATGTGCCCGCCCAAGGTATCTACAAACGGCAGGGAGAGGTTGTAAAAAAGCATCGGTAATCTTATTCCTCAACGATCTCGCGTATATCATAAACCCGATGGTATTCCTTTGTTTCGGGGTCTTTTACCACCTCGCTTTTGTTGCGGTAAAGCAGACGGGTTATCGGATATATGTCAATCCAGATTTCATTGTTGCACTCCTTTTGGGATTCGTCAAAAATCAGCTGAAGTCCGATATGCAGATGAGCCTGCCTGATGTTGTTGACATTCTCCTTAATGCTGTATCCGGTACGTCCGAGATAGCCTATCACGTCGCCGGGCTTTACAACCGAGCCCACCTCAAGCGACTTGTTGTAGGGGAAATCCTTTCGGAGATGGGCATAGTAGTAATATCGTTTGGTATCGTGGCTTCGGATTCCTATCCTCCATCCTCCGTATTGGTTCCAGCCGAGGGCCTCGACAACCCCGCCCTCCACCGCCATTATCGGGGTGCCGACCGAACCCATCATATCATGCCCGAGATGCCGACGGTCAAACCCGTAGGAGCGGCTGACGCCGAAATCGTCAAAATCATTGTAGTAAAAGCCTTTGGCAAAAGGGGAAAAGGCCTTTATCCCGTATTTTCTTTCCCACCTTTTGCCCGTCTTTGAGGTTTCGTCTTTGACTTCGATTTCATAAGCCCCGACCAGCCCCGAAAGCGCGGCGGTAAAGGCCTCATGGTAGTAATCGTAGTATTTTAAACCTGCGGTAAGCTCCTCAATCGTTTTTCCGTTTTTAATCTGGTCGGCTACCAAATCGAGATGACTTGTTTTGAATTTTTTGAAATTGTTCCCGTTTTTTGCGGCGATATATGCGAGCAAATCGATAAAGCTCATCGGAGTCGGGCTGTCGTGATACTTTATGTCAAGCTTTATGGCGTAATCCAGCGCCTGATAGCTGACATTGAAATCCACCCACTTTATCAGATCTTGTTCCTCGCCCTCTGCCGAGTTGACCATTTTGGCCTGACCAAAAAGCATAAAGCACACGACTACAATAAGAAGCACTACGGCGATAACAACCGCAATGCAGATTATTCTTTTCCTATTAAAAAGGATTATCATAATGCTTCATGTCCTTTCCGGGTTTTTATGCGTGTTTTATGAGTAGCCAGTATTATAATATTTATGAAGCGAATCCGGCTATAATTCCCACAACAAAAACGCTTTGCGAAAACACGTATAGGTTTTCGCAAAGCGTTAATATATATCCTTATTACACAATCTTATGTCGGTACCACCTATCGCCGCGCAGTCTTGTTAAAAAGATAAGACTGCGTATCCCCCATTCGATAATCATGGCAACCCACACCCCTGTTATGCCGAGTGGAGAAACCACGCCTAGAATATATCCGAGCACCACGCGAACCAGCCACATGGTGACCAGCGAGGTTGTCAGGGTAAAGCGGGTATCTCCCGCAGCTCGCAGGGCCGAGGGGGTGACAAAGCTTGTCGACCATAACATCGGGGTTGCCGCCCATGTTATGTATATGATGGTTTTGATGGTGGGGACTATATCGGGATTGGGTGAAAAAAGACCGATTAGGAAGGAAAGAAAGGGCAGAAGAAGCACGGTTATCAACGCGACCGATGCCGAACCTATTTTCAAAAAGGAATGTACGAATCTGCGGGCATCCTTGGTGTTGCCGCTGCCTATGCACTGACCGATAACAGTAACAACGGCAAGATTGCAGGCGGCAGCCCCGATCTGCGTCAGGGTTGAGAGCGGATTGCAGATTGCGTTGACAGCCAGCGCATTTGTTCCGATCCGGACAATAAATGTCTGGGTCAGCAGCTTGCCCCCGTTGAAAAACATCTGCTCGGCTGCGAATGGAATACCGATAAAAAGCACACGGCGGAGCATGGAAAAATCCAGCCTGAGCATGGCTCTAAACCGAAATACGATGGTTTTGTTCATCAGCCGGATATAGATAAGAGAGCACACCATACCGATTAGGCGGGATATCAACACGGATAAAACCAGTCCCATAATACCCATTTTCAATATGCTGAGGAATACGAAGTTGAAAAAGACATAGGTGCCGTTTTTTATCAGCGACAGCCACAAGACTGCTTTGGTGTTCCCGATTCCGCGAAGAACCCCGCTTACAGCCTCTATCACAGCGATAAGCGTATAGGAGATGCTGCTTCCGACCAGATAGTACCCCGCATTTTCAAAAACGGCCTGTTCAGCCCTGCCGAAAAGCAGGAACAACAGCGGATTGTAAAAAATGATTACCGCCAGACTTATCAATACGGATATCAAGGCGACAGCAGATATCGCCTGTGCGGAGGCTTTTGAAAAGGCGGCGGAATTTCCCGCACCCTTGTATTGCGCCACGATTACCGTGCCGCCTGTCGCCAAGGCGATAAACACGTTTAAAATAAAAATGTTCAGCGAGTCCACCATGCTGACGGCGGCTACCGCAGCATCACCCGACGAGCTAATCATCGCCGTATTAAGCAGACTGAGCAGAACAATAAAGGTCTGATCAACCAACAAGGGGACGATAATCGCGATAACCTGATGAAAACTCATGGATTCGCCGGACAGATGCCTATCAAGATAACAAACAGCTCCCTGTTTTACGCGCAGTAATTTTGCGCGAAGGAGAGGGCTTTTGAGCATAGTCACATCCCGTCCCGATGTCGAATTTTAAGGTATCTTCGGAATACAAGTATATCACCCGTTTGACTGTAATTCAAGCTTTGCAAAACTGGTTAAAAAAGGGTTAATAAAGGACGCGAATTTTTATTTCGTAAAATTCGGCGCCGGATTTTTGGTTAATATTTAATGCCTTTTTTGAAAAATATCTATTGACAGAATATAACACCTGAAATACAATATATAGTACCGCAATTCTACTAAACTACTGGATATTGAGGCTTACATCCGTGGCTGAAACGCTTTGGGTGACAATTACATATAAACGAGAGGGGAACTTGAAGATGGAATTGACACAAAACGCGCTGACCGTTTTGGAACGCCGCTATCTTGCAAAGGGGGACAACGGCGCGCCTGCCGAAACAGTGGAGGATATGTTCCGCAGGGTGGCGCGCGCTATAGCCGCTCCGGATTTGAATTATCAGCCCGAAGCCGACATCGCGGCCGTGGAGCAGGAATTTTATGAGCTGATGACCAGCCTTGAATTTCTGCCCAATTCTCCCACCCTTATGAATGCCGGACGACCGCTCGGCCAGCTTTCCGCCTGCTTTGTCCTGCCGGTTGAGGACAGCATGGAGGCGATATTTGAAGCAGTTAAGCAGGCTGCCTTGATTCACAAATCGGGCGGCGGCACCGGATTTTCCTTTTCCCGTATTCGTCCGATGGGCAGCACAGTCAATTCCACAGGCGGTGTGGCAAGCGGTCCGATAAGCTTCATGCGGGTGTTCAACATGGCGACCGAGGCCGTCAAGCAGGGCGGAACCCGCCGCGGCGCAAATATGGGTATCCTGCGGGTTGACCATCCCGATATCATGCAGTTTATCGATTGCAAAAAGGATAACGCCGACATCACAAACTTCAATATTTCGGTAGGTATCACCGAAGCCTTTATGAAGGCGGTCGAAGCGGGTGAGGAATATGAGCTTGTCGACCCTTGCACAAAGGAGACGGTCGGCAGGCTGAATGCCAAAGAGGTTTTTGATAAGATAGTATATTCGGCATGGCATAACGGCGAACCCGGAATCATCTTTCTTGACCGTCTCAACCGTGATAACGTTGTTCCCTCGCAGGGCGAGATTGAAGCCACCAATCCTTGCGGCGAGCAGCCGTTGCTGCCCTATGAAAGCTGCAACCTCGGTTCTATCAACCTTGTCAAGATGCTCAAGGTGACAAAGAACGGGGCAAAGGTTGACTGGAACAAGCTTGCCGCGACTGTTGACAAGGCGGTTCATTTTCTTGACAACGTGATTGACGCCAACAGATATCCGCTTGAAAAAATCGCCTTTACCACCCGCCAGACACGTAAAATCGGACTCGGGGTGATGGGCTGGGCGGATATGCTTCTTCATCTCGGTATCCCCTATAATTCTGATGAAGCCGTTGAGCTTGCCGGCAAGCTGATGAAATTTATCAGCGATAAACGGCGCAAGGCAAGCGCCGAGCTTGCAAAGGTGCGCGGCGCATTTCCGCTGTTTGGCGAGAGTGTTTACAAGGACGGCGAACCTCTCAGGAACGCCACCGTCACCACCATTGCGCCCACCGGCACCCTGTCGATAATCGCCGGAGTTTCTTCGGGCGTCGAGCCGGTTTTCTCCTATGTTTATATCCGCAATGTAATGGACAAGACCGAAATGCTGGAGGTCAATACCATCCTGCGCGGCCTTTTGGAAGAGCGGGGACTTTATTCCGACGGGCTGATGCGCCGGATTGCAGAGGATGGCACCATCGAGCATATCGAGGAGATTCCCGAGGATATACGAAGGGTGTTTGTCTCGGCCCACGATATTTCCCCGCTTTACCATATCAAGATGCAGGCGGCCTTTCAGGAACATACCGACAATGCCGTTTCAAAAACGGTCAACTTCCCGCATGACGCAACCGTGGAGGATGTGGCAGAGGTATATATGCTGTCATATAAGCTGGGCTGCAAGGGTGTGACCAGCTACCGCGACGGCAGCCGTGACGCTCAGGTGTTAAACCTCGTGCCTAAAAAAGACAGCACGGACGAAAAATTCGCGCAGAACGGCAACTCGGCAGCATTTGTCGTGATGCCCCGTCCCCGCCCCGACGTGACGCAGGGAATCACCGAAAAAATGGAGATTGGCTGCGGAAACCTTTATATCACAGTCAACTATGACGAGCACGGTATCTGCGAGGTGTTTACCAACACGGGCAAGGCGGGAGGATGTCCGTCACAATCTGAGGCTACGGCAAGACTGGTTTCTGTATCCCTTCGCTCGGGTATCGACGTAAAGACTATAACAAGCCAGCTGCGCGGTATCCGCTGCCCTTCGACCATCCGCCAAAAGGGGATGAAATGCACCTCCTGTCCGGACGCCATCGCCCGGGTCATTGAGAAGGTGGTTGCTTCAAACGGGTTCAAGGAAGGCGGCGTCCATGCCGCGGAGATCATCTCAAAATACAGCGGCTCTTCAAGACCGGCTGCCGAGATTGCGTCCCAGATGAGGGTATGCCCCGAGTGCGGCGCAAAGGTGGAACATGAGGGCGGATGCGTAATCTGCCGCGACTGCGGTTATTCCAAATGCAACTAACGGATCAGGCATTGTATTTGGCTTATGCTCAACATAAAAACAACTACCCCCGGATTTTGGTCGGGGGTAGTTGTTTTTATCGGCCTTTCTTGGCTTCCCTGCCTTTTTCAAACTTGCCGCCGTCAAGTGCGGTCAGTTGTGTCCGCGGTTTTTTAATAACGCTTTTGCCCATCAGTATATCCGGCTTGCCGATTCCGTTGGCGTCGGGAATCACACCGATAATTGTATAGCCGCATTTTAAATAAAATTCATAGGAATGGCGTTTGCGGCACACAATATTAGCGATTCTGCCTCCGGTGTTGTCATAAAGGTCGACATTAGAAAGACTGGTGGAGCCGTTTAAATCATCCGTGCCGAGGATTATAGTCAGCGCACCGCGCGAGGACGCCTCTTTTTCAAGCGCTTTTACGAGCTTCCGCCCGATTCCGTGACCCCGGTTGGCTTTTTTGACAACAAGGGGATGAAGCTCCCAGACGATTCCGTCATAGTCGGGAAGACCGCCGACAAGCCCGACGACCGTGTCCTTTTCGTCAAAAGCGCAAAGACAGACACGGTTGGGCGACAGCAATGTGTTAATAACGGCGCGCGCAATCTCCATTGCGGGCCAAAGCTCCGGATTTTCCAAAAGCAGCTCGGCCGCCTGCCTTCTGTGCTTTCGGCTTTGTCTGTCAAGCTGTCTGATATGTACCTTCATGGCTTTACTCATCCTCATGGCGTTGTTCATTAATATTATCGGTACAAACCTTCTCTTTTTAATTAAAAAATTTAATAAGTTTAACGCTTCAATAAACAGTATACCATTAAACAGCCTAAATGTATGTTTCTAAATTAAAAATCAATAAAAAAAGTAAAATCATACAAAAACGGTGGGATATTCGTTAATAGTATTATCATATCATCTGATTGACATACAGTTGGTATAATTATATAATAATCTTCAATTATCTTATAAGCAAATTATGGCTTTATGTTAAAACAGAATAGGTAAACTTAATAATAGATACAAATATGGAATTATTTCAATTCTTTTGCCGACGGCAGAAAGGGATGGCGCAAAATGCAAAATGTCCGCACCAACGTTCTGATTATCGGGGCAGGATATGCCGGAATCATTACAGCCAAAAAGCTGGCCAAGAGGTTTAAAAATCAAAAGGATGTCAGCATAACCATTGTTGATAAAAATCCCTTTCATACCATGCTGACAGAGCTGCATGAGGTGGCCGCCAATCGGGTCGAGGAAGACAGCATCAAGCTGAGCCTCAAAAAGATATTTGCCGGCAGGAATGTGAGTGTCAAGCTGGATGTCATCCGGAATATCGACTTCAGAAACAAGACCGCGATAGGGCAGGCAGAGAACTATGCCTATGACTATCTGGTCATAGCGGCGGGTTCGCGCCCCACCTTCTTTGATGTTGCGGGCGCAGAGGAACACGCATTTAAGCTTTGGTCATACGACGACGCGGTAATATTAAGAGATTATATCCACGACTGCTTCCGCAAGGCTTCCCGCGAGATCAATCCCGACGAAAAGAAGAAGCTGCTCTCCTTTTTTGTTGTCGGAGCCGGCTTTACGGGAACCGAAATGATAGGGGAGCTGGCGGAATATGTGCCGATACTCTGCGAGGAATTTGAGATAGACAGATCGCTTGTCACCCTGCATGTCGCCGACATTCTGCCGAGGGTTATACCGACCCTGCCCGAAAAGCTGTCCGCCAAGGTAGAAAGACGAATCAGAAAAAGGGGCGTCAATCTGTATCTCGATACAAATGTCGAAAAGATAGGAAAGGATTTTATCGAGCTCAAAAAGGACGGAGATTCAAACGTTATCGCTACAAAAACCGTGATATGGGCGGCCGGAACCCAAAGCTCAAAGATTACCGAAACGGCAGCCGAAATACTGCCCGCGGGAGAAAGAAAACGGCTCGAAACCGACGGATTTCTCAGGTCTGTCGGCGACCAAAGCGTTTTTGTGGTAGGGGACAACCTCTGTTATACGCCGGAGGGAGAGAGCTCGCCGGTGCCGCAGATTGTGGAAAACTGCGAACAGAGCGCCGGGGTTGCCGCACATAACATTGCGTGCGCCATAACCGGCAAGGGCGAGATGAAGCAGTACAATCCGAAATTCCACGGAATCATGGTGAGTGTAGGCGGGCGTTACGGTGTTGCCTACGTAGGAACCGCAAAACGCAAATTCAGACTGCCGTCCTTCCTCGCGATGATCTCAAAACACTTTATAAATATTATCTATTTCATTCAGGTGCTGGGCTGGAACAAGGTTTTCAGCTACCTCAAGCACGAGTTTTTCACCATCCGAAACAACCGCAGCTTTGTCGGCGGGCATTTCTCGAACAAGACCCCGAGCTTCCTTCTGGTGCCGCTAAGGCTGTGGCTCGGCGCCGTATGGGTGTTCGAGGGGGTTATGAAGATTGTTGACAACTGGCTCACACAGGCAAAGCTGACCGGATTCTTCGGGGGGGCCAACGCGTGGTATGATTCGATTCTGAAGGGTATATCAAACACGGGGGATGGCGCGTCGACCGCTACTCCGGCGGCCGCTGCCGCAGACGCGGTATCGACGGCAACCCAAGCCGCCGCAAACGGCGTTTCGGAAGCGGTGGGCCAGGTACTGATAAACTTTGACTTCCTTGGGCTGTTCAAGATAATATTTGTGAGCGGTAGGGAGCTTGCCGGCTCCAAGCTGGAGGACCTTGCTTTCAAGCTGGATGTCCCGCTTATAAACTGGTTTGTGGATAAGGTGATACTGCCGAACGATACCCTCCAGCTTGTGATGCAGATTTTCATTGTCGCCGCCGAGATACTGATAGGTCTTTCGCTTATCGGCGGTTTGTTCACCACCCCGTCCTCGGCCTTTTCACTGGTTTTGCTATTCATGTTCGCATGCACGACAGGCCTGTATCTCGGCACCACCTTCTGGATGATATTCGCCGCCGTTGCCCTGTTGATTGGCGCGGGCAGGATATTCGGACTTGATTATTACGTCTATCCCTTCCTGAAAAAGCGGTGGAAGAGCCTGCCGCTTGTGAGGAAGTCATATTTGTACAATGATTAAGGTGAATACAGGCGAAATGCCCATGGACTTTGAAAAAAGCTTTGAAACGGTCAGGCGAGAGCTTGAAAAAGCCCTGCTCAGCGCGCCCAAGATGGTTCGCGCGCAGACCGAACATTTGTCGAAATCGAGGGGCAAGTTCATCCGCGCGGCCTCTCTGCTTGCCTGCGCCGAGGATAATCGGGGGAATATCGACCCCGACGCGGTAAGGCTTGCGGTATCGATTGAGCTGCTGCATCTTGCAACCCTTGTGCATGACGACGTGATTGACGACGCCGATATGCGTCGCGGACAGCCGACGGTTCACAGGAAATTCGGGAAGCATGCCGCGGTGATAGGAGGGGATTATCTGTTCTGCATGGCGCTGAAGGTCTCCTCGGACGTGAGGCACAAGGAAGAATATCTCGACTATGGCCTTCCGGATTATATGGGCAGGGTTTGTCTCGGCGAGCTTCGGCAGAATATGAACAACCGGAATTTCAATATGTCGGTAATCGAATATCTGCGGATTATTTCGGGAAAGACGGCCGCCCTGTTCGAGGCCGGATTCCATGCGGGGGCAATGCTCTGCGACGATGCAAAAAATCAGGCGCGTCTGTATTCCCGTCTGGGATATTATACAGGTATGATATTCCAGCTTACGGACGACTGCATTGACTATGAGCTTTCGCAGGAGAGGGCGAAAAAGCCTGTTTTGTCCGACTTCGAGCAGGGGGTAATCACCCTGCCGCTGCTATATACATTCAGAAAAGACCCGGCCTTTTTGAAAAAAGTCAAAACCGAAAAGATATCAAAGAAGGAAATCAACGAGAAGGTTCATGCGGCGGGCGGGGTTGCCTATACCCGTTCGGTATCCCGCAGGTATTATGAAAAGGCGGGCAGGATTATAGATAAACTCGACGCGAGCCGTGAGAAAAAAGAAAGGCTGACCTCCATTCTCGAAAAAGCCTATAAAGGATTGGGTGTGACCGGAGTTGTTTAAACGGTTTTTGAGCTATGTCGAGATTAAGACCAAGATAACCAGTGTTTTTGCCTTTCTGATGACGCTGGCATACCTGTTTTCAATCGGCCGGAGCATCAATCTTGACAAAACCCTGATATTTTTCGCCGCCATGTTCCTTTTTGACCTGACGACCACCGCCATAAACAACTATGTCGACACCAAAACCAACGATCAGGTTTTGCAGTTCGGGCGGAAGACGGCGTTTGCGATAATCATCATGCTGTTTACGTTAAGCGCCGCGCTGGGGCTGTATCTCGCGTATATCACCGACGTGGTTGTGCTGATTCTGGGCGGACTCTGCTTTCTCTGCGGGGTGTTTTACACCTACGGTCCGATTCCTATTTCAAGACAGCCTCTGGGCGAATTGTTTTCGGGACTTTTTTACGGCGTCCTGATTCCCTTTTTAATTCTCTACATCAACATGCCTGAGGGCACCTATCTCACCCTTGGGTATTCAACGGAAGTTATCAAACTGTCGGTTAACATCCGGCCCGTAATCACAGTGCTGCTGCTTTCGGCCGCTCCCTTTTGCACCACCGCCAATATCATGCTGGCAAACAACATCTGCGACCTCGAAAAGGACATCGCAGTCAGAAGACACACCCTGCCGTATTATATCGGGCGCAAGGCGCTGTATCTTTTTGCCGCCCTTTATTATCTGGTCTACCTGTCGGTGGTTGTGATGGTGGTGTTCGGGATGCTCTCTCCCGTAAGCCTTTTATTGCTCGTGACCCTGATTCCGGTTCAGAAAAATATAAACCTATTTTTTAAAAAGCAGGAAAAGGCGACAACCTTTATCACATCGATTAAAAATTATGTTATTATAATGGCGACCGACTGCCTGCTGATTTTTATAAGCGGCTTTCTCGGACGCACTCCTAATTGAGAATACAGGTCGGCTTTGAGGAATGAGCCTATGAGGTTTTTTAAAAGGACGGATATCATAATCGTGTCGTCAATCCTGCTTATCAGCCTTGCTATCTGGGTTTTTTACGGGCTTTTTTATGCGGATACCCCGGTGATGGCCGAGATATATTATGAATCAAGGCTGGTCGAAAGGGTTGACCTCGGCAAAAACGAGGACAGGGTTTTCACCATCCCGCAAAACGAGCATGTCGTATTTCGTGTTTTTCGGGACGGCAGCATTTGTTTTGAAGAATCCGATTGCAGGGACAGGATATGTATCAGGTCGGGGAAGCTTAAAACCGTGGGGCAAAGCGCCGCCTGCCTTCCCAATAAAATAATATTGAAGATAGTCAGAAAAGACAGATATTCAAAGGACGATCCGGATATCATAATCGGCTAAGGAATGGACTGCTTATGAAGGAAAAAACTATTATACGCCCCGCGGATATTTCGGTGCCCAAAACGCAAAAACTAATAAGGCTTGTTCTCACGGGCCTGTTATTTGCGGCGGCCGTCGTCCTGACGATTGTCGAGGACTTCCTGCAGCTCCCGACTCCCGCCCCCTTTGTGAAAATCGGGCTGTCCAATATCGTTGTGATGTACACCCTGTTTTTCCTCGGCAAAAGGGAGGCGTATCTGGTCGGTGTGCTCAAGGCGCTGTTTGTCTTTATCACAAGAGGAATGGTCGCGGGGATATTAAGCCTTGGCGGCGGGGTGCTGTCGATAACCGTTATGGTTCTGCTGATGATAGTTTTCAAGGAGCATATATCCTATTTTATACTCAGCATTGCGGGGGCGGTGTTTCACAATCTGGGTCAGCTGGCGGCGGTTTCTCTGCTTTACACCAACATGCTGTTTATCGTCCATCTTCCGATACTGCTGATTTCTGGGGTGGTTGCGGGAACCGTGACAGCCACACTTCTGAGAGTATTCTTACCCGCTTTTAAAAAGCTGGGTTTGGGATAAACCTATCTCGCGGCAAACCGCGGGGAGTTTATAGTTAAAGAAAGAGAGGTAAAGCGATGAAAAGAATCTTAGCGCTCGCGGCGGCAACAATTCTTGCCGCAACATTTGTATCCGGATGTAAAAAAGAGGACTCGCAAGCCGACGTCAAAACCGGTCTGGGGGTAGTTACCACAATTTCAAAATCGACAGATGTCAAGGAGGGCACAGGGGTTGCCCAGGTTGATTCGGTGGCCGCCGCGGTTACGGTCGACAAGGACGGCAGGATTGTGAAATGCGTCATTGATTCTGCCCAGACAAGGATAAACTTCGACGCGACAGGAAAGATTACCACCCCGCTTGATACCGGGTTCAAAACCAAGAACGAGCTTGGCGCAGAATACGGTATGAAAAAGGCATCGGGTATCGGCAAGGAGTGGAACGAACAAGCTGCGGCGTTCGCAAAGTATGTGGAGGGCAAAACCGCGAACGAGATTGCCGCAATCGCTGTGGATGAGAGCAAGCATCCCACGGGCGCGGATTTGACCGCTTCGGTGACAATGTCTGTCGGCGACCATATCGAAGCCGTCAAAAAGGCGATTGATAATGCAAAGAATCTGGGGGCAAAGGGTTCTGACAAGCTCGGTCTCGGCATTGTGACAACCATTGGCAACTCAAAGGACGCAAGCGGTACCGAGAACGGAGTCGCGCAGGCGTATTCAACCTATGCCGTCACCACCGCCGACAAGGACGGGAAGATTACAAGCAGTGTTATCGACGCCTCGCAGACCAATGTAAACTTTGACGCAACCGGAAAGATCAAATCGGATTTGAATGCCGTGCAGAAGACCAAAAACGAGTTGGGCGACGCTTATAATATGAAAAAGGTGTCGGGTATCGGCAAGGAATGGAACGAACAGGCCGCCGCGTTCGCAAAATATGTGGTCGGCAAGAAGGCCGGCGAATTAGACTCAATCGCGGTCGACGATGCGGGTCATCCGACAGGCTCGGATCTCAAATCATCGGTTACGGTTGCAATCGGCGATTTTATCAATGTTGTCAAAAAGGCGGCAGCCGGAGCGAAATAATTGATTTATACAAATACGGGCAGGCATCGGCATGTACCGGGAGGCGTTATGAAAAAGATTATCTCTCTGCTGCTGGCTTTGTCGTTCTCTCTTACCCTGTCTGGATGCAGACAGGGTAAGAAACGATATGAGGCCCAGTTTTTGCAGCTGTTTGATACCGTGACAACCGTGGTCGCCTATATGGACAGCAAGGACGGGTTCACAGAGTTCTCGTCAATGATTCGCGACACCCTAAACACTTATCATCAGCTGTACGATATTTACCACGACTATGACGGGGTTCAGAACATAAAGACCATCAACGACAACGCCGGCAAACGGCCTGTCAAGGTTGACAACAGGATTATAGAGCTGCTCAAATTTTCAAAGCGGACCTATGCCGAAACCGGAGGCAGGTGTAATATCGCGCTGGGCGCGGTGCTTAAAATCTGGCATGATTACCGCGAGGCCGGGATCGATAATCCTGAAAGCGCGGTGCTTCCCGAGATGGACGAGCTTAAAGAGGCGGCCAGGCACACCGACATTGACAAGATAATCATAGATGAGGAAAACTCGACCGTCTTTTTATCCGACCCCAAAATGAGTCTTGACGTCGGCGCGGTTGCCAAGGGATACGCGGTCGAACAGACGGCGCGGCTTGCCCAAGAAAAGGGATATGATTCAGCGCTTATCAGCGTGGGCGGAAACGTAAGGGCCATCGGAAGCAAGGACGGAAAGGGAAAGCCGTGGAATATCGGGGTTCAGAACCCGGACGATAATTCGGAGCTTTTGATGACCGAGATTTCGGGCAGGTCGGTTGTGACAAGCGGCATATATCAAAGATACTACACGGTTAACGGCAGGGAGTATCACCATATAATCGACCCTCAGACCCTGATGCCGTCGGAGTACTACAAGGCGGTAACCATAATCTGTCCCGATTCCGGTATGGCCGACTACCTTTCCACGGCGGTATTCAATATGCCGTATGAGGAGGGCTTAGCCTATATTAACAGCCTGTCCGGTGTCGAGGCGGTATGGGTCATGCGCGACGGTGAAGTGAGATACAGCGATAACTTTAAGCAATATGTAAAATCGGATTAACCGATAAGATGTGATATCACGGTGTTTGAGAGCAAAAACCCGAATCTGTTCAGCCTGATTCCGGCAGGGTCGGCGGTCAAAAGCTGCTGCGGCAGCTGTCCTGCCCGTTCATAAACCTCGCTCGGGATGGGATGACCGAACCGTTTGCTAAATTCCTCGTTGTTGAGCCCCTCGGCCAGCCTCAGCCGGAGCATCATATATTCCTGTTCGCCCGCCTCCTCGATTGAGGAGGCTTTATTATTTTCACCCTGCCGCTCGGGAAGGGGCTGTACGCCGTCTATGAATCCCTGGACGTCATGCGGATAGTAAAAGCGTTTTCCGTCGAGAAAGGAATGGGCGGCGGCGCCGATACCGAGATAGGGGTCAAGCTTCCAGTATTTCAGGTTGTGGCGGCTTTCAAAGCCGGGCTTGGCATAGTTGGAAATCTCGTATTGCTTGTAGCCGAACATCTCCATGGTCTGGCAGGCGGCGAGATAAAGCTCGGCCACCCTGTCGTCGTCGGGCAGGGAGAGCGAATCCCTCCGGCTGTAAAACGGCGTGCCATCCTCAATCTTGAGCATGTAAGCCGAGATATGCCTGACGTCCAGACGAACCGCCTCTGAGACGGCGGAGACGATCGATTCGACAGTCTGACCCGGAAGCCCCAGCATCAAATCCAGCGAGATGTTACCGATTCCGGCCGAGCGGGCGGATTCCACCGCCTTGCTCACGTCCTGCGGACGGTGCCTGCGCCCGAGAAAGGCGAGCTGGCTTTCATCGGCCGACTGCATACCGAGCGAGACGCGGTTGCCTCCCGCCGCAGAAAAGGCGGAAAACACCTCGTAAAGCTCATCGCCGGGGTTTGCCTCAAGGGTGATTTCGGCATTCTCAAGCCCGAAGCGGCGGCGCGCCGCCTCCATAATACGGGCGAGCCTGTCCGAACCGAGCAGGGAGGGGGTCCCCCCGCCGAAATAAAGGGTATCGGCAAGGACTCCTTCCAGCCTTGCGCTCCATTCCCCGAGCGAGCGGATAAGGGCGTCGGTGTACCCGTCCATGACCTCGGGGGTTTGCCCGGTCAGGGAGTAAAAATCGCAGTACGGGCATTTTGAAGCGCAAAACGGGATATGTATATATAGTCCTATCGGACCGTCCATTATCTTCATCCTTTCCCGGGGGTGTCGTTGGGCGAGCTCCATCCCGAGGGACGGATCGGGGGTTTCTTTTCGCGCTGGCGGTATGCGAGAAAGTCGCGCAGCAGCATTTGTATGATGGCGATGACCGGAACGCCGAGAAATATGCCCCAGAATCCGAACAGGCCGCCCCCGAGGGTTATGGCAAGCAGTACGTAAATCGGACGGACGCCCAGGGTGTGGCCGACGATACGCGGCTGGATGAGGTTTGCGTCAATCTGCTGCATGGCTATGACATATATTGCGATGAAGATTGCCCCGTAGACATTGCCCGAAAGCAGGGTGATGAGTACCGCGAGAACCCCGCCGATTATGGCGCCGAAATACGGAATCATGTTCAAAAGCCCTATCAGAAAGCCGAGTATCAGCGGGTTTGGGGCGCGGAAGATTCCGAGCCCGATTGTCATGATGATGGCCACAATCAGACCATCCAGCGCCTGGCTGTAAAAATAGCTGTACAGAATCTCGCAGGAACGGTGGGTATAGTGTGAAAGTCCCTCAAGCTGGCGCTCGTGCAGGAAGAGTCCGAGGATGATTTTCCCGGTTTTGATTAGGGAATCCCTGCTCAACAGCATGTATATAGAGATGATAAACGACATAAACACGTTCAGCAGCGAGGTCGTAAAGTTCATAATGCCGGTGAAGTAGCTGATAACCGCTTCCGCCGTGAACTTGGGCTCGATATACGAGGTGTAGATGTTTTCAACCGCTTCGGCAATACTGAACCCCTCGAGAAGTCCGTCCTTTTCGGTCAGGGAGTTCAGAAACTCCATCAGCTCGCGGTAATACTTGGGCAGCGAGCCTACGAAATCAAGGGTGCTGCGAACAAGGGCGGGCAGTCCGAAAAACAGCAGCAGGGTAATGGCAAGGATTAATATCAGATAAACGAGAAGGACGGAAATGCTGCGTGAAAAACGGACAATACGGGGGGGCAGCAGCCTTTGAAGACGCTTTTCAAGCCTGCTTGCCGGGGCGTAAAGCAAAAATGCGATTCCGAGACCGACAACGAACGGGCTGAGGATCCTTACAATCCTGCCGCAGAAATCAAATATGATATTGATGTTGTCAAACGTCTTGTAAACGGCTATGAGCGCCACACCCAACACAAACAGGGAGGCAACCCGGGTGAAACCCTTAAGGTATTCCTTCATAAAACCACCGTTCCTTTCCGCCCTCGACCGAAATGAATTTATATAACAATTAAGATAAATTTGCTTTCTCCCCGATAGTATAGCAATTATTAGCAACAGGCACAAGGGGAATATTGGAACGGTTTTTGCCGAATTTCGGATTGGGATTTCTCCAAAAGGTTTTTTGCCGAGGCTTAATCTTAACACAGCGAGAGGGGAGCTTTTGCGCCGACCGAAACCGCCGGAAAAATGATGGACAGCGGCAGGGGTTTATGCTCAGGTTTTTCATGCGCCCGCGCCATTTGTTTCGCCTGCAATGCTATGATAGCACACTTTTGTTGTCTTGTCAATAACCTTTTTGAGAATTTTTTTAATTTTTCCCACGTTCTACCTTTTGAATAAGATTTTGTGGTGATATTTGGTAATTGTTTACAAATTTAGATATTAGATTTTAGACATAAGATGTTAGATATACGCTGGGGATTGAGGGCATGGCGGGGGGTATTAGCAGGACAAAAATCCTGTCAAATCTATTCGGCGTGTCCACTTTTACTATACAACTTTCATTGTTATATTCTTCACCTTTTGTGATATCAGTTTTTAAATATTCAATAAGCTGTTGCTCGAAATTCGTCGTAGCCGTATTTGATATCTCTGTATGCGGTACTGTGGATTTATTTGCAGAGAAAAAAGTATGTCCTGTGCATCCGCTGACAAGCAGGCATAAAGATAACAGGAAAACTTGGTATATGATGATCAGGCGAAAACGATTCATGCTAATACGCCTTTTGCGATATAGCTGTTTAGCTAAAGATAATTAATAATCGAGTTTTTTGTACCATAAACCGTACAGCGCCATTCCGCATCGGTAATAGAATATAACAAAAAAGTGAGTATAACAGATATCCACTGCTTTCCCAATTATACACACATGAGAAGAAAC
>JAAYKB010000044.1 GCA_012522615.1 Clostridiales bacterium
GTTGTGCTTCACGGTATGACAAAAAGGACAGAGAGACGCTGGCAGAGAAGAAAAATAAATACTATGTTGATTTGATAAAAAACATAAGCCCGCAGGATTTAATGCCAGGTATCGAAAGATTTATTTTGGAATCGAAAAGCGAGGGAATTAAGCTGGCGGTTGCCTCCGCCAGCAAAAATGCGGGATTTGTGCTTGAGCGGTTGGGGATAGCCGGCCACTTTGATTATGTGGCCGACGCCTCAAGAATTTCAAATCCCAAGCCGCACCCCGAAATATTTCTTGACTGCAGCAACGCATTGAATATTCAATCTCAATATTGTATAGGTATTGAGGATGCCCAGTCGGGAATAGAGGCGATACATGCTGCAGGCATGTTTTCTGTGGGAATCGGCGTTGTTGTGACCTCTGTTCCTCCCGACCTCGCGTTAAGCCGCACCGATGAATTATCCTTTAAAAGGTTGTCGGATGCCTACTCATTATGGTTGCAACGAAAACCAACCGATTGAAAATAAAATGGGGTTTTTTAAATGAATATTCTTGATATAGGAAACAGCTTTTCACAGGACGCCACAACATATCTGCATGACATAGCCGAGGCGGACGGTTACGATTTAACCGTCGTTAATCTTTATATAGGGGGGTGTTCGCTTCAAAGGCATTGGGAAAACATTGAAAACGATTCCCATATCTATGACTATGAGCTTAACGGCCGCGCAATCAGGGGAGAGGTTTCAATTTACAAAACCTTGCAGGAAAGGCGGTGGGATTATATCGCCCTGCAGCAGGTAAGCGGTAAAAGCGGCATCAAGGATTCTTATTATCCATATATCGATTTAATCGCCGATTACATAAAAAAACACGCCCCGACAGCAAAATTAGCGATTCATGAGACGTGGGCATATGAGTTGGATAGCGAGCATCCGGATTTTGCTTATTACGGAAGCCAGGGGAACATGTATTTAGCAATAAAAGACGCTTATGGATATGTAGCGGACAGGATGAAAGTCAAAATAATTCCCTGCGGGGACGTCATCCAAAAGCTGCGCTCTCATCCCTTGTTCGACTATGCCCGCGGCGGACAAAGTTTATGCCGCGACGGGTTTCATATGGATTTTGTTTACGGCAGATATTTAACCGCGGCGGTGTGGTATGTGACGCTGACAAAACGCAGCATTTCGGGAAACAAATTTATCCCGCCCGCCATCGGCGATACAACGGTTGACCGGGAAAAAATAACGGTTATAAAGCAATGCGTTGATGACATGCTCCTGAACAAAGAATGATGTATTCATACGCCATAACGGATTATCATGGCATTAAAATAGGGAAGGGGGAAATTTAAGAATGAAAGGTTGTTTTTCGGCAAAAAGACTCGGAACCTTTTTCACGGTTTTTGTTCTTCTGTTTGTTTCTTTCTCGGGCATGGTTGCTGTACAGGGGGCGGGAGAACCGCAAAGTCCATATGTCCTTGTTCAAAACTTTGAAAGCATGACCTCAAATCAGGATGTGACCGGTTATTATGACAACCTGTCGGTTGAACCGGGCTGTACAGGGGAATTAAGCCTTTCGAACAACGGCGGCTATAACGATACCAAAGCGGTTAGGGTTGATTTTTCACTTAATAGCAACTCGAGTTGGATACGCGTTGACAGCACAGGGGATAACTTTACCGCAAGCGGCGACGGGTTCAGTTTTTGGATTAGTGTTGACCAGCCGATGCGCTGCAAAATCCTTGTAATTGACGCGTATATACAGCATACGCATGATTTGATAACCCTTGACGTAGGGAAAAATTTTGTGCAGGTGCCTTGGGATGATTGTGAAGGCACAGCTGAATGGGACCCAAGCCTTTACAGCGTAATTGCGCCTAACAATCCGGCGAATAATATAAGGGTAGGCATACTGCTGCACCCTGTCAGTCCTTCGGGTGCCACCGGGACGGCATATATTGACGAACTGGGTTATATGAATATGTCCGCGGCTAACCCGGCTGATACCGCGATACGGCTGATATCCGATATAGGCACGGTAACACCGGCAAGCGAGAGCAGTATTGCCGCGGCCCGGGCGGCGTACGAGGGATTGACCGGGGAACAGCGTGCAGAGGTTACAAATGCCGATGTACTGGCGAATGCCATTGCAAAATTTGATTCGTTCCGCCCAACCATACTGGGAGCTTCAATCCGAGTATCGGCGCCTTGGGGACTGCGTTTCGGAACACGAATCAATAACAACGCTGCGAACGGAACGGGTTATAGGATCTCAAGGTACGGCTCGGTTCTGCTAGCGGAATCCAAGTGGGTCGAAGGTGAGCTTAAAGCGGATACCCCGAATTCGCTCAACAGCGAAGGATTTATTTTATCAGAGTCAGAGGTTTCTGTCTTTGGCGTTACGGTCGTCAATATACAGCCTGAGAATTTTAATAAAAGGATTATGGTAAGGTCTTATATCGTGTATGAAAATGAGACCACAGGTGACAAGTTTACCGTATACAACGCCGAGGGCACCGACGAGCTGGGAAGCAAGGCGTTTATCTGTTCAACCCGGGAAGTTGCCGACTACTTTAAGATTGATATATCGGATATGTCGGGCGGGACAGCCCACCCCTATGAGGTGCTCCAAAATTTTGATAACATAGCTTCACAGGCACAGCTTGAGATGTTCTACCCCTATGTCGCAATCGATGAGGATTCCCAGTTAATCATGAGTCTCTCCGAAAACGGAGGTTATAAAGGCTCTAAAGCCGCCAAGTTTGAATATACACGGATAGCATGGTGGTCAAATATCGGAGACCCATTTTCGAGTACAAACCGGTATCATGCGATAGGTGACGGATTTAGCTTTTGGATAAATACAGACAGGGCGGTACGGGTCAGACTTGACGTCTAAGACGGTTGGGAATATGAGGGTGAGACTATTACCCTCTCCCCAGGAGAACAGTTTGTGCAGATACCATGGACCAGCGTTAAACGCAAGAGCGACCCTACGGTAAGCATTGTCCCGAACAACCCGGAGAACAGCTTATCGCAATTGAGGATAGCGGTGTTTAACGACGGTACCAATGAATCGGGTACCTTCTATATAAATGAGGTAGGCTATTTCACCAGCGCCTCCGGCTACTTTGAAGCGTCTTTGATTCTGTATCATCCCGGTTTGCCCGAGTATGACGCCGAATATGATATCGTGGTTAAGAATGACGGCGTTCCCATAAACAGCGGCTTTACTCTGAGAGCCAACGATGCGCGTGTAGAAATTCAGGGCGGAAAGGTTACTGTACCCTATTCGGTAAGGGAGCAGGGAAAGGATGTAATTGTTACCGCAACGTCAACAAGCGGGCAATCATCGTCGGTAATCATTCCCTCTAAAAAGTGGGACATCACGTTCAATGATGATTTTGACGGCAACGACTTGGATCCCACCAAATGGAGCGTATTTGAGCCCGAGTTGTCGTACGGCAGTGCACCGTCATATTGCGCCCGAGATTGTTATGAAGTATCGGACGGAACCCTGAAGCTGTTGGCGAAAAAGCGTGAAACGGTGCTGAACGGAAGAACATATCAATATACCGACGGGGCAATTTCAACCGAAAACAAATTTACCCAATCGCTGGGCTGTTATGTGTCGGCCATGAGATACGAACCATGGTCGGGCATCTGCGGAGGATTCTGGCTTTTACCGGAGTTCCATGGACAAAGACAAAGTCTTTTCTTTGACGGTCCAAGGTCGGATTTGGGCTGCGGCGAGGTTGATATCATTGAATGGTCGAATATTTTCGGAGACAGATATTGCGTAACCGAGCATTTCTGGAATTACAACACCAACCAACACAGCGACACAAATCATGTCATGGCAAGTCCGCAACCGGGGAAGATGTATGATGGACAATTCCATGCAATCGGAGTGGTGATAACCGAGAGTAATTCCTACTACTACTGCGACGAGGAGTTGGTCGGAGTGTTTGAGCATTCATATACTACACTCAACGCATCCGGCGAGACAATGTATCCCGCGAATAACTTCATGCTGTTCAGCTACCGTATGGGTCCGGACAACGATTCCAACTGGGTCGGCAGATGGAATTTCGATGACTCGGATTTCCCGCTTAAATATGAGGTGGACTGGTGCAGAGCATACAAATAGAATCTCCCATACTTTGTCCGCGCGATTGCTTTACTACCTTTAATAAGCTTAAACCCGCCCAAGATTAAATTGAGGCAAGCAACCGCAAGGGCGATAAATAAAGCAGGCCTCCTGCAGTCAAGCTGTTTTTGGCTTAATTGCAGGGGGCCTGCTTTATTTGTTCACTAACAAAAAAGATGTGTACTCATTGCGGACGGTATTAAACGTTTTTATTCAGTCTGATTTGGTTTACGGCTACGCTCTGCTATTCTATCGCTACAGCGCTTGAATAGCATCCCGCTTTTCAGCTGACACTTTAAAGCCAGAAACACCTTTTTCAGAGATTTTACGGTAAAGCACCCAATCACGATGTGCAGCGATACACTCATAGCAAGTTGATTTCTGCATAGGAATATTATCTTTATCTACCTGTTTTAGGGTTGAAACTCTATACAGGCATAAGACTCTTTTTTAACAAATGGTCATTCTCTATTTTTAATAAAATAATGGCAGTTCTTTGTTTGCCGCGTACTTGTCAAGGAATAATGCAAAGATACCGCTCTACATTTCTAAGGTAGTGCCTATTTTGTCGCTCTCTTGACGCTTACGGTGTTATTCCGTTGACTTTCTTTACCGCCAAGCGTATTATACTATACAAAAACGGATGAGAGGCAGATAAATAGTATGCAACAAATTAAGGTTCTTGCTATTGGTAACAGTTTTTCGCAGGATGCGGTGGAATACCTGAGGAGAATTGCTTTATCCGAAAGTGTCGACATTCTGGTAGGAAACTTGAATATCGGTGGATGTTCACTGGAACGGCACTGGAATAATGTCATTAATAATGTTCATGAATATATTTACTACCGTTTTGCAGAGGAGTACTCCGCAACTGAAGGTGCGGCACTTACTGAAATACTTGAATCCGAACAGTGGGATTACATCACATTTCAACAGGCGAGCTATGCAAGCGGGCA
>JAAYKB010000045.1 GCA_012522615.1 Clostridiales bacterium
ATATATCTCATATGTGATTTGCCCTGGGCAACCGCGTATTCGATAACCATCAGGATTACCTCGACCGGCATTCCTGCGGTATCGAACAGATAAAGCAGGGTTTCCATATCGCCGTTTGTGATGGGCCGTCCGAGCCTTGCCGAGGCGGTATCCAGCAGGTAGGCAAATTCACCGTTTTGCTTCTGGCGCCGGATGACCTCCTTCATCGAGGGCTTGACGGGGCGGGGGCGCACAACCGACATGGATTTGGGCAGCTCGGTCTGTGCGGCGGCCGCATCTTTTTTATCTGTAACCGAAGCTCCCTTGCGTTTGGCGGAGATGACCTTTTGCGGGTCGTTGGGTGACGGCTGGACCGCTTTGATTTCCGAATCGTCGGGAAGCAGAATACCGGTCGCGAACCAGAATTGAAGGGCGTCGCAGCAATCCGCGGGCGACAGACCGATTGCCTTGGAGCAAAGGGCAGCATCAAAAACACCCTGCCCGTTTCTCAGCAGCCAGAGCAGCACCTTAAGCTGCGCCGAACCGGCAAGCTTGATGTGCTGGTCGGCTACGGCGGCGGGCACGGCAAAGATTTCCCCGAGGATATCCGGATTAAGCCGATAATTCATAGTTTGGTCGCGTCCTTTTATACAATCCCAAGAGATAAAACCGGGATATTATGTATTATATATCATATAAAAGAGGTCATTCGTATCTCCTATTATACACGCAAACAGGGTAGGGGGGCAACTGTTTTAAAAAAAATTATAAACTGCCTGCATGCCGCGATTATAAAACCTGCCCTCGGGTGAATAATAAAATAATTATAAATTTCAGAAAAGAGGATGCAGGATGCAATTCCGTACGGACCTTGCGATAGAATCCGCCGAACAGGGGGTCGAAACGCCCCCCGGAGTCAAGCAGGAGAGCAGGCAGATTGACGATATCAAGCTTACAAAGATAGTGATTGAAGACGAACAGGGCGAAAAGGCGCTCGGGCGACCCAAGGGCAGTTATATAACAGCCGAGCTGCCGCCCCTGTCAGACGATGAGCACAATACCGAGGAAAAGGCCAATCTGCTCGGGGACGAGCTCCGCTCGCTGCTGCCCGAGCAGGGGACCGTGCTGGTGGTCGGGCTCGGAAACCAGTCGGTGACGCCCGACGCGCTCGGCCCCCGCGCCGCCGGTCTTGTGCTTGCTACCCGCCATATCCGGGGGGAGTTTGCACGAACCACCGGACTTGACAAGCTGAGACCGGCCGCCGTGTTTGTGCCGGGAGTGCTGGGTCAGACGGGGGTTGAAAGCAGCGAGATGGTCAAGGGAATCTGCGATATCGTGAAGCCTTCCGCCGTAATCGTGATTGACGCGCTTGCGGCGCGCAGTGTCGAACGTCTCGGCTGTACAGTCCAGATATGCGATACCGGAATAGCGCCCGGTTCGGGCGTCGGCAACAACCGGATGGCCCTAAACCGCGAAACCCTTGGCACCCTTGTTATCGGGCTGGGGGTTCCGACCGTGGTGGACGCGCGGACGGTGGCGGTCGAGCTGACCGGACGGGAGGACGCCGGAAATGCGGTTTCGCCCCGCGGCGCAGAGATGATGGTAACCCCGCGCGAAATCGACCTGATAATCAGAAGGGCGTCACAGCTGGTAGCCATGACGATAAATGCCGCCCTCCAGCCGGATTATTCCCCGCTCTCCCTGATGTCCGCCGCCGGATAGGCGACGTAAATACAGGGCGGGATGGATTGTCCCGCCCTGTGGATTTGCGATTGGTTATATCTGAATATCTCTTCTGCGCCCGAGTATCACCGACAGCGCCAAAAATATGCCCCCGAGTATAACCGAAACGCATGTATACAAAGCATTTAATCCTGCTCCCTCGATAACGGCGGCCAAATCAAAATAGGCAAACGGCGTCAGCGGGCGCAGAAAGTCGATTTCTTCATATAAAAGAATCGCAAGAGAAATAAGATAGCAGCCGAACGCAATCGACAAGCCTGCACGCCCTGCACGGCGCGGGTTTTTGGCTGCCGCCGTCATGGCGCCAAGCCCCATAAACAGCCATTCCACCATAAGCAGGGCGGCAAACATAACCGCGATTTTTCCTGTAAGTCCCGATTCGGGCTCCATTGCCGATGTAAAGCCTGCTGTAACCGCAAAGGTGAGGGCGGTGAACGCCAGCAAAATACAAAAACTTGCGGTCAGCTTAATAACGATTACACGCCAACGCTTTACCGGCTTTGTCATTAAAAATTCGGCCGTTTTATCCCGCTCCTCACGGCTTACCGTATTTGAGCCCAGAATAACGGCGAACAGGGATGCAATCAGCATGATATAGCCGAGAGTAACCCCGACATAACCGCTTATATCTGTAAAATCAAACGCCCCGCCGCCGACAAAAACCTGAACAGCCTTGGGCATTTTTGCAACCAGCTCGTTAATCTGCCGGTCGTTTTCCGACAATCCGGAGTATTTTCCCATGATTCCGGCAATGAGAAGGGCGACACAGCCTGCCCATATAAGAAGAGATTTTAAGCCGGCTCGAAGTTCACGGATAAATATATTCATAGCAAGCTCCATGTCCTTTCCGGTTTTTAGTATTATGCGGTCGGGATGTCGCTGCGTATGCTGCCGATATAGACGGCGGCAGTGCATACGGCGGCGACGGCAAAAACAATGATGAACGAGGACGGCTCGTATGCCTCGTCCAGCACAATCTGGGCGGGATCAAAGTACTTGAAGGGGGTTAAAAACTGCAGCGCATCCTTTCCCGCGAGCGATTTCACCAAAGACAGTGCGAAAAATACCACGTTCAAAGCAAGAGCGGCGGTATATACCGATTTTATACGGATAAAAACCGCCAGTACCGCCCCCATGGATAAAAAGACAAGCTGGATGAAAAGCATGGTTAGTGAAATCATAACCAAGGCCGTCATACTGAATTTTTGGTCGGAGACGGCAAGGCAAATGCCGACCGATGAAAGCATAAAGATTATATTGGTTATGACAATCGCCAAAAGCGCGGCGCAGAGCTTTGAAGTTACGACAACCGAGCGCTTTACCGGCTTTGTCATTAAAAAATCCGAGTTCTTTTCGCGGTATTCACGCGAAAGGATACCGACTCCGAGGGCGGCAGCCTGCACCCCTCCGATAAGCGTAAGGTAAACCATTAAAAAGGAATAGAACCCCAATACCCCGAAGATGGTGTTTAGGTCCATTCCCATTGCCTTCAGCGCTTCATCCGGAAAGCCCTCTATCATTGAGCGGATTGCGTCGGCATTTTCCCGATAGGCGGGGAAGATTATCATCATAAACAGGCACACTGCCGACAGCGACAGGCTCCATATAAGCGTGTTTTTTAATATACTTCGAAACTCAAAGCGAAAAATATTCACCCTGCTGCCCCCCTTAGCGGTAATAGTGCATGAAAAGCTCCTCGAGGTCGGGCTCTTCGATTATTAAATTGGTCAGGCTGAGGGAGGCAAGCTTACTCAGCAGGTCATTGATGTTGCCGCTGAAAAGAAAGGTGGCGCTGTTGCCCTGTATCTCGGCTGCCGTTATGCCGTCGCCGTCAAAATATCCGGCGGGGATTTCCCCCTCCGCCTCGGCGTAAACCCGCTTATAGGTGTTCTCACGCAGCGCGCTGATGCTGTCAACCTGAACAAGCTGCCCGTCACGTATGATTGCCACGCGGTCGCAAAGGTTTTGCACCTCGCTCAGAATATGCGAAGAGAACAGCACGGTCACGCCTTTCTCGCGCTCCCTGCGGATAAGCTCAAAGAATCTTGCCTGCATAAGGGGGTCAAGACCGCCGGTCGGCTCGTCGAGAATCAGCAGCTTGGGAGAATGCAGCATACCCTGTACAATACCTACCTTTTTACGGTTGCCGTACGACAAGTCCTCGATCTTCCGGTTTATATCCAGCTCAAGAAGCTCGCACAGCTCGTGCATGCGCCGCTCGCATTCCTCCATGTTTTTTGTCTTTTTATAAAAGCTGGCGGAGTAGCGAAGAAGCTCCCGCACCCGCATGCTATCATAGTAAAACACCTCGGACGGAAGATACCCGACATCCTGCAGGATTTTTACCCGGTCTTTGATAATATCCAATCCAAAGATGGCTGCGCTTCCGCTTGTGGGATAGATTAGAGACAACAGGGTGCGGATGGTGGTGGATTTACCCGCCCCGTTCGGACCGATAAAGCCGAATATCTCGCCCTCCTCCACGCTGAAGCTGAGATCCAGTATGCCTCGGGTTTTTCCGTAATACTTGGTCAGCTTATTCAGGGTAATTACTGGGGTTGCCATTCTCAACACTCCTTGTAAAATAGCATATTCGTCCTTTTAAAAGCATAGGCTGATACCGGTGATGTATATGCAGGAAAGAGAAAAGAATTCAAAAACAAAAGAAGAACCAAAAGGGTTGAAGCTTGAAAAGGTTCGCACAGGTATTGCGATTGCCGCCCTGACCGGGTGCGCCGTATTTGCAGTGGCGGGTGCAGCGGGAGGCGGTATACTCGGACTTGGACGCGATATTGCGCTGCTTTCGGTCGGTATTATGCAGCCGGAGGGCGGCGCGCGGATGCTGCATCAAAGGCTTGAACGCATTCCGGCGGCAGGGGACGGCGGCGGTTACTGGGGGTTGGGTGATAACCTTTCCTACATTCCGATAGGGGGAATACAGACCTCGGGCATGCTGAATTCATCCTCATCGAAAATCACTTCCGGAGTCGTGCCCGCCGAAGCGGGGGACGGCGGCAAGGTTGTAGAGCAGATGTTTGATCCCGGCGCAAGCTTTGTTCAGGGCGTTTCGATAAAGAATGCGAGCAGCAGCGGGATAAATATTGCCAACGAGCTTAAAGTTGCCCCCAAGATAAAAATCAGGGACGGCTCAAACCCGCAGGTTCTTATCATGCATACACACACCACAGAAGCGTATATGACATACTACGCCGGTTATTATAATAAGGCGGATCCGTCGCGTACAAAGGATGAAACCCGCAGCGTTGTGGCGGTCGGCGAAGCGGTTTCGGAGCAGCTTCGCGCCGCGGGTATCGGGGTTATACATAGCTTAACCGTCCACGATTCTCCTAAGTATGACGGGGCATATATACGCGCCGAGGAAACAATCAAAAAGATACTCAAGCAATACCCTACAATAAGCGTGGTGCTTGATATTCACAGGGACGCTCTGGGCAAGCCGCCGACCAAGCTAAAGCCGACAGTAAAAATAAACGGGCGCAAGGCGGCGCAGATGATGATTATTACAAGCTGCTGCGATTCAAAGGCGGCGCCCCACCCGAACTGGCGGGAAAATCTGCGGTTCGCCCTTAGGCTTCAAGCCGCGCTGCATACCCAGTACAACGGGATAATGCGTCCGCTCTATCTTGTGGACAGCCGCTATAATCAGCATCTGACCCACGGCTCCCTGCTGATTGAAGTGGGCTCGGATGCAAATACCGTCAGCGAAGCGGTATATTCGGGCGAAATTCTGGGAAAAACATTGGCACAGGTACTAGGAAAACTAAAATAACGGGAGCATGGTTCCGATGGACAAAAACAAACCAAGGCATCCCCGCCTGCGGGTATTCTTTGTGACAGCCTTTTTCACCTTTATGATATTTATGATGGGTATGGGCTTTTTAATCGCCGACTACAACAGCCGGAAGATGGCGTTCGGCGACGGAAGTCTCCGTATCGACATATACGCCGAAAAAAATTCTGTCACCGTCAATATACTCGGGCGGGAGCAAAGGCTTGAAATACCCGAACAGGCGGGCAGATGGGCGGGACGCGTATGGAATCTTCTGCCCCCCGCAGTCCGCGCCGCGGTCTGGATATTTCAGGGCGAATGCGACGCGGTGTCTGAAATATTGGAATAGATTTAAAGATAAAAAGGGCTTGGGATCTGTGATTTGCAGATTTCCAGCCCG
>JAAYKB010000001.1 GCA_012522615.1 Clostridiales bacterium
AATATGTTAGCTGGGTGAAAACAACCCCCGCGGCGATGCCGCGGGGGTTGTTTTTATATTTCATCTGATTTTGAGCAGGTCAAACTTGCCGCTTGTTATCTTTACCGAATAGCTCCGCCCCGATTCGGCGCCCTTTCCGTAGGTATAGATTCCGTCATCGTCCAGCGAGGTTTTAAGCTCGAAATCGCTCTCTATCTTCCCAGAGGTCTTTTTTGTTTTAAGCGTAAACCCGTCGTTATCGGGAATGGTTATAAAAACCTTGCCCGATGTGATGTCGGTATCCAGCCTGACCGGAACGACGCCAGATTCAATCTCGGCTCGGCCGCTGGTTATGCCGCAGTTAATATCCTCGAAATCCCCGTTTATCTCGGCATCCCCCGATGTCATCTTTAAGGTCAGTTTATCGGAGCTGATACCGGAAGCCTCGATATTCCCGCTTGTCATGGTGGCCTTTACGTTCTCCGACTTCAGCCTGTGCATCTTCAGCCGTCCCGAAGTGAGCTTGATAGCCATCTCGGCGGCCTCGATACCGCTAAGCTCCGACCTTCCGCTTGTCATATTCAGGACAAACTCGTTATACTGCTTTTCCGGGAGGGAAAGCCTGAGATCGGACGAACGTGCGCCGAATCCGAAAAAGTAAAATCCGAAGCTTCTTTTTTGGGATATCATTAATTCGCCGTCCGTCATGCTTATGTCCATAGGCTCGACATTATACCTCGAGGTCTCCTTGACGCGGATAATATCATCGGCCGACCTGTCAACATGAACATTGCCGGAAAACCAGCTTATTTTTATATTGTCAACCAGGTTTCCGTCCTTCTCGTCGCTGTAGATTTCGCGGGGTTCGCCCTTTGCAATATAGAAGACCGGTTTTAAAACAGCTCCGAGAACCAACAGGATGACCAAAGCCGCGGCTACGATCGACCATATGATAACAGAGGTGATTGCATTGTTATTCATAAACAACCCTCCAATCAGCGGTTAAGCTGCATGACCGCGCGGATAATCTGCTGAATCGCTATCCCGATAAGGAAGACAATCCACGATACATGCCATATGCCAAACCCGAAGCTAATCAAAAAGTATATAGCCACTATTATCGTCCACAAGGCGCCGGAAATTGCGCCGAAAGTTCCGTTATCCTTTTTGCGCTGCTGCTTCCATTCCTTGAATTCCTCAACCATGGTATCGTCCAAGCGGCGGTATTTCGGGCGGGTCATATAATTGAAAACCAGAAGTCCCGTCGCAACTGCGCATATCGCCAACATGGCAACCAGGCCGAGCTCTTCGTCATATCCCACCGTGTTGGCAATAAACAGAGGCACAACGCTGATGATGTAGAGCATAACCGCGATTGAAACCAAAAGCGCGTTTTTGCGTCGCGACGCGGGATCTTCATCCTCCTGTTCAAGCATTTTAAAAAGCTCGTCAATATCTCCTATGCTTGCGATTGCGGCTTTGTATGCCTCCTCCTCGGACATGCCGCGGCCCGTGAGATCGACATATTTGTCAATCAGGTTGGAGCACACCTCTTCCTTGAGTTCTGCGGCTTTTTTTGTTTGCGGCGCGTCCGCAAACAGCTCGTTGACATAAATTCTTATTTGCTGAATCATATCTGTTTCCTCCTAATCTGCTTCAATTAATCGGTCAATCATATTCCGTATTTCATCCCATTCGGCACGGTTTTTTTCGTAAAACGCCCGTCCGAGATCGGTTATGGAATAATACCGCCGTCTTGCTCCGGTTGTCTCGTCGCCCCAGTAGGAAACGATGTACCCCGCCTGTTCCAGCCGCCGGAAGGCAGTGTACAGCGTCGCCTCCTTGAGCTCGTATTTCCCTTCAGTCGAAGTCTGGATGGCTTTGTTGATTTCATAGCCATAACTGTCGTTTCGCATCAGGTGGGCAAGTATTATCGTGTCGGTGTGCCCTCGTATCATGTCCGATGCAATAGACATCATTTCACCTCCGAATGTATCATGTATTCTGTTGTATATTGTAATCATATATACCTCGCCTGTCAAGGTATTTTTTCAAATTAATTTGTGTATGATTCGGCTTGATGTCGGGAAACCTATTTTTTGAATCATGCGGAAATGCCGCGACGATATTGCCATACTGATTCCTAATTAATAGGTATTGGTATTTTTCATATATTATTGTGCCTTTCAGGCCCTTGGGTCAGGGGTTCACGGGAAGGCGCGGAAAGGCATGGATACTATATGTCGGACAACCCATCAAGCAAGATTCAGCATTCGGTAAACGCCGGCGATAACAGCACGTTTTTCCGCTCGCTCGCGCAGGAATTCATCGCCGAGCCCCACCCTTCTGCCGAGCTCCACCCTCTCCGCCGGCAGGTGCGGCAGGCGCTCCGCACGCTCAAAAACACCGGTCGGCATCCGGCGCAAGGGGGACCCGACGCGGACGGCATCCAAGCCGGATTTCGCGAATGGCTGGACGACAACTACCATCTTTTTATGCGCGAGGGCTCGAGTCTGCTCGCCGCCCTCCGGTTTGCCGACCGGCAGCCTTGCATAGACAGGCTTCCCGCCACCTTTCTTATGCTTTTAAAGCTGGTTAAAAAAATCGGCGTACCCGAAGCGGACGTGTTTGAGGAGCTTATCGAAACCGTCCAGCGCGTACGCCCGCTTACGGTTTTCGAGCTGGAGCAGCTTCCGCTGTGTCTGCGCGCCGCCCTTCTTATGACGGCTGCCGAGGCCTGCCGCCATACCGGAAGCGAGGCCGAGCGGCTGATTTCGATCGCCGTCAGCGGACTGCGCCAGACCGTGGGGCTTGATTTCGCCGGTCTTACCGAAAGGCACAGCATTGTCGAGCGGATTCTTCGGGACGATCCTGTCGGGGTCTATCCGAGGATGGACGAAAAGTCCCGATCAGACTATCGCAGGCGGACCGCCATAGCTGCGCTGAGAAGCGGCAAAAGCGAAGCGGCTACCGCCGCCGCCTTTGTGGAACAGGCGAAAAACGGCAAGACCCCGCGGGAACGGCATGTCGGCACCCCGCTGGTCTTGGCCGTCCGTGACGGCAAGAGGCGGAAAAGGGGCAGAATACTGCTTGTAAGCTCGCTTATGGTTCCTGCCGCCCTTTCAATCGGACTTGCCGCATATCTGGGGCATCCCCTGTTTGTCCTGCTTCTTTATCTCCCGCTTTTCGAGCTGTGCCGCCCGGCGCTGCAGCAGATATTTCTCAAGGGTATCGCCCCCCGCCGTCTTCCGCGAATCGAGCTCAACGGCGTTATTCCCGAGGAGGGGCGCACCGTCATCACGGTATCGACCCTGCTTCCCGGCGCCAAGAATGCAGCAAAGACGGCCGAGCATCTTTTCCGCATTTACAATACCAACGGGCAGGGCGCCGTGCAGGTCTGTCTGCTTGCCGACCTTCCCCAGGCGGATTACCCCACACTTGCGCGGGACGCCGCCGACATCTCGGCCATGAAGCGCGAGATAAGGAGGCTCAACACAAAAAATGGAAGTCATTTTGTGCTTGCGGTCCGCCGGCGGGAATACAGCTCTACCATGAAGGCGTATACCGGCAGGGAGCGTAAAAGGGGGGCGATTGCCGAGCTTGTCCGGGTGATACGCGGAGGGCTTCCGCGTTTTCTGGCCTTTGAGGGCGACCTTTCGCAGCTTCGCAGGGCAAAATACATCATCGCCCTTGACGCCGACACCGGAATGCTGCTCGACACCGCCTCCGAGCTTGTCGGCACGGCCCTCCACCCTCTTGTGCAT
This sequence comes from Clostridiales bacterium, assembly GCA_012522615.1. Taxonomy (GTDB): domain Bacteria; phylum Bacillota; class Clostridia; order Oscillospirales; family Acutalibacteraceae; genus Avimonas. Next base: position 3,744 of record JAAYKB010000001.1, read on the forward strand.
GCCTATACCGACTCCGACAAAAAGCGGGTGGTTCGTGGATACGGCATACTTGTGCCCCGACTGGGCGCCGAGCTGCACTCGGCAAACCGCACCCCCTTTTCACGCGCCACCGCCGGCGTCGGGGGTATTACCCCCTATGACATCACGGCCGGCGACTTATATATGGACTGCTTTTCCTCCGCCGTCTTCACCGGCAAGGGGCTTATCGACATTGAGGCCTTTGCCGTGCTCGAAAACAACCGCTTTCCGCCCGAGCAGGTTTTGAGCCACGATATTCTTGAGGGCTGCCTGATGCGCTCGGGTCTGGTTTCGGACGTCGAGATGACCGACAGCTCGCCGTCCGCCATGAGCGGATGGCTTGACCGGCTTCACAGGTGGATAAGGGGAGACTGGCAGAACCTCCCGTTCCTGTTCAGCCGTACCCTGCCCTTCAGCAGGCTTGACCGCTGGAAGCTTTGGGATAACCTCCGCCGTTCCCTGACCCCTCCGGCCGTCCTTCTCTGCCTGCTGCTGACACCCCTTTTCCAAAGACACACGGCACAGGTTGTTGCCCTGACAGCTTTGCTGTCGCCCATCTTCGGCAACCTTATTTCGGCCGCCCTTTCCCTGCTGCACGGCGGGTGGATGACCCTCGGCGGGCGGTACTATTCCCGGGTTCTGCCGCGCGCAATGAGCGCCCTGACCCAGGCGTGGTTTACCCTGATAATGCTGCCCGCAACCGCAATCGTTTCGCTGGACGCGGCAGTCCGCGCGCTGGTCAGACTTGTATCGCGGCGCAGGATGCTGGAGTGGAAAACGGCGGCTCAATCCGAAAAAAGCGGAAGCGGATGGTCGCAGTCGTTTAAAAGGCTGTGGCCCACTTTGGTGATTTCCGGCTATCTTATCTATTTCGGGACGGGCTTCACAAGGCTGGGCGGCGTCATATTTGCCGCGCTTCTCCCCTTTGCGGTCTATTCCGGAAGGAGCGGCGCGCCCGAGGCATTAAAGCCCTCCCTGTCGGCAAACCAGAGGGAGCAGATACACGCCTATGCCGCCGCAACATGGCGGTATTACGAGGAATATTGCACCGCCGAGGAGCACTACCTGCCCCCCGACAATCTTCAGGAGTCCCCGGTCTGGCGGGTGGCGCACAGGACCTCGCCTACCAATATCGGGCTGTATCTGCTCTGCGTGGCGGCGGCCCATGATCTCGGTCTTATTGACGAAGACGAAATGCTTACCAGAATAGAAAACACCTTCGACACAATCGACAGGCTTGAAAAATGGAGGGGCAATCTTCTCAACTGGTACGACACCAGAACCCTGCGCCCTCTTGTTCCGCGCTATGTATCTTCGGTCGACAGCGGCAACTTTGCATGCTGTCTTGTCGCGCTGCGTCAGGCGCTTGCGGAAATAAGAGGGGTACGTGCCGCCGAGCTGGCCGCGCGCGCAAAAAGGCTGCAGGACGAGGTTGACCTTATCCCTATGTATAACAAAAACCGCGCCCTTTTCCATATCGGGCTTGACCCCGATTCGGGCGAGCTCAGCGCCTCGTATTATGACCTGCTGATGAGCGAAAGCCGGATGACGGGCTATTTCGCAATCGCAAAGCGGATAATACCCAAAAAGCACTGGGGGGCGCTCGGGCGAACCCTGACCCGCTCGGGCAACGCGATAGGTCCGGTTTCATGGACGGGCACCATGTTCGAATACTTCATGCCGCGGCTTCTGATCCCCTCCGAGGAGGGGACAATGGGGTACGAGGCCCTTCAGTTCTGTCTGCATTGCCAGCGCCGCCGCCCGCCTAGGGGCGTGCCGTGGGGGATAAGCGAGAGCGGGTTTTACGCCTTTGACAGCAGTCTCAACTACCAGTACAAGGCGCACGGCGTTCCGCGGCTTGCCCTTAAACGGGGGCTCGGAAAGGACCTTGTCATCTCCCCTTATTCCAGCTTTCTCGTTCTGACGACCGACCCGGGCGCGGCCCTGCGAAACCTTGCCCGTCTTGAACGGCTTGGGATGACGGGAAGCTGCGGGTTCTATGAGGCCGCCGATTTCACCAAGGGGCGGACGGCGCGCGGGGGCTACTCGATTGTCCGCAGCTATATGGCCCATCATGTCGGCATGAGCCTGCTGTCCTGCGCCAACGCCGTGATGGACGACATCTTTGTGCGGCGTTTTACCCGCGACGAGGACATGGCGAGGGCCATCGAGCTGTCGTACGAAAAGGCGCCGACCGCCGGGGCGGTGTTCGAGCCCGCGCGGGAAAACAGCGTGCCCGAGCTGCCCGGGCGAACCCGTCCGATTGCGGAGGAAATACGGCACATCAACCCACGAACGCCCAGGATGCATCTGCTTGCGGGTTCGGAATGGCAGCTTGCTATTTCGGATACCGGGGCGGGCATCTCGACTTCACGCGGGCTGGATATACACCGTTTCAGCGATGATCTGCTTCGCTCGCCACAGGGAATCTACGCCGTGATCGACAGCGACGAGGGGGCCTTCTCGGTTACGGCGGCGCCCGATTATTCGGACACGCCGCTTGACCTCAAGACCCGAAAAAAGACCGACGGACGCAGACTCGACACCGGCATTAAACGCCGCGCCGAATTTGAAACCGGCGCCGCCATATTCACGGCAGAGCTCGGCAGTCTTGAAGCCGGTATGCGGGCGATGGTGCATCCCCGTCTGCCCTGCGAGCAGCGGCAGGTGGTTATAAAAAACCACGCCGGACACCGGACAGCCGCGACGGTAATGTTTTATTTTGAGCCGAGTCTTGCGCGCCGCGAGGACGCGCTTGCCCACCCTGCGTTTTCGCGCATCTTCCTTGCAGCCCGCCATGACCAGACCGTCAAGGCGCTGTTTGTGACCCGCCGGCAGAGGATGGGAGACCCTCCGGCATGTCTTGCCGCCGGATTCCTCGACAGCCGCGATTTCGAGTACGAGCCCTCGCGCGAGGCGTTGCTTGAACGGCCGCTCGGCATATCCTCCCTTATCAAGGCGGCGGCAAAGCCCTTTTCATCCTCCGGTCAGGGTATTCCCGACTGCGCCGTCGCTATGCGCGTCAAAATCGAGCTTCCGCCCCGAACCCAAAGGTCGGTTACCCTGCTGCTGACGGCGGCCCCGACCATGACCGAGGCCGCCAACCGGCTTATCGAAGCGCGCAGGGACGGTCTGCTTTCGGGCGGCAGCGCGGCCCCCGCTCCCTTCGGAGGGGTTGAGGCCGACCTCGCCGCCCAGATTATCCCCGATTTGTTCTATCCTCCGCGCATATCGCGCGAATGGGCTGCCGCGGCGCGTGAAAACACCCGCGGACAGGAAGCCCTCTGGGCCCTCGGCATCTCGGGGGACTATCCTATAATTTTGATTGAGATACACAATTCCGCCGACGCCTCGCGGGCGGAGCCATACATGCGTCTGCACCGCTCCCTGCTTCTCGGAGGGGTAGTCACCGAGCTGGCAATCGCCTATCACGAGGGGGGACAATACGACGCGCCGATACTTGAGGCGCTGCGCGAGGCCGCCAGAACCACGGGATGCAGCGAGGCGCTCGGCAAGCGGGGCGGCATACACCCGATAAACCTTGTCAATCACGGGGAGGCCGCCCTTGCCCTGCTCACCGCCGTCTGCGCCCACAACGGGGCGCGCGACCTCAGGCGCGCGGGCATACCTCCCGCTGATTATACCCCCGCTCCCCTGCTCCCATCGGAGCCCATCGTCACCAACGACTTCAATCCAAGCCATGACGCGGATCAGCCTGTGACGGTTATCAGCGGGGGGCAGTTCCAAGGGGACCGCTTCACCATAACCGAGCATCCTCGTCTGCCGTGGTGTCATGTGCTCGCAAACGAGGGCTTCGGCACGCTGGTTTCGGACAGGGCGCTCGGGTTTACATGGGCGGTCAATTCGCGCGAAAACAAGCTGACCCCCTGGACAAACGACACCGCCTCGGACAACCGCGGCGAGATGCTGCTGCTCAAGATCAACAGCAGTATATACGACGTTATTCTGGGGGCAAGAACCGAATACGGCAACGGCTTTGCCCGCTATACCGGACGCTGCGGGAGCTTAAATACCTCCGTTAAGGTCAGCGTTCCCGAAAAAGGCTCATGGAAGCAGGTCGAGCTTACCATCGATAATACGGGAGATGAGGAGATGGAATTTCAGGCTGCCTATTACACCGAACCTGTATTGGGCGTCCGTCGGAATCATGCCAGACACACCATAGCCCGCTGGGAAAACGGCACCCTGGTTCTTAAAAATCCCTTTTCAAAGATTAAAGGGAGCATGATTCTGACCGCCGCGGGAGGGGCAGACGGCTGCGACTGCGACCGCGGCAGCTTCCTTACCGGAAGCTGGGGAGGCGGCACACTCTCTCCCCTGCCCGATCCGTGCGCCTCGGTCATCGTCCGGCGAAAGCTCCCGCCGCGCAGGCAGGAGAAGATAACCTTTGTGCTGGGCTTTGCGGAGGAAACCGGCTCCCAAAATCCCGACATTGCGGCACTGGGCATACCCGGTTTGATTGGCAAGACCCCGCCGATAAAGCTCGAGCTGCCGCGCATACGGACGCCCGACCCGCTTTTGAACACCATGGTGTCAAACTGGCTTCCGTGGCAGGCTCTGATATGCAGAATCTACGCCCGCACCGGCTTTTATCAATGCGGCGGGGCGTGGGGGTTCCGCGACCAGCTTCAGGATTCCCTCTCCACCCTTTGGTTTAAGCCCGAGATTAC
>JAAYKB010000005.1 GCA_012522615.1 Clostridiales bacterium
ATGTAAGTTCCTCAATTTTTCCGGCTTTCGATGTAAAGCGCAGTGCGCGAAAAGGGCGGATTTCTGCCATTAAATAACCATTCCTTTCTGATACGGGAGCTTTTGAGCTATCCAACATTTCTTTATTCTACCTGCCCGTCGGTAATTCGTCAAGGGAAAAAGGGCAGTAAGAAATGCCGGAAAAAAAGGGCAGTAAGAAATGCCGGAAAAAAAGGGCAGTAAGAAATGCCGGAATTTAAATCCCGGCATAGTCAAGGCGGAAATCACTGCAAAGCGGGCCGTGCCCACGTCAGTTTATTGTATGGAGGATGATTCGCACAGCTTTTGTAATGATTCTAAGTTTTTAACATCTCCACACAGTTCACGAGCCCGGTCGGCCGAGTTTAAAAACAAACCATCCCCATTATATTAAACGAGGTAATCCCCGTCCAACAAAGTATATTTATAATCCCGTGCTCCTTCCCAGTGGTCTGCAACCAGATTGATTGTGCCCCCGTTTTCAATAAATTTAACATCGGTTACTTTATAGTGCTTGTCATGATAATCGGTCGTTTTTTCTTTTACATCCGAAACGTAAGAAACAATTACGAAACCCTCTTTAACCATATGGTACGATTTATACTCCGTACCCCTGTTCAGGCAGTCATTAAAGAAATCGGAACCCGTAAAAAGTGATTTGATACCCTCGTCCAAATCCTCGACTTTTTCAAGGGCATCGCCGTTTTTTATCCTGCTAAAATCGGTCTTGCTAAGCGGTTTTTTAACAACAAACCCGAGATTTGCAAATTTAAGGCTGGTCCCATGAAAGAAAATGTACAGATATCCTCCTTCTTTAATCTTATAAATACAATACGGTAAAGAGCCGTCTTTAAATGTTCTCAAACATTCAACAGGAACTTTTTCGTTATAGTTATTTAGCATTGTATTAACATTATCTGTCTCTGCGTTAAAGTAGAGCTTATCTAACAAATCTTTCAAGGAATATGCACTTTTTATGAGCTTATCGGCCTTTGCGTCGCTTTGCCTTCTCATAATCTCTTCGGTTTGCAACTGTTGTTGGGTTTTTTTCTCTGTATTGATGGTTCCCAAATCAGACACCTCCGAAGATTTCCTTGATGTTTTTGATGTAATTATACTTTCAGTACCTTGATTATCGCAGCTCGCTGATAGGATCACTAAAGCAATCATAAATAAAAAAGTTGTTTTTTTCATAATACATTTTCCTCCATATTCTTATTATTTCCAGATTATCCAAAACGAGTGTGCAACATTATATTATAATAGCATTTATTAATATAGCGTTTGAAGTAATATTTACCATGTAACAGCAAAATAAATCGTTGCACTATTATAACCATTCGACCAATTATAAGTAGATGGATTTATGTAACCTATTAGTTCTGAAGGACTGCGCCCACTCTTGTGAGCCCATTGCCCGTCATTGGTTTGTATCATATAATGAAAATCCCATCGCAGCGCATTTTCTCTTACACGTAAAGCAACACGGTACTCATTACTGCTAATGGAATAAGTAGGTACTAAATTAGTTCCTTGTATGCGACGAATTGAGCGATTAGGTTGATAGTGCTGGAACAGATCTATAGTTTGAGCAGCAGCTGATTCTATCGTAGAATTATATGCTAAATTTACCCAGCCGTCCATTCTCAACGCAAATCCCCCGCAATTAATGCCTACGTCAGATGTTTCAATACTATTATAACTTGGAGCTCTACCAAAGTTAACTGCTTCTAACACCCACTGCATCCCTGCGCCGTAATTCGAGGTGAACAGCTTTACGTTCCGGCTGTTCACATCGGTCTCGGTCGTATTTGGAACCTCTAGCACACGGATGCGGGAGCAATATGGACGTATGTAATACGACCCGCTCACGCGCTGATGGAACGTAAATGCCTGAGCATTCGCGTTAAGCCACATGTCAAGCTTAACGTTGTTGGCATCGGTGCCTCCCGGGACACTGATCGCATATTGCTGCCCTGCCGGCGGGGTGAGTGCGGAAGAAATTCTGTAGCTTCCGTCGTTAAACTTGGATAGTTTCCACCTTTGACAGGGTAAACCTTTGTAAATCCATGAGACCAGCGGCTGATGGTTCGCCACCACGCCATTGTGCACATCAAGATATCGCTCTGAGCCGTTAAGAATAAGCTTGTTCCTTATAAAATATTTGCCTACTGGAATATTGGTTACTTCAGGCAGATAATTGACGTGGATAACTGGACGCATAGACGCGGCGCTAAAGTTGCTGGAATACAGTTTTACCGATTCGCTACCGGAGGTGGTAGAGAGCCTAATGCCGTAATTTTTGTTATTCCCGGTTGTGTTTGTGTTGCCGGAATACCAGCGCCCAAGCGCCTCAGTTACATTGAATTCGTAATATCCCGATGTAGGCTTAACGCCGGAAACCAGTGTTGTGAGATTAGTGGGCCGGTTTGCATAGGTCAACGTGCTGCCGTTCCATGATGTGTTTACCATAGAAGCTGTCAGAGGCACATTATTGGCTGTGGACGAATTGATGTATGCCCGAGCAAATGAGGCGGTAATCAGCGAACGTGCGGGGATTGTAGGCATACCGTTGTTGCTGCCGCAATGGTGCTGGATATAGCTGTAGTGGGTCTGCCCGTTGCGCAAACCGACATAAAGATACGGCTCGGTCAGGGAACAGGTACCGCCGGTGTTTTTAACCGTGCGGTCGTCAATATATGAAACGCCGGTTTTCGTTTTGACGGTGGGGTCCACCGTAACCGGCCAGACCCTGTCCGGCGACTCCAGCCAAGCACAGTCAGGTAGGTAGGTTAAGATATAAAATCCGTCTGCCTTTGTCAATTCCACTACAATTGCCTCGGAATAACCGTCTCCGCTGTCAAACATGAATGGCGCAGGCATATAAAAGACGATATTCCCAGACGGGTCCGAAAACTCTATGGTATTGTCTGGATTTAACACCGCTGTCAATCCATCCGCGATAAGCTGGAAGGAGTAAGGAGCAATATCGGCGGCACTTTCCAGAATCAGATTCTCCTTCACTTGGTTGGCAGATACAATATACTCAATATCGGTGCCGGAACCCAGCGCGTCTTCAAACACAATTTCAGAATAAACCTTGTCGGCGACCATTTTGTGTTCCTCAGGTGGAATAGCCGAGAGGTCCTTGGCTCTCATCCGCGCAGTTGTGTTTTCATTTATTGGCAGAAAGCGGTCGCTCGATTTTCCAGAAGCTGAGTGTTCTGCAATCTTTTCAGACTGAGTGTTCTGCAATCTTTTCAGATTCTGTTGTTTGTTCTGATGAATCAGAAGAAGCCGAGGAGGAAAGATCAGAGATTACAGTTATCTCCTGTTTGTTCAAAACAGGGCCAAAGGTTATCTGGCAACCATCCTTAGTAGCTATTGATACCATGTCTTTGCCGGGATACTCGGCAAAGCTGACGTCAAACAGACCATCTTTGTTTTTATATCGTTTGGGGCCGTCCTCATTTGTAACTTCCAGCAAGGTGTTGTCTATCTCACCCCAGCTGCCGTCAGCTTTTTGATAATGAACAGGTTCGTGGTAGGATACGGCGGTAAAACCACCGTCATCATTGAGAAAGTGTTTTTCATATTCGCCTCGTTTGCTTATATCTTCCCTAAGAATAACAGGGTTATGTTCCAAATCAGGTTGGTCAAAAGATGATGAAACATCCTTTACTGAAACAGTTTCTGAGGAAGAATCTCCGATAACAGTCTGCGCTGTTGCCCTTGGCATAAAACTTAAAGTAAGAATAAGAAAGATAGCTATCATTCTTCGAATATTTTTCCTTGAAT
>JAAYKB010000006.1 GCA_012522615.1 Clostridiales bacterium
AACGGCGACTCGCTGGAGATTTTCGTTGAGGATAATAAAATAATCCTCAAGAAGTACCAGCCTGCCTGCATTTTCTGCGGTAATGCGGATGACATCGCGGTTTTCAAAGGCCGTAATGTCTGTCCTGCATGCGCCAAGGAAATGTCCCAAAAGATTTAATTTGTTAAGTCTTGTAGGTAAATGGGGGATCGCCGCGGTTTTGCCGCGGCGGTTTTTTATTTCCTCAATATATCGTTTCCCGTTGTCTTTACAAGGACCAATATCCTAATGTGAATCACATAACAGATTATGTCTTATTCTATCTTATTCTGTCGAATGGGCATTTTAGGGTTGTCTTTCGTCAAATACCAGTGTATAATTAGATTATAGTAATCGGATATATCCAAGCACGAAGCGCGCTTACGGCGCGCTTCACAAGTCATAAGGGTGTGCAAAAACCAGTGAATTTTTCTCAATCTCTGCGTAAAGAACAGCAGTTAAATCGTCAGGGGGAGGTGTAGAAATGGCGGCCGATTTGCATTGTCACACAAAAATATCGGACGGTTCTGTCGGTATTGAAGAGATTATTGCCATGGCGAAGCGCCGCGGGTTGTCTGCCATTTCGATAACCGACCACGATACAACCGCCGGTGCAATCAGAGCGGTGATTATCGGAAAGCGTCACCAGTTGAATGTAATCCATGGAGTGGAGTTTTCCGCATTTGACAGTCAGACCAATAAGAAGGTGCATCTTTTATGCTATGCTTCCGACACTCCGGACAGGCTTGAGGGGCTGTGCCGCAAGGTGGGCGAAAGCAGAAAAAAAGCCTCGATGGCAATGGTCAGAAAGGTCATGCGGTATTACCCCATTTCTCCCGATATGATTGTCAAGTGTGCTACCGGCAGCACAAATATATATAAACAGCATATCATGCATGCCTTGATGGACGCCGGTTATGCCGACTCGGTTTACGGCGAGTTGTATGATAAACTGTTTTCTCCCGAACAGGGAACGGCATATATCAGTCCGGAATATCCTGATTTTCGCGAGGTGCTCGAACTGATTCACAGCTCGGGCGGGATTGCCGTCATGGCGCACCCTCCCATGTACCACAGCGAGGATTTGCTTGAAGAAATGGTTTCGCTCGGGCTTGACGGAATCGAGGTCTGGCATCCGAACCACACCGAAGAGGATGTCCGGCGGCTTTCGGACTTTGCCGACCGGCATAATCTGCTCAAAACAGGCGGCTCGGACTTTCATGGGATGTACAGCCCTTATGCCCGCCCGCTGGGAAGCGCGACCATGCCGGACGAGGATTTGCAGGCGCTGCTGTCTTATAAAGATAAGCGAAAGAAAAAGTAGGCTGGATAGGTGGGATTTAAGTGCGAAGCGACGACAGTGATATGAAGATTGCGGGCGAGGTCTTCCGAGAGCAGAAAGCGGCGGACGATACCGAAGAAATGTCGCGGCTGCTGGCAAGGGAAAAGGCCAACGGAAACCTCAGTCGGGCACGCCGCCTCGGCGCCATAATGGCAGAGGACGTCGCCGCAATTGAGGGAGAGCAGGTCTCCGAGGATTCGGTATTGCTTACCCAGCGCCGGATACTTCTCGCTTTTGCGGTCGAGATCGGATTGGAAAAGGTCCTTCCCAACCCGTTACTTGCCCAAACCGCCCAGAACATATTTTATGAGACTCTCAGGCAGACCGCTCCTGACTTTTATGAAGACCTGCAGTCCTCCGGCGCTTTTTCATTCTATTACCTCTGCGTGCGGGACAAAAAGAACGTGGAGCGGCGCGTGGGAGAAACCTATGCGTCCTTGTGCTCAAGACCGAATGATAAAGGTCTTTGCAATCAGGGCACCGACCTTTATCTTCACTTTATCGAACAGGTGCGCGTATCTGCCCAAAGTATGGAGTTTGTAAAATGATAAAGATAATAAAACCGTATGGACAAAGCGGCGATTAAGCCGTCTTATCCATACGGTTTTATTTTACGGGTTTATCCCGATTGTTGACAAAGGGTCTGTTTAATGTGAGCTTACTTCATTTAAATTTTTAAAAACCGTATCCGGTTGAGCTTGCAAAAATACTCTAGTTCCTTTTCCATATCCCCATAACCGGCAATCCAATGGTGTCCGACTCCTTCATCTGCAATCAGTCTGTTTATTTCATATACATCCTTTTTAAATTTCACTTTTAATGGATTCCCGGGAAACTCCATTCCACATTCGATTGCTTCACCGACAACCGAAGTCATTTTAAAAGTTCCCCTTCTTCCGACAATGTTAATAAGGGTAACCTTTCCGGCCTTTGCAGGAAACAACGAACAAACCCCGGTATCGGCAAGTCTAACAGGTGCAAAGTGAATATCTTTTTTATTGCTTGCTATTGAAAAAGCGCCCGAGCCGCAGTGTGAAAACAAAATGGTATTTGCTTTATAATCCGGGTATAACAAATCTGTATTATGGGTTGGAATATTAGAAAGCTCATATAGTATTTTCATGCTTACGGTGTTATTTATATCGCCTTCACAGCCACAGACAATTCCTTCCTCAGACAATAGTGAAAATCCAAGGCATACCTTGCCCATCCATTTCGGATAGCATTTAACCGCTATGCCTTCAAGCTCGTATTTTTCTATTAACGTTTTCATCGCAAAATAGTACCTGACCGATTCAATCCCATATTTATCAGATGAAGAAACCCTGCCGGCTTTATTTTTTACATCTTCCCAATATACCGAACACTTATCCCGATTTATTGACTCAAAAGCCTCCGCCAACTCATTTTCATCAAGATTGATTATTCGTATCCCGGTTTTATCCTTAATCTCAAGTTCATCGAAGGCTATATCGGTCATACCCTTGACTCTGCCTCCGATACTGCCCAGTTTGACATGCTTAAGCTTGTTTTTTAATGCAGCCGCTCTTGCAATATTACCTATCTCTTTATATATTTTTTTGTCATCGGTTTCACCGTAGACGAAAAAATAATCCTTATTCAGCTCGTTCAGAACACAGCATATTTGATGAGCTCCACAAAGCGAGCCGGTATCTACTGCCGGGAATGCCCAGAGTATAACAGGTTTATCAATATATTCGAGAAGGTCGAGGAGATGGTGATCTTCACTCCATGTTCCAATACAAACACAAAGCACATCAAACTCCCTGTGCTTTAGAGTGTTTGCGGCCTTTTTCATTGTGTCCCCGTCATAAATTACATCTTCTGCTTTAATAATGCTAAACCCTGATTTTTCAAGCCCCTCTGCGGCTTTTTTAAAAAGACATGGTGTTTCGTTAAAGCCAACTTCATATTGACCCGCAAGAGAGACTAAACCTATTTTTGGATTCAAAAAACATCCCTCATTTACTTATCTTTTTATGTCTGCTGTTTCATTTGGTGTTGCAGCCGGATTTGTTTAGTCTAACGTGTATTTATTACGTAAAGGATCGTTATTATTTTTCACCCAGTTACCGTGTGTAAAGTCATGTGCGGGTACGGGAGTGCCGCCCAAAGCAATTGACGACTCCGATAAAGCGCTTATGCTCATCCACGCTGCTGTGTCATAAACATCAATCGGTGTCTGTTCCCGGTTTTTGACAGACTCTACAAAAGCGCGTATAACAAGCCAATCCATTCCTCCATGGCCTTGCTTAACATCATTTTTGTAACTCTCCCATAACGGATGATCAAACCTATCTTCCAGAACCGCAGCATTGCCCCATTGCGGTTTCCATAATTCATTATCGGGATTATGTTCACCATCTAAAAACACAGAATCATTTTCTTCTATATATCTGCCCTTTGTACCGAAAATACCGAAATGTCGGCTGTAATATCCCGGCAATGTGGTATCAAGTGTCAGACATATTGTCTGACCGCCGGCACAGGTTATAATTGTTGTTACCACATCTGCCTGAGCCGGCGAACAATCCTTATATTCAGAAAACCTGTCAGCATGGTCATTAAAGTATTTACTCAGCCCTTTGGAGCATGAGGCAAAAGAGGCAACCGACAAGAAATTGTTTCCCCTGTTTATCCTCAAAATTTTAGCAATGGGACCTAAAGCATGGGTCGGGTAATTATCACAATTACGGTTAAGATAATTCATTAGCCTGTAATGGCGATTGACTTTTCCGGATGCAATCTCTTCGCGAAGATCGTGAGAATAGCCGCCGGTGCAATGTATAATATCACCTAGTATGCCCTTTCTCTCCATATTGAGCGCCATCATCTCACGTCGGCCATAGCAACAGTTCTCAAGCATCATGCAGGGTATCTGGTTTTGCTCTGAGACCCTAACCAACTCATAGCAGTCTTGGATAGAATAGCTGCCACCAACTTCGACTCCGACATACTTCCCGGCTTTCATTGCTTCAACAGCAATCGGTATATGCATTTCCCATGAGGTGAAAATGAGAATCGCTTCAATTTCCGGAATTGAAATAATATCCATATATTGTGTTGAAGAATGCGGTTTTTTGCCGGTTACCTTATTTATGTATTCAACGGCGTTTTTTAACCTGTCTTCATAAAAATCACATAGCCCGACAATCTCTACATCATCTTTATTCATGGGGGCTAATATGTATTCAAGCATTGACGCTCCTCTTAACCCCAGACCGATTATCCCAATCTTAACCTTATTTTTCATAATTAAATTCCTTTCCGAAAATTAATTAAAACTCTGCAAAAAACCAATCCCCGCCGTCTATTGTGACGGTATATTTATTATCATTAAAGCTTATTTTATCACTACCCTCTATTCGTTTCAGGGTTGCTCCGTCTTTCATAAAGATTTCAACCGATTTTGCGGCTTCGGGAATCGTTAATTCACCCTTTTCAACCGATCTGTCAATCCCGCTGTTGTTAAAAATAGTTAACAGCCATCGTCCGTCGGTTTTCTTGTTCACAAACCAATGTATATCGCCCTTAACATTTACCGGAAGAAGAAGGTGGAGTATATCCATTACATCATGGATATCACAGATATTATTGTGCTTTTTGGAGAATAGCGGGTTAGACGTGAGGTCTACCAAATACTCATAATTTTTTAAAGCCGCGGTGTTATCTTCATGAATAATATCAAAGGCATCCGGCATCCTGCTGTTAACCATAGACTTTGTTTCATTTCCCAGCATATCTGATGATGCCGCAAAAAGGATTTCCAATCCTTTTCTAACGATTTTTATAGTATTTAATTTGTCACCCGATACCGGATAACCCAAATATTCGTCTTCCTTGGAAAACAAATCAAGAACCCTTAAATCCGAGGGAAGAACAACAGCAATTGGTGTATACTGTTTCCCAATATCCGGGTTGCGATCAACAAAGCGTAAAAAGTCCAGCTTTACTTTGCCATATGGGGTGATTTCAAAGTCATTCCAATCATAAAAGGTGTTGCACATCCCCCATTCTTCACTTATAAACCTTGCTCCGCTCAGATATGAATATAGGTGTAGTCTTTTTTGCAATGAACGCGAGCTTCCGCCGTTTTCTCCCTGAGTAACGAATGGAAAATCTTTGCTTTCCCCTATACCCCATTCATTTATGTTGTCCTTTTTATAATAACAGGCCGAAAACGGAGCTCCACCCCAAGGCTCATAATATGTTCCGAATGGAATACCATATGCACGCGACATTCCTCTCATATAGCTGATTTGTATGCGTGTATTGGCGGTCTGTGCGCCGATTTCAGGCGTTATAGTTTTTGCACCAAGTTCAATTTCCAGTTTTGGTGCCATATATGCGCTGTCACACGGTAAAATAAGTCCATTTACAGATTTTTGTCTCTTTGAGAACATTTCAACAGACTGTTTAAGAAACTCTTCTATGGTCTGCGGATTATTTTTTGAAGAAAATTCGGCTACTGTCTGACTTTCCAGATATACATATGGGTAAGGATATGTTTTAAGTATCGATTTTTCTATGCTTTCCTGATTCCAATCCGCGCAACAGCTTGTGATTCTGTCCAAATCCGACTTAAAATTGGACATCCATTCATGCATCTGAAATCCTAGGAATTTATCACCTAATATATTTTGATATTCGCTAATAAGTTCAAGGTCGAATGGATAATCTTCATAAAAGCATCCTCCTTGAAGCCGATCAACGTAAAAAAAACAGTTCAGATTCTTTATTATCGAATGCAATACCGACCCTTTTGCCGCCATCATATTAAATTTTTTACTGTCATTGAGAGATATTATCTGATGAATCTTTACACCGTCGTTTTTCCCGAAAAACCCTTTTTTTACATACGCGTCGAATGTCTGCGGCATATAGCAGTGTATATATGTGAACATATTAATTCCCCCATATAAGCATAGGCTAAATTTATGTTGTATAGAGCTTTAAAAACAAACTCTAATGTTAATAATTTCGTTTGAAGGCGCATTAACAGATACTGCTTGCTCCGAAATATCGCACTTTGCGCCTTTTTTATCTTCTTCTGCCGGATTCGTAAGGTTTGCCGATTTAACCTTCAGGTATGGGAAGGTAATTGTAACCCTCTCCATGTTTTTGGAGAAGTTCCAAAGACGTAGAATAAACCCTTTACCGTTTTCGGCCTTTTTGAAATTTAATATGGGGGTTTTCAGATTGTTTGTCTGAACAAACTGTCCAATGGCGGGGAGCTTACCGTTCGGTGCGGCTCTGTCTGTAAACAACGTGGAAAAGGCGGTTTTTGTCTGCCAACCCCATCTGACAGCCTGACTGTCAGAAAGCTTATCCTCACCCGTTGTCAGGCAATAGCGAAACACACATAAGCCCGTCTGTGATACGGCAAAGTTGGTTCCGAAATTATTATTAAACAACTGTGAATAGATGTGACCGTTTTGGGAATAGTCCTCTGCTGTCTGAGGCTTATGGCGAAATTTATCGTCAGAGAGACAACGGTGGGCGGGGGAAACATACCCCGGCCATATGCGGCAAAGACTTGCGACAGGTGCATCAAGGCTGGACCATAAAATGTGGTAATCATCGTCCTGAATTCTGATAAAGCTCTGAACCGAAATGACATCGGAATATACATTCGGAAAATAATCAATTA
>JAAYKB010000046.1 GCA_012522615.1 Clostridiales bacterium
AACTCTTTTTTAAGTTTCTTTCAAACATCTTGATTTTTTCTTAATCAGGGTGCATAATACATAAACGTCTGGATATTTAAGGTACTAAACTATCTATATAAAGGTATGCGAGGCAGAAGTTACATCGGACAAGCAGCAGAACCGGGTCGGTCAGTTGTCTTATGTAATGAAGCGTGACATAAGCCGTACCGATGAATGACCCAACCCGAAAGGAAGAAAAACCCCATGAAGAAACTGTTCCGTTATCTCGGTCGTTATCCCGTCTGGCTTGCCGTCTGTCTTGCCCTGCTGTTCGGTCAGGCGATGGCAGACCTCAGTCTTCCCAGTCTTATGTCCGATATTGTGAACGTCGGCATCCAGCAGGGGGGTATCGAGGAGGCCGCGCCGGACGCGCTGGGCTCAAAAGCCATGACGCTGATGCGAACCTTTATGACCGAGCAGGACCGGCAGATGACGGAAAACCAATATACCCTTATCAAATCGGGGTCATCCGAGGCCGGCGATTATGAGGGGAAGTATCCGGCCGTCAAGACCGAGGATATTTATGTGAAAAAGCCGGGCGGCGACAGCGGCAGGCTGGGCGCGGTGTTCGGGCGGTCCGCCATGACCCTGCTCAACTACATCAAGGAGAATGCCGCCAAAAGCGGACAGTCCGCCGCAAATGCCTCGCCGACCGAGGGGCTGAACGAGATGGATTTATCCCCTCTTTATGAAATGCAGCCCATGCTGGATAATATTCCGCCCGCAGCATTCGAGGATTCAAGGGCGGCCGCCGACAGGCTGGACGAGTCTATCCTCAGGCAGGTCGGGGTTGTGATGGCCAAGCAGTTTTACAACGAGCTCGGGGTTGACACCGGGGCAATCCGTATCGGATATATAATCCGCAAGGGAATTATGATGCTGCTGCTGACCCTCGCGGGGGCGGCCGCAACCGTCATGGTGAGCCTCATATCCTCCCGAATATCGGCCGACGTTGCCAAACGCATGCGCCGCGATGTTTTTGCCCATGTCGAGGGCTTTTCAAACGCCGAATTCGATAAGTTCTCGACCGCCTCGCTCATCACGCGTACCACCAACGATATTACCCAGATTCAGATGCTGCTTGTCATAGGTATACGCATGGTATGCTATGCTCCGATTATGGGGATCGGCGGGGTCATTATGGCGGTCAGCAAGAGTCCGTCGATGAGCTGGATTATTGCCGTCGGCGTGGCCATACTTATCGCCCTCATTGTGGTTGTTTTTGTGGTCGCCATGCCCAAATTCAAGTTGGTGCAAAAGATGGTCGACAGGCTCAACCTTGTAACCCGCGAGCACCTGAGCGGCATGATGGTAATTCGGGCGTTCGGCACCCAGAAGCATGAGGAGGCACGTTTTGACAGGGCCAACAGGGATTTGACCGGGGTCAATCTGTTTGTAAACCGGGTCATGGTTATCATGATGCCGGTCATGATGCTGCTTTTGAACGGAATCAGTCTGGTTATCGTTTGGGTGGGCGCCCATCAGATTGAGGCCGCTGCCATACAGGTCGGGGATATGGTGGCCTTCACCCAGTATGCTATTCAGATCATCATCTCCTTTTTGATGGTTGCCGTGATGTTTATCATGGTGCCGCGCGCCGCGGTATCGGCCAAGAGGGTTGAGGAGGTGCTGAATACCGAGCCGACCATACGCGACCCCGAAATGCCGCAAGCCCTCGGCGAACGCCCGTCGGGACGGGTTGAGTTTCGGAATGTATCCTTCAGATACAGCGGGGCGGAGGATGACGTCCTGCACGATATAAGCTTTGTCGCCGAGCCGGGGAAAACCACCGCCTTTATCGGTTCGACAGGTTCGGGCAAATCGACCCTTATCAACCTTATACCCCGCTTTTACGATGTGACGGCGGGCGAAATCTTGATTGACGGGGTGGATATCCGCCGCATTACGCAGCACGAGCTGCACGAGGCGATAGGCTTTGTGCCCCAGAAGGGGATACTGTTCTCGGGCGATATCGCGTCCAATCTCAGGTACGGCAGGCGGGAGGCGACCGATGAGGAAATCCGGCTTGCCGCCGACATTGCCCAGGCGACCGAGTTTATCTCGTCCTCCGAGGAGGGGCTTGACCGCCCGATTTCTCAGGGGGGCGCAAACGTGTCCGGCGGTCAGAAGCAGAGGCTTGCGATTGCCCGCGCCCTTGTGAAAAACGCCCCCATCTATATATTCGACGACTGCTTTTCCGCCCTCGACTTTAAGACGGACGCCGCACTCCGCCGGGCGTTGAAGGAGCATACCGGAGATTCCACCGTGCTGATTGTCGCCCAGCGCGTCGGCACCATAATGAACGCTGAGCAGATAATCGTGCTGGACGAGGGGCGGATTGTCGGCAGGGGCACGCATCAGGAGCTGCTTAAAACCTGTGAAACATACCGCGAGATCGCGTCCTCACAGCTTACCAAGGAGGAGTTGGCATGAGCAAGAATCCGAATAACGCTCCGAACCGGCGCAGGGGACCTATGGGCGGCGGGCCGATGGGGCCCATGGGGATGGGCGAGAAGCCCAAGGATTTCAAGGGCGCGATGAAAAAGCTGGGCCGCCATCTCGGCAGGTTTAAAATCCGGCTTGTCATTGTGGTTGTCTTTGCCATCGCCTCCACCGTCTTTTCGATTATCGGACCCAAGATTCTCGGCGGGGCGACCAACATCCTGACCGAGGGCATAATGAACAAGATTGCGGGTACCGGAACCGGAATCGATTTTGAGGCAATCGGGCTGGTTCTTCTCAAGCTTGTCGCCCTCTATGTCGTCAGCGCCGTCTTTTCCTATACCCAGGGCTGGATAATGACCGGAATTTCTATGAAGGTGACCTATAACCTCAGAAAAGACATTGCAAAGAAGATTAACAACCTGCCGCTGAGCTATTTTGATAAAACCAGTCACGGGGAGGTGCTTTCCCGTGTGACCAACGATATCGACGTCCTTTCCAATTCGCTCAATCAGAGCGTTTCCCAGATCATCACCTCGACCACCATGATTATCGGGATTCTTGTCATGATGTTCAGCATAAGCTGGCTTATGACGATTGTTTCCCTTGCAATCCTTCCTCTTTCCATGATGATTATCATGGGACTGGTCAAGCGTTCGCAGAAGCATTTCGCCGCCCAGCAGGAATATCTCGGGCATATCAACGGCCATATCGAGGAGATGTACGGCGGGCACAATGTCATGAAGGCTTTTAACGGCGAGGCCGAATCGGTCGAAAAGTTTGACGGATACAACGAGCGGCTTTTTGATTCGGCATGGAAATCGCAGTTTTTGTCGGGTCTTATGATGCCGGTGATGAACTTTGTATCCAATCTCGGATATGTCGCCGTCTGTATTCTCGGGGGCTGGCTTGCCGTCAAGGGGAGTTTGAAGATCGGCGATATTCAGGCGTTTATGCAGTATGTGCGCCAGTTCACCCAGCCGATAGGACAGCTTGCCAACATCTCCAACGTGCTTCAGACCACCGCGGCAGCTTCCGAGCGGGTTTTTGAATTCCTCGCGGAGGAGGAGCAGGCCCCCGATTCACCTATCGTCCGCCTCAGTACCGATGAAAACACTCCGGAGTCCGACACCCTAATCCGGGCCAAGGGGAGCGTGCAGTTCGCCCATGTCAATTTCGGGTATCTCCCGGGCAAAACCGTCATCAACGACTTTTCGGCAAGTATCCAGCCAGGCCAGAAGGTCGCCATTGTCGGGCCGACGGGGGCGGGCAAGACCACCATTGTAAAGCTGCTGATGCGGTTTTATGATGTGGACGAGGGCGCTATCCTTATCGACGGCTACAATATCCGCAGCTTTTCGCGCAATGAACTGCGCTCGCTTTTCGGGATGGTCTTGCAGGATGCCTGGCTTTACAACGGTTCGATAAAGGACAACATTCGCTACGGCAGGCTGGACGCAAGCGACGAGGAGGTTATCGCCGCCGCCAAGGCCGCGCAGGTTGACCATTTTGTGCGCACCCTGCCCGACGGGTACAACATGGTCCTCAACGAGGAGGCCAGCAATGTGTCCCAGGGGCAAAAGCAGCTTCTTACCATTGCGCGCGCCATACTCGCAGACCCCAAGATACTGATTCTCGACGAGGCGACCAGCTCGGTCGATACCCGTACCGAGGTGCTGATACAGCGGGCAATGGATAACCTGATGAAGGGGCGCACATCCTTTATCATTGCCCACAGGCTTTCTACCATCCGCAACGCCGACCATATACTCTGCATGAACCACGGCGATATTGTCGAGCAGGGGACCCATGACGAGCTGATGGCCAAGAACGGATTTTACGCCAACCTTTACAACAGCCAGTTTGAAACCACCGCGGAAAGCGCATAGCTTCCGGTTGAGATTCCCCCGCCCCATGGCGCGGGGGATTTTTTCTGCGCAGGGTTTATGTTCGGGTTTTCATGGGTCGGCGCTCTTTGTTTCGCCTGCGATGCTATAATAACACACTTTTGTTACGTTGTCAATAACCTTTTTGAGAATTTTTTTAATTTTTCCCACGTTCTACCTTTTGCATAAGATTTTGTGGTGATTTTTGGTAATTTTTTACAATGCTAGGTGTTAGGAGTTAGGGGCTAGAAATCTAGGGGCTCGGATTGTGGGCGCGGCGGGGGGGATTAGCAGGACAAAAATCCTGTCAAATTTATTCGGCGGGATTTTTGTATTCTTCATTTTTCATTATTCAATATTCATTATTAATTCATCAGACAGGATTTTTG
>JAAYKB010000047.1 GCA_012522615.1 Clostridiales bacterium
CGAAGCATCCGGAGCAGCTCTTTGTCCTTGAAAATACCAAAGCCTCTGGTCTCAACCACCAGCGCGTCAACCACCGACGCCAGACGTGCTTTGTCATACCGGCCCTCGACCACAATGGCTTCCCGAACGCTTATCATAGCGACGCTCCCTTGCTGCGCGAAAGAAGTATCAGCTTTGCCGCCGTCTGTTCAAGCACGGTTCTCTTATCGCTGCGCGTCGATTTAAGCAGCCTGTCGGCCTCGGACAAAATCTCAAGACTGTCGCGAAGCACGGGCAGAGACATCCGCCCGCAGTCGCGAGCCGCGTTTCGCAGCCGGAATTCGCGACCGCGATATGCAAAATCATCCGCCAGTGTTTCCGCACGCACACCGGCCGACATGGCAACCTTTGCCCGGTATAAATCGGCATATGCGCTCGACAAGACGGCCAGTATCGAAACAGGATCCTCCCTTTGGGAAAACAGACCGGCAATAATATCATATGCCTTGGAGTAGCTCCCCTGTATCAGGGCTTTGGACAAATCAAACACCGAAGCCTCAAGGTTCTGTGTCCCTATCCCTTCGATATGTTCTTTTTTAATCTCTCCCCGGTCGGCAAGGGCGGACAGCTTGTCGAGCTCGCCCAGCAAAAGATTCAAATCGTTTCCGCAGCGGCGAACCATCAATCGGGCGTTATCCGCACTCAGGGCACACCCCCTGCGCTGAGCGCCGCCGCACAGCAGACGAACAATATCCCCCTCGGTCTTGCGGGGGAAATGCACGCTGACCCCCGCCTTATCGACAGCCGCGGCAAAGGCTTTCCATTTTGAATTCTTCTTTGTGTCGGCCGATACCGAGTCCAGCCAGAAAACCACAACACTGCTTTTGGGGGAGTCGGCTATCAATGCGTGCAATCGTTCCAGAGCGTCGGCGCCGGCCGAGGCGACATCAAAATCGCGTACCTCTACACACTTTCGTTCGGCCATAACCGGCAGGGCCTCAACCGTCTCCTCTATCTCGCCTACCGTGCAGGTCTGCCCGTCAAGCCTTTGGTGGTTAAACCCGGCAAGCGAATCATCGCCAGTCACCTTTGATGCAATCTGACCGGCATAATAAGAAGTCAGGTAGCTTTCCTCTCCGTAAAAAAAGTATACCCTTGCAAACTCCCCGCTTTTAAGCTGCTTTTTCAATTTGGCTTCACTCAAAGGCAACTACATTCTCCCCTTTAAATAATCTAAACAATTTTCTTCAAAAAATACAAGTCGCCCGTCCCGCGCGTCCTTATCGTGATATCCCTTTCGGTTGTATTATAAAGCGGATATGAATCCCTTGTAAACCCTTTCAGCTTGGCGGACAGGGTTTCGGCCCTGCAGCACAGTACGCCCGCCTGGGCGGTAATCGAGGATACATGCTGCGGCGGTCCTCCGGTATAAACAACCAGATTGGTCTTTCGCTGTCCCTCGTTTAAATCGGAGGCCTTCGACTTATCCGGACTGACAAGAATACGTGTCTTTCCTATTTTTATACCTAGCCAGCCGTTATATAACTCGGCGTAACAGTCACTCCAGAACTTCACGCAGCAGTTGTCCCACCTTATCCGACCGTCTGACTTCAAGGCATCCACCGTATCGCTGTATTCTCCCGAAGCCCCCGTTATCAAGCAGTTCACCCCGATTCGGTCGGTAAGCGCCATCGGACAGAAGGCGCACTCGTCATCGAGATTAGGTATCATTAGAAAATCAACCGTTCTTACATTGCGCCGCTCCAGCTCCTGAGCCGCGCTGCTTGCGGCAGAGCCGTCTCCCATCATAATCACTCCGGTGCGTCCGTCGCGCTCGAGCAGCAGTGCCGATGCGTAACCCGCATTCAAAACCGTTATGTCGGTAACGTCCTTCATCAGCAGACGGTGGGTCAACACCCCGCAAAGCATTGCGATTACCGACCATACCGCCATTATCCGTAATCCGTGCCTTCCGAGCAGCCGGTATCCGAGAATCACAAGGCATATGGCGGCTGGAATCAGTATAATCATAAAGGACTGCTTTGCCCAAACCGTAGCGAACGGGATTGAGGCAAGCCATTCGGATACCTTGATAAGATAGCCTGTTACAACCTTTGCGACGCCGAAAAGGAAGGAGGATATAAACCGCAGAGGCGCAATATGATAGAGCGGCACGGCGGCGCATGCGGTCACCGTAACGACCGAGGTCGGAAAGACCATCAGCAGGTTGGCAATCGGAGATATAAGCGAAATCTGACCGAACGAGAAAAGAATAACCGGCAGCGTCGGCAGGGTTGCCGCTGCCGTAATCATCACCGAGTCAACCGCCTTTTCGCACAGGACTGCCGCCGCGCCCATCTTCCCCGACCGTTTCTCAAGCAATGCCGAGGCCGTCCTTTTCAACATGGGGTACAGCACAAGAAGCCCGTAGGTTGCCGAGAACGACAGCAAAAGCCCGACGTCATTGACGGCATAGGGATTAAAAACGGTTAATCCGAATACCGAAACCCCGAGTGAATTCAGGCCGTCTGACTCGCGCCCAATCATCTGGCCGACAAGGAATATAAGACACATCAAGCCCGCCCGCAGTATGGAGGGTTCAAAGCCGGTCAGAGCCACGAAAAACAAAACGCCTGCGGACGAAATTCCCAGAGACAGCCTGCGCGGAATGCGAAGAAGGCATAAAAACCAGAGCAAAGCCTGCGACAGCAACGCAACATGCAGTCCCGAGACCGCCAGCAGGTGGGATACCCCGACGGTTCTGAAATTGTATTCGATGTCGGGTGAAATGTCCTGTTTAAAGCCGAACGCAATACCGGCGATAAGTCCCGACGTTCCGTCCATATTCTTCTGGGACATAATGGTGTTTCGGGCGCTGCGTCTCGCCTCAATGATGTGATACATAAACGGACGGACGTCCGGCTTTATATGTTTAATCTCATTCTCTCCATACCCTGCCGCATACCCGTTAAGATAAATGCCGTTCGCCTTGAAATAACTCCTGATGTTTTTGTTCGGGGTTGATAGACTGAACTCCCCCTCAAGTATATCGTAAGGCTTCGGATAAAGCTCGGTTCCGGATAACCACAGGTTAATACGCGTGCCTTTTGGGAGCTCGCCGCCGATAACCCGCACGGTGACACGGTTGTTGTCCTGCACCATATCGACCGTTTCGACGCGCAGGGCGGCATTTTGACCGTCCCATCTCTGTAACGGGCGGTAGCTCAGCATTTCCTTGACCGAATACATAGAAAAGGCGGCCACGGCGGCGAAAATCACCATCATGACCTGCCTGTTTTTCCTTATCTGCTTTACGAACAGACCTATCAAAAAGGCGGCAAAGAACAAAGCCGCCAATACAACCGTCATTTTCAGTTCCAAAAATGACGCCATCAACAGCGACATAAAAAATGAAATCCCGAGAAGAGCCATCGGTCGTTCCATTTATATATGCCCCCTGTCAAGACGGGTTTTTAAGCCGACAGCCCCCTGATATGTCAGGCTCCGGCACCGTCGTCATTATCAAAAAACAAAGGCAGCGGTTCAAGATAAAAAATATCCTTGCGGCCTATCGCGTCTCCCTCGGCGAGTATCGCGCATCGTCCCGACACCCTTCCGCCCGAGCGTTCGACAAGCGCAACCAGGGCACGGAGCGATTCCCCCGTGCTTATAACGTCGTCAACAATAAGAACCCGCTTGCCGTTGATTATATCCATTTCGGTCTCATCGAGATAAAGAACCTGTTCCTTATCGGTGGTAATCGAACGCACATCGACCGAAATCGGGTTTGACATGTAAAGCTTGGGATATTTGCGGGCGATAAAATACGGCTTTCCGCTCTGGCGGGCCATCTCATAAACCAGAGGAATACCCTTCGCCTCCGCCGTGATAAGCACATCGAATTCGGGCGCCTTTTTCAGCAGTTCGGCAGACGCCGCAACGGTCAGCTCCACGTCTCCGAATATAACAAATGCCGCAATACTAAGGTTGTCATTAATACGGCAGATGGGCAGCTCACGCTCCAGTCCCGCTATCTTCATCTTATAGGTTTTGTCTTGCATCGGTACACTCCGCCTTTCTGTGACCTCAGGTTATATTACTTTTTCTTGAACATTTCCTTCATTCTCTGGTCCTTAGCAAGAATCACCTTGCGAATACGTATATTTTTCGGGGTAACCTCAACCAGTTCATCGTCGTTTATAAATTCCAGCATCTGCTCGAGCGAAAGCACGGTCGGAGTGGTAAGCCGCAAAGCATCGTCCGAACCGGCGGCGCGCATATTCGTCACATGCTTTTTCTTGCAGACGTTTACGACAACATCCTCGCCCTTGGACGATTCCCCGATAATCATACCCTCGTATACCGGAACACCCGGGCCGACAAACAATATGCCGCGCTCCTGTGCGTTATACAGGCCGTAGGTGGTGGTTTCCCCTGTTTCAAACACGACAAGCGAGCCCTGAATGCGCTGGGGGATATCCCCCTTATACTCGTCGTACCCGTCAAAAATACTGTTCATGATGCCGTTTCCGTTGGTATCTGTCAGAAACTGCTGTCTGTATCCCATAAGGCCGCGCGCCGGAATCCGGAATTCAAGGTGGCTGATTCCGGTGATTCGTGTTGCAATATTAATAATCTCCGCCCGCCGTGTTCCGAGCTTCTCCATGACCGCCCCGACATATTGCTCCGGCACCTCAATCATTAGAAGCTCCATCGGCTCAAGAAGTCTGCCGGTTTCATCCTGTTTATATATCACCCGCGGACGGCTTACGGCAAATTCATATCCCTGCCGTCTCATGGTTTCAATAAGAATCGAAAGATGCAGCTCCCCGCGGCCCGAAACCTCAAAGGCGTCGGTGCTGTCGGTTTCCTTAACCCGCATGCTTACGTTTGTCTCTACCTCGCGGAACAATCTCTCTCTGAGGTTGCGGGAGGTCACGAACTTGCCCTCGCGCCCTGCGAAAGGGCTGTTGTTAACCATAAAAAGCATGGATATTGTCGGTTCATCGATTCTGACAAAAGGAAGGGGCTCGACACATTCGGGGTCACAGGCGGTTTCGCCGATATTCAAATCGGCAATTCCGGTTACGGCGACAATGTCTCCCAGAGCGGCCGACTCACACTCGACCCGCTTCAGTCCCTCAAATTGATAAAGCTTTCCGATACGCGCATTTACGGCTTTACCGTCCGGACTGCAGATTGTCACGGTCTGACCGTTTTGCACCCTGCCCCTTTCGACCCTGCCGATTCCGATACGCCCTACATAATCATCATAGTCGATATTTGAAAACAATATCTGCAGCGGGCCGTCTATATCGCCTGTCGGCGCCGGCACATGCTCGAGTATCGCCTTAAAAAGCGGCTCCATATCCCCTTCTCTTGCTTTTAGGTCCAGTGACGAATACCCGTCACGTCCCGACGCATAGACAACAGGAAACTCGAGCTGGCTTTCGTCGGCGCCAAGCTCGATAAAAAGGTCTATCAGTTCGTCGATAACCTCGGCGGGGCGGGCGCCGTCACGATCGATTTTATTGATAACAACCACCGGACGCTTGCCTAGTCCGAGCGCCTTTTTCAATACAAAGCGCGTCTGGGGCATACATCCCTCAAATGCGTCAACCAAAAGCAGTACGCCGTCCACCATCATCAGTATGCGCTCGACCTCGCCCCCGAAATCGGCATGTCCCGGCGTGTCAACAATATTTATCTTTGTATTGCCGTAAATAACGGCTGTATTCTTCGCCAAAATAGTAATTCCGCGTTCCCGCTCAAGGTCGTTGGAATCCATTACGCGTTCTTCGACCTGTTCGTTCGCGCGAAATATTCCGCTTTGCCTCAGAAGCTGGTCTACCAGTGTGGTTTTTCCGTGATCAACATGTGCAATAATCGCAATATTTCTGAGATTGTCTCTTTGTCCCATTTAGGTCTTGATTCCTCTTTTTCAGTGCCCGATTCTTTACTGCTCTGTTATTATATCACCTTTTTGTGCCTTCAACAAGCCTTCCGGATAGATTGTTAAATCTATCACGATGTATTACATTGCCGCCAGACGCTTTTTAAGACATACCAGCTCGGCGCAAACGCAGAACAGCTGCATGGCGGTGCGCAGTTCGTCAAGGGGCGGGAATGTAGGCGCGATACGGATGTTTCTGTCCCGCGGATCCTTTCCATATGGGTATGTCGCGCCCGCCGGGGTCATAACAACACCCGCCTCATTCAGTAGTCTTATAGTCTCGCCTGCACAGCCGTCCATCAGATTTACACCTACAAAATAGCCGCCTCGGGGACTGTTCCATGAGGCTATACCCTTGGAAGCCAGATTCTCCTCAAGCGCATCAAGCACCACCCTGAACTTGGGACGCAGTACGGCGGCGTGGAGTTTCATGTGGTTGCACATATTTTCAAAGCTGCCGAAAAATTTTGCGTGGCGGAGCATATTAATCTTGTCGCTGCAAATGGTCTGGAAGGACATACGGCGGCGTACTTCCGCAATAACCGCCGGGCTTGCCGCCATGGCGGCTACGCCCGCTCCGGGAAAGCTGATTTTAGAGGTGGATGCGAACATAACCACCCGGTTTTCGGTTTGGTTTGCCTCGGCTTCTCTATACAGATTCAGCAGCTTGTCGCCGGGCTCGTACAGATGGTGGATTCCGTAAGCATTATCCCACATTATAACAAAATCATCAGCGGCGGCCTTCAGGGATGCAAGCCGCCGTACGGTCTGGTCCGAATATGTGATACCGTCGGGATTTGAATACATCGGAACGCACCATATACCCTTGACCAGAGGATCGGCGGCATATCGCTCAACCTGATCCATATCCGGTCCCTCCGGGGTCATATCAATCGTGACAAGCTCGATACCGAAGTACTCGGTTATGGCAAAATGACGGTCATACCCGGGCGACGGGCACAAAAACTTAATCCCCTCCTGCTTTGCCCAGGGCTTTTGCCCCAGCAAACCGCGGGAATATACCATCGCAATAAAATCAAACATCATGTTAAGGCTGGAATTTCCGCCGACTATCACCTGAGAGACATCCACTTCAAAAAGAGGGGCAAATATTTCCTTCATCTCGGGAATCCCGTCAACAAGCCCATAATTTCTTGTATCGATACCGTCCCTTGTGCTGTATCCGTTTCTCAGATTGACCTGGTCTAGCAGACCCATGGTAAGGTCAAGCTGATCGGGTCCCGGCTTTCCGCGCGACATATCGAGCTTGAGCCCGCGCGATTTATATTCCTCGTATACCCGTTCAAGTTCGGAAATCCGTGCAGCCAACCGCTCCCTTGGAATAAAATCCAAAGCCGACATGACAAATTGCCCCTCTCACTTTGCATTACTTAGTTAACTCCCCGACGGTAAGCCGCGGGTTATCCGGAGGATACCGTTCAATAGTCCTCAGTAATCTGAGGACTATCTGCTCAGGAAAGTCCGTAAAAGTTCATATAAAAATCCGTTTCTAATTTTATATTATGCGGTCATGGTTTGCAAGTTAAATTTTATACACATGCAAAATTCGTTAATATTGATGATTATTGTCGGAAAATCTGCCATGGAGCATGGCATTAACAATCATATCGACGATTTAATAATCTGCGTTTCCGGTAGTTCTCGGGAAGGGCAGAACATCACGGATATTCGCCATGCCGGTCACATAGAGTATAAGCCGCTCGAAGCCCAGTCCGAACCCCGCATGCCTTGTGCCGCCGTATCGGCGAAGCTGCAGATACCAGTCATAATCGTCCTTGCAAAGTTTAAACCTTTGCAACGCCTCCTCGAGCATCTCGGGACGCTCCTCGCGCTGGCTTCCTCCGATTATCTCCCCGATTCTGGGAACAAGAAGGTCCATGGCGGCAACCGTCTTCCCGTCGTCATTCTGACGCATATAAAAAGCCTTTATGTCGCGGGGATAATCGGTTACAAAAACGGGGCGTTTGAAATGCTTCTCGGTCAGATAGCGTTCATGCTCGGTCTGCAGATCGCAGCCCCATGAAACAGGGTATTCAAAGCTTTCGCCCGACCTTTCAAGCAGCTTTACCGCCTCGGTATAGGTGATGTGGGCAAAATCCGACGACACAAGAGATTCCAGCCGCTCCCTCAGCGTTTCATCATAATGCGAGCAGAAAAAGTCTATCTCGTCCGGACAGTGCTGCAGCAGATATCCCACAACATACCGTATCATATCACGGGCAAGCTCCATATCGTCATTCAAATCGGCAAACGCAATCTCAGGCTCTATCATCCAGAATTCGGCGGCATGGCGCGGCGTGTATGATTTCTCGGCGCGGAATGTCGGTCCGAAGGTGTATATCCTGCCGAACGCCATTGCCATACACTCTCCGGCAAGCTGGCCCGACACCGTCAGGGAAACCGGCTTGCCGAAAAAGTCCCTGCTGTAATCAACAAACCCGTCCTCGTTCAAAGGAGGACTCCCGATGTCAAGGGTGGTGACACGAAACATCTCCCCCGCCCCCTCGCAATCGCTTGAGGTTATAATCGGGGTGTGAACATAAATAAAACCGCGCTCGTTAAAAAAACGGTGGATGGCATAGGCGCAGACCGAACGCACCCTGAAAACCGCGCTGAAGGTATTTGTGCGGGGGCGCAGATGCGCAATCTGGCGAAGATATTCCAGCGAGTGGCGCTTTTTCTGCAAGGGATAATCCGGCGTCGAGCCGCCTTCAATCATGATTTGGCCGGCGTGCAGCTCAAAAGGCTGCTTTGCCTGCGGGGTCATAACCACCCGTCCCGAAACAGCGACGGCCGAGCCAACATTGAGACGCACAACCTCCTCGAAATTGTCGAGCCCGTCAGCTTCCAAAACCGCCTGCAGGTTACGCAGACAGCTTCCGTCATTCAGTTCGATAAAGGCCAACGTCTTCGACTGCCTGATTGTTTTAATCCATCCGCAAGCCGTGACATCCCGCCCCGAAAAGGATTCGGCGTCGGCATACAGCCGTGCGATATCAATTCGTTTCATAGCAATCATGCGTCCTTTCCGGATTTCATTTCAACCGGGCTGATATTATTATACCACCTTTATTGTACCGATTACATATACCGCCGCAAAACGGCAGCCCCTTCCGGCTGCCGTTTTCACCATTATTCCTTATAGCCTATTGTTCCGTTTGCCGCGGCTTTGAGATAGGCGTTGATAAAGCCGTCGATATCTCCGTCCATCACGGCGTTAATATTGCCGTTCTCATATCCGGTGCGGTGGTCCTTTACAAGGGTATAGGGCATGAATACATATGAACGTATCTGGCTGCCCCATGCAATCTGCGCCTGCCCGCCCTTGATGTCCTCAATCTTGTCGTAATGTTCCCGCTCCTTTATCTCGACCAGCTTGGAGCGCAGCATACGCATCGCGACCTCACGGTTTTGGTGCTGGCTGCGTTCGTTCTGACAGGCGACCACAATTCCGGTGGGGATGTGGGTAATGCGGATTGCCGACTCGGTCTTATTTACATGCTGTCCGCCCGCTCCACCCGAACGGTAGGTGTCCACCTTCAAATCCTCGGGGCGTATTTCAATCTCAACCGAATCGTCAATCTCGGGTATCACCTCGAGGGCGGCAAAGGAGGTGTGCCTGCGTCCCGATGCGTCGAAGGGGGAGATACGTACAAGCCGGTGAACCCCGGCCTCGGATTTAAGATAGCCGTAGGCGTTCATGCCGATAATCTCGATTGACGCGCTCTTTAATCCCGCCTCGTCCCCGTCGAGGTAATCGAGAATCTTATATTCAAAGCCGTGCCGCTCCGCCCAGTGCGTATACATCCTGTACAGCATTTCGGCCCAGTCCTGCGCTTCGGTTCCGCCTGCACCCGCGTGGAAGGTCAGGATGGCGTTCTTGCCGTCATATTCTCCGTTCAAAAGGGTTGACAGTCTTTGTTCATCAAGCTCGCCCGAAACGCCCGTGACGGCCCCGGTGCATTCGTCAAGAAGGGATTCGTCCCCCGCCTCGTCCGCAAGCTCGATAAGGGTTAAGGCGTCGTGATAATCGGCAACCAGCTTTTCGTATCGGGATATCGTCTCTTTGAGTCCGGAAATCTTCTGCAAAACCGCCTGCGCCGACTCCATGTTATCCCAAAACCCCTGTTCGGACGCCTTGATTTCCAGCCCGTCCAAATCCCGTCGGCACTGTTCAAGCCTCAAAGCGTTGGCTAAATCGTCAATTTCCGGCTTTAAGCCCTCCAGCTTAAGCCGCAGTTCCTCATATTGCAGCATTGGATTTCATCCTTTATGGTAGAATCATAGAAGTCTCGTTAAACAGCAATATTCATTATATGGTATTTCAAGGTTATTGTAAAGCACTATGTATCCCCGATATCGGCCGTTTTACAGTAATTGACATAGCGCTGTTATAATGATAATATTAGTGCAAGCAATTCTGATAATACATAGTAA
>JAAYKB010000048.1 GCA_012522615.1 Clostridiales bacterium
TATAGGGATCGTCCAGATTCACAACCGCCTTGGCGCTCTGGCTGAACAGCTTTTTCTTGCTCGCCAGATAGTTATCCATGGATTTATGATAGTCAAGATGGTCCTGTGTAAGGTTTGTAAAAACGGCCGCGTCGAATTTAAGTCCGCCCACCCGTTCCTGGTCAAGAGCGTGTGAGGATACCTCCATCACGGCATAGCCGCAGCCCTCCGCCACCATCAGAGCCAGCATGCTCTGCAGGTCGTAGGGGTCGGGCGTGGTATGACTCGACGGAAGAACCCTGTCCCCTATCATGTTTTGTATGGTACCGATAAGGCCAACCTTATGACCGCAGGATTCCAGCAATGATTTGAGCATATAGGTGGTGGAGGTCTTGCCGTTGGTTCCGGTTATCCCTATAAGGCTTAGACGCGACGCGGGATTTCCAAACCAGTTTGAGCACATAATCGCCCATGCCGTGCGGGTTGATGGAACTACTAGCTGCGAGCTGCATCCGGTATTCTCCTCGGCAACGATAAGCGCGGCCCCCGCGGCTTCGGCCTGAGCCGCAAAGCGGTGTCCGTCAACCGAACCGCCCTTTATACATACAAAAACCCAGTCCTTTGCAACACGGCGGGAGTCGCAGGTAATGCCCGCTATTTCCCCTTCGCGGCAATCGGGCAGGGGAATGCCCCTCATTAGCTCTGACAGCTTCATAACCATACCTCCCGCCGTAAAACGGCTGCTGATAATTATAATATGAGTTTTAATCTGAATTTATAAATAATGCTACTCTATTCGGTCCTCATAAACAAAGTTCACCTTGACAACCGTTCCGAGCGGCACCTTCTTCCCCGCCTCAATGCTCTGGGTGGACGCCTTGGCCTCGCTGCTGCTCATACCGAGCCCGTTCATCTGTATATTTATCTTGTGGTTCGCGGCGGCAATATTCGCCTGATTCATGGTCATTCCCTTGAAATCGGGAACGGTTGTGGTCTGTGAAAGCGTGCCCTCTTCGGTATACAGAACGACGGTTCCGTATCTCGGTATGCTCTCGCCCTTGGCGGGAACCTGCTTGATAACCGTCTCCCCGCTTCCGACAACCTGATATTTAAGGTCGCTGTTTTTCAGCATGGTCTGGGCTACCGAGACCTTTTTGCCGGTCACATTTGGGGTGGTTCTGTCCATAGCCGCCTTTTCCTCATCTGTATACTTGGGTTCAACCCCGAGATAAGGCAGCGCTTCAGCCATAATTCTTTGACCGACCGGCGCTGAAATGGTTCCGCCGTACCGTATCGAAACCTGCGGTTCGTCAAGCAGTACAAGGATGGCGTACTTGGGGTCATCGGCAGGTGCATATCCGGCAAACGAAGCAACCACATCATTCGTTTTATTCTTGATATTCTGGTCGGTTTTTTCGGATGTTCCGGTCTTGCCCGCCATGCGATAGCCAGGTATATATGCGTTTTTGCCACCCCCGTTTCTTACCGAGTTTTCAAGCATGGTGCTTATCTTTTTCGAGGTCTCCTTTGAAATAACCTGTCTTTTTACAATCGGTTCGGTATTGGAAATCACGTTACCATTGCTGTCCAGTATCTGCTGTACAACATAAGGCTGCATCAGCTTTCCGCCGTTCGCGATTGCCGACATGGCCGTTATAATCTGGATAGGGGTTACCTTAAAGTTCTGACCGAACGACGCTACCGAAAGATTTATAACATTTTCAAGATTTTTTTCACTGAAATAAAGTGACTCGGTAACCTTTGACTCGCCCAGCATATCAACTCCCGTGCGACCGTTAAACCCAAAGCCGGTAAAATATTTGAAAAACAGACTGCCTCCCAGCTTTTGACCTATCTCTATAAAGGCGGGGTTGCATGAATTGGAAATCGCCTGGGCAAGATTTTGCGAGCCATGGCTCAGCGGGTATTTATGGCATTTTATGAACCTGTCGCCTACCTGAAGACCGCCCTTGCAGTAAAAGTGCGAGTTTTCGGTCACAACGCCCTCCTCAAGCGCCGCGGCAAGAGTAAAGGTCTTGTATACCGAGCCCGGGTCATAATAATCCGAAATCGGCTTGTTGGTCCACTGCTTCTCCAGAGCTTTTTTCACGGCGGCCGACTTCTCATCCCCCGCTAAAAGAGCCAGCTTCTCCTGTTCCCCCGGATCGACGATGACCATGGGTTCGTTGGGGTCAAAATCGCCCTTGGTTGCCATTGCTATTATCGCGCCGGTATTGACGTCCATAATTATAACCGCGCCGCGGTTGCTGGTCATATTTTCTTTAACGGCAATTTCAAGATACTTTTCAGCATAATACTGAACGGTACTGTCTATAGTAAGCATCAGACTGTTGCCGTCCTGCGCGCCTATGGTTTTCTCAAACCTCAGCTTTATATCGAGATCATCGCCCCACCCGTTCTTGGCTGTCACAATCCGTCCCGGTTTGCCCGCAAGGGTCTTTTCGTAGTATGCTTCAAGCCCGTACAGTCCGTTATTGTCGGTCCCGGTAAAGCCGAGAATGGCGGATGCGAGGTTGTTCATCGGATAATAGCGTTTGTAATCCTCAATAATACGGAATACCGTCCCGAGCTTATTGTCGTCAATCCACTGCGAAAGGGTTTTGGCAAGGGGATATTCAATCTTGGCCTTAACTACCTCATACTGCGAATTGGTTTTGAGGGTCTTTTTATACAGCTTTTCGCGGTCAACATCCAAAAGCTTTGACAACTCATCGGCAATCTTGTTTCTTGTGCTCTCCTGCTTGATATTGTAGGGTGACATAATCACCGTCCAGACGGTAGCCGATTGTGCCAGAACCATCATTTTGGAATCATATATTGTGCCTCGCTTGGGTGAAATCGTGCTGTCGCTCATCTGCTGGCCGACCGCCTTTTCACGCCAGTAATCGGCTTCGACAATCTGAATCAGAGAAAGCTTGCCGAGTATGCTGATACAAAAGAGCAGCATTAAAACAAGCACGATCACCGAACGCCGCCACATTTGGCGGGTCGGGGCTTTTGTAGTAACCTTTTCTTTTTCACGATAAGCCATAAGATCACCTTGCCTTTCCGCTCAAAGACACAAATATATGTTAAAACTGACAAAACCCGACCTTGAATGAAAAGAGAGTCAAGATTTTATCATCCCAACTCTCAGCGTTAACGTGAGAACTCGCTGAACAGCCCTCACTCATACTTATTGAATCATTCAAACAGGTATGCCAGTTGTGAGAAAAATTTTACAATCGCCGATCCTGCCGCCTCCAGCACATTTTTGTTGGTATCCTCCGACACAACCGCTTTGTCACTGTTTTTTGACTCAATGTACTCTATCTGAGACGATTCAATCTTTTGCATCCCCAGCACGTTATAGGCATATTCCTCAACGCTTTTTGTAGAGGTCTTGCTTGCCAGCTCATCATTCAGGCGTACCTTTTCGCTTTGCAGCTCGACAAGATGCTTCTCCATGCTTTTTATCTTGCTATCCATCTCGGTCAGCCTGACCCTGCTCATTATCATCATGCCCATGACCGTTACCGCCAAAGCCGCAATACAGAGGGTTGCTATCGTATTCATTGCCGACTGGATGGCTTCTCTGCGCTGCTTTTCCTTTTGCAGCCTTTTATTTGCCTCCAGTTTTACGACTTTTGCCGGACGCTCTTCAAATAAAGACAGGTCATAAGCCTCGGTGCCCCGGGTAACAGCCATAACACATCAATCTCCTTTCCTTTGACATTAATCAGGCTCGTGGATTTTTTCTATACAACGAAGTTTTGCGCTTCGGCTTCTCGCATTCTTTTCAAGTTCCTCCTGCGAGGCTTCAACCGGCTTTCGCAGGACAAGACGGGCGGCAGGTGTGCGATTACACACGCATATCGGGAAATCAGGCGGGCAGACACACCCCTTACACCATAACGCAAATCTCTGCTTAACCATCCGGTCTTCAAGTGAATGGAAGGTGATAACCGCAAGCCTTCCGCCGTTTTTGAGGAGGGAAAAGGCTGTGTCAAGGGTCAATGACAGGCAATCAAGCTCCCGGTTTACCGCAATCCTCAGCGCTTGAAACACCTTTCTTGCAGGGTGCCCGTCGCGGCGGTATGAGGCCGGAACCGAGTTTTTGACAATCTCGGACAGCATAGCAGTTGTTTCGATAGGTTGTCCGACCCTCTCACGCACTATCGAACGTGCAATGGGGCGGGCGTATTTTTCCTCTCCGAAACGGAAGAATATCTCTGCAAGCTGTTTTTCGTCCAGTGTATTGACAAGCTCGGCGGCAGTTGTGCCCTCTTGACTCATCCGCATATCAAGAGGGGCGTCGGCGTGGTATGAAAACCCGCGCTCGGGAGCATCGAGCTGATGCGATGAAACCCCGATATCCATAAGGATTCCATCCACCGAAAAAATGCCCCTGTCATGCAAAACCTGCTCCATCATGGCAAAGTTTGAACGGACGACCTCGGCATTCAGGCCCTCGAGCCTCCGGGATGCCTCCTTTACCGCGTCGGGATCCTGATCCAGCGCAATCAAACGCCCTGTTGTCAGGCGGGACGCGATTTCAAAGGAATGCCCTCCTCCTCCCGCCGTGGCGTCAAGATATATGCCGTCGTCCCGGATATTCATGGCTTTTATGGTCTCGTCAAGCAAAACCGGTATATGATACGGCGAGCCTTCCGGCCTGCCGGAACGTTTTTTGTCGTCCATGCCGGGAGAACACCGCCTTTTTCATTGGTTTTAGAATCCAAGCTCGATAAACTCGTTTTCAACCTCTTCCGGAGTCATCTGTATGCTTTCATTTTCATAGCTCTCGGGGTTCCATATCTCGGCGCGGTTGCCTGCCCCGATAACCAGCGCCTCTTTTACAAGCGAGGCATATGTCAGAAGATGACGCGGAAGCAGAATCCGCCCCTGTGAGTCAACCTGAACGTCGGCGGCGTTTGCCGAGAGGTAACGCTGCAGCTTCCTGGCCTTGGTAAACGGCATATCTGCCAGCCCCTGCTGAAGCTTGTTCCATTCTTCCATTGAATACAGACTTACGCAATGATCCATAACGGCCGCGGCGATAAAGCTTTCGCCCAGCTTTTCACGAAGCTTCGCGGGCACGAAGATGCGCCCCTTGGCATCGATGTTATGTTGATAGCGTCCGTATAACATACTTACCTCCGCATCGGTCCCTTAAAGAGCCGCCGATGTTGAAAACTCTGTGGAAAGTGTAGAAAACTCCCCATTTGCCACCACATGATAACACTTTACCCTACTTTTAACCACTTTTTCTCTATTATAGCGTCTAAGTTGGAAAAATGCAAGTGCCAGTACTAATTTTTTACACATGAATTTTCAGGTAAATATATGAAATTAAAAAAGAGGGCCGAAAATGTCAAAAAAGATAAATGAATCATGCAGCTGCAAATGGAAAAAGTGTAAACGGCGCGGAAGCTGCGACGAGTGCATAGAGCATCATAAAAAGCATAAAAAATATCCTCTCCCCTTTTGCAAAAGACACCAAAAGGTAAAAAAGGAGGGTGGGTAAATCTCCGCCTTTTTCGGATATACTAATGGCATCTTGCATAGGAAAGGATACTATCTTAATATGAACCAGAACGCTGAAATGCTGAACTTTATTTACCAAAACTCACAGATGGGGGTTGAAACCATCGAGCATCTGGCAAGCATCGTTGAGGACGAAGGCTTTAAAAGGCATCTTCAGTCCAAATATCGGGGATACGAGGAAATCCACCGGACCGCACGGAAAATGCTGAATGAAAACGGGTACGACGAAAAGGGAATAGGCTCATTTGAAAAGATAAGAACCTATCTTATGATAAACCTGCAAACCCTGACCGATAAAACCCCCTCCCATATTGCCGAAATGCTGATTATCGGGAGCAATATGGGGGTTATCAACGCCATCAGGAATATCAGAAAATATAATGACGCCGAGCCTCAGATTGTAGGTTTGATGGAAAAGCTTCGAGAATTTGAAGAAAATAACATCAGACAGCTCAAGGCATACCTTTAAAAAGCTGGTGCTTATTTGAATCCTGATAAAGTGTTTTTCGAGCCCGCCGCTCTCAAATACGAGCTTGGGAAGGAGCTGAGGGAACGGTTTTGTGACATCCCTTGGGTTGCAATCCAAAGCCACAATAAGATTGACGAGCTGAGGGCGAAATCCAACCGGGAATTCCCGAAATTAAAAAGACACCTGATAGTCGGTGTGCGTAAATCGCTTACGCATACACCAAACCATAAGGTGTCTGATTTTCTTGTTCCCTATACCTCATCTGGATGCAGTGCAATCTGTCTTTACTGCTATCTTGTCTGCAATTACAACAAATGCTCTTATCTGAGGCTGTTTGTAAACCGGGAGCAGATGCTTTATAAAATTATCAAAACGGCGGATGACGCCCAAAAGGATTTGGTCTTTGAAATAGGGAGCAACAGCGACCTCGTTCTCGAAAACACCATCACCGGCAATCTTGAATGGACAATCGAGAACTTCGGGAAAAACAAGAAGGGGCTGATAACCTTCCCGACCAAATTCGATATGGTCGGGCCTCTGCTCTCCTTAAACCACAACGGGCGGGTTATAATGCGAATGAGCGTAAACCCTCAGGAAATCATCACTAAGATTGAATTCGGCACATCCCCTTTAAAAAGACGAATCGCCGCCCTCAACAGCATGTGCGAGGCGGGATACAAGGTCGGTATCCTTATCGCTCCGGTCATCCTTGTGGAAAACTGGAGGGAGCTCTATTCAAAACTTATTGACAGGCTCGCGGAAGAACTTACCGAAAAGGCAAAACGCCGGCTTTTCATCGAGATAATCTTCATGACCTACAGCTATGTCCACCGCGCCATCAACCGCGAAGCCTTTCCCAAGGCGGCCGAGCTGTATGACAAGGAGCTGATGACCGGGAGGGGGCGGGGCAAATACTGCTACCGTGACGATGTGCGGGCTATGGGCGAGGAATTTCTCCGAAACCAGCTTGAAGTCAAGCTGCCCGGCGTGCCGATTATCTATGTTGTATAATGCGCCGCATCAAATACTTCCGGTATATTAATCTACTCCGGGTCGCCCAACGTCTTTAAGAACGCGGTAAAATAATCGGGCAGGTCGCCGGTAAGCTCGATATATCGTCCGTCACGCGGATGAGCAAACCCGATTGTCCGCGCGTGCAGACATTGACCCCTAAGGCCTGCGGGCTGCCGTCCCCCGCCGTAAACCACATCCCCCGCCACCGGGTGCCCGAGATATGCCATGTGCACCCGAATCTGATGTGTCCGTCCGGTTTCGAGTCTTACTCTTATATGGCTATATCCTGTGTACCGTGCAATAACCTCATAATGCGTCACGGCATTTTTCGCCCTTCCGGCGGCCAGCATTTCGGGCGAGAGGACGGCCATCTTTTTGCGATGAACCGGATGTCTGCCGATCGGCGCATCAACAGTTCCGCGGTCGCCTTTCAGACTCCCGACGACTACCGCCTCATAAATTCTTGTGAAGCTGTGCGCTTTTATCTGGGCGGCGAGCGCGTTATGCGCCGTATCGTTTTTGGCTACTATCAAAAGACCGCTTGTATCCTTGTCGAGCCGGTGGACTATCCCGGGGCGCAAAACCCCGCCGATACCCGAAAGACTGTCCCCGCAGTGGGCCAGCAGCGCATTGACAAGCGTGCCGTCGGGGTTGCCCGCGGCGGGATGCACAACCATCCCCTTGGGCTTGTTTACAACCAGAAGATCTTCGTCCTCATATATAACATTTAACTCAATCGGCTCGGGCTTTGCCTCGCAGATAACCGGATCGGGAATGGCGACCTCTACAATATCGCCCGCCCGCAGACGGTAGTTCTTGGCTCGAACAGTGCCGCCCGTCTTAATAAGGCCGCGCTCCAGCCAGCCCTGAACCTGTGCCCTCGCAACACCTAGGGAATCACTGACATACCGGTCAAGCCTCTCCCCCGTTATCTCGGGTAAAGGTTTCAGTATCCGCAGCTCCATTGGCGGCATCCCCCTCCCCTTCGGGCTTTTTCAAGGTTTGCTCTTTATGAATGAACAGAAAATATAATAAAAGCAGAGAAGACCCGACGACTATAAAGCTGTCGGCAACATTGAATATCGCAAAATCAATTGCCTTGAAGTAAAAGAAATCAACGACCTTCTGCCTGAAGATCCGGTCGATCATATTGCCGACGCCGCCTGACAGAATCATGGTTCCGCTTATTAAAACCAGCTTTGAACGCCCGAGCTTTCCCGAAATCATTACATAAAGCAAGCCCAAAAGCGCAACCGAAGTTATCACGACAAGCATTATACGCGAGTCGGAAAAAATTCCGAAGGCCGCGCCGGTGTTTTCGATATAATTAAGCTCAAAGATACCGTCTATCAGAACAATAGGGTCGTTGCCAGCGAGATGGGTTGCGGCAAGCCATTTTGTGAGCTGGTCAAGTCCGACCAGCATTAATCCTCCGATAACAAGAAAAACGCCAAACATATCCGTCCCCCAAATGCAAAGCGGCAAGCTGTTGACCTGCCGCTTTATATTTAAACCCTGCTACTATTAATCAACGGCAAACCGACCTATCCGACAATCGCTGCACAGCGATCGCATAGGTCGCCGTGCGACGAGTTTCCGACCGTATCGCTGTAGGTCCAGCAGCGGGCGCATTTTTCCCCGTCTGCATGGGCCACCGTAACACCCAAGCCCTCGAAATCGCCTTTGAAGTCTCCGCCTTCGTCCTCGGCTACGACAAGCTGGGAAACAATCAGCACCGCGGGCAGTATTTTTGATACCGATCGCACAAAGTCGAGGGTTTCCCCCTTGCAGTGCAGCGTAACGCTTGCATCGAGGGAGCTTCCGATAACCTTGTCTGTACGCGCAGTTTCAAGCGCCTTTTTGACATCGCTGCACAGCGCATTAATGCGCTCCCATTTTGCAAGGAAATCGTTATCGACGTCAAAGAAACCGGGTTTCGGAATCTCGTTGAAAAGAACCGACTCGGCGTCGTCCCCGCTGCCGTGGGGCATAAACGACCATATCTCCTCTGCCGTAAAGGCGAGGATGGGCGCCAGCAGTCTTGTCAAGGCTCCAAGCAATCTGTATATAACCGTCTGGGCGGCGCGGCGTGTCAGACTGTCCGCCTTTTCGACATACAGACGGTCTTTGAGAACGTCCAGATAGAAGTTGGACAAATCAACCACGCAGAAGTTATGGATTTTGTGGAAGGCGTCATGGAATTCGTATGATTCATAGGCGGCGTTAACCTGAGCCGTCAGCCGGTCCAGACGCATCATTGCCCAACGGTCGATCTCTTCCAGCTTATCGTCAGGCACCATGTCGGTATCGGGATTGAAATCGCTGATATTGCCGAGTATGAAGCGGGCGGTATTGCGAATCTTGCGGTAGGCTTCGGAAAGCTGTTTGAGTACATCCTTCGATAGCCGCACATCGACCCGGTAATCGATCGACGCCACCCAAAGCCGCAGAATATCGGCGCCGTACTCCTTGACCACCTGCCCCGGGACAATGACGTTGCCGAGGGATTTGGACATCTTGCGACCCTCGCCGTCGACCGTCCATCCATGTGTCAGAACCGCCTTATAGGGGGCATCCCCTTTGCAGGCTACCGCCGTCAGCAGTGACGACTGGAACCATCCGCGGTACTGGTCTCCGCCCTCCATATACAGGTCGGAGGGCCATTTCAGATAGGGTCTTGTCTCCAAAACGGCGAAATGGGACGAGCCGGAATCAAACCATACGTCCATGATGTCCTTTTCCTTGCGGAAATGAACCCCGCCGCAGTATGGGCATTTTGCGTCTTGGGGAAGAATCTCATCCGCGCTGTGTTTATACCAGCCGTCCGAGCCCTCCTTGCGGAAAAGGGCGGAAACGGCATTTATGAAATCACGTTCTATTACAGGCTTTTTGCAGTCCTCACAATAGAAGATAGGAATCGGTACACCCCACAGACGCTGGCGTGAAACACACCAGTCGCTGCGCTCGCGCACCATGGATACCATCCTCTCCTCGCCCCATGCGGGCATCCACTTCACGCTGCGGATGGCCTTGATTGCATCTTCCTTAAAGGATTCGACAGAGCAGAACCACTGCTCTGTCGCCCGGAAGAGAACCGGCTCCTTGCAACGCCAGCAGTGGGGGTACTGGTGAACGATCTTTTTTATAGCAAACAGCGAACCGGTTGCCTCCATATGCTTGGCAATCGCCTTGTTGGCGTCGGTGGTAGTCATGCCCGCGCAGACAGCTCCGGCCTGTTCTGTCATCCTGCCGCGGTTATCCACAGGAACGACAACCGGAATATCCTCATATTTTTTGCACACATTAAAGTCGTCAACCCCATGACCGGGAGCGGTATGAACACATCCGGTTCCGCTTTCCAGCGTCACGTGGTCGCCCAGAATAATCAGTGACTCCCTGTCAAGGAAGGGATGCTGCGCCTTGATATATTCGAGCTCGGCGCCTTTAAATGTCGCGACAACCTTGTAATCGGTCTTGCCTGCGGCGGCCATGGCCTGCTCATAAAGCTCCTCCGCCATGATATAGTATTCGCCGTCGCACTCGATTACGTTATATATGAACTTCGGGCCCAGACATATAGCGGTGTTTGCGGGAAGGGTCCATGTCGTGGTGGTCCAGATTATAAAGCTTGTTCGTTTGGGGTCAACCCCGGCTTTGGCGAGAATTCCGCGGTCGTCGGCAACCGGAAATTTCACATAAACAGAATAGCACGGGTCCTCGCTGTATTCGATTTCGGCTTCGGCAAGCGCGGTTTCGCATTCCGGACACCAGTAAACCGGCTTCAGTCCTTTATATATATATCCCTTCAGCGCCATTTCGCCGAACACCTCGACCTGGCGCGCCTCAAACTCGGGGCTGAGCGTAAGATACGGAT
The DNA here is from genome assembly GCA_012522615.1 of Clostridiales bacterium. Lineage (GTDB taxonomy): Bacteria > Bacillota > Clostridia > Oscillospirales > Acutalibacteraceae > Avimonas. The sequence goes on from JAAYKB010000048.1 coordinate 10,884, forward strand.
TATCCCATTCGCCGAGGATTCCGAGACGCTTGAACTGCTCACGCTGGTCGTCGACATAGCCGAGAGCGAACTCGCGGCAGATAGCGCGAAGCTCGGCGGGCGACATCTGAACCGCCTTCTCCACGCCGGCCTTGGCGCGCGCCTTGAGCTCAATCGGCAGTCCGTGGGTATCCCATCCGGGAACAAACGGCGCCTTATAGCCTGCCATATTGCGATAGCGGACAATTATATCCTTAATAATTTTATTCATAGCGGTGCCGATATGGATATCGCCGTTGGCATAAGGGGGACCGTCATGAAGCACCCAGACAGGTTTGCCCTCGTTTTTCTCCATAAGCCTGTCATACAGCCGCTTCTTCTCCCATTCCTCCAGCATGGCAGGCTCGCGCTGCGGCAATCCGGCTCGCATCGGGAACTCGGTGGAAGGCAGATTCAAGGTATTGTTGTAATCCTGTTCTTGCATTGGGATAGCTCCTTTATTGGTATATACCTACTGATAACTATATCATTATATTATTTGTGACGATGGGGATTGTTTACGGTTTCCTCGGCATCCTCCTGCGAAATATCGTAATCGTCACCGAATTTAAGGTCTTTGAACCTTGTAGTCGGCCTAAGCTCAACCGTATCGGCTGGTTTCTTTTCTATATGGGCATCCTCGTCGTCCTCAGCCTCGGCTTCTTCGCGAAGGGTAGGAATATCAAGCATAATCTCGGGCGCAGCTTCCGCATCGTTCGCGGGCACATCCGGCTCCTCAGCGGTCGGGGCCGCAGGCTCGGTTTGAAGCGCATTCGCGGTTTCCTCGGTTGCGGCCTCGACCGTCTCCTGCGCCGAAGCCTGTTCTTTTTCCTCCTCGGGCGTTTCATCCTTAACCTCGGGAAGGACATCAATCAGAGAAAGATGCTCGCGATATATGGACAGCATACGCGCCTTGAAATTCGAAACCTCACGGCGGATACGCTCCATCTCGCGTTCCTCCTTACGGATGCTCTTTTGGGCGTTTTCCTGAATCTTTTCCGCCTTTATTTTGGCGTCGTCCAGAATAAGACCGGCTTTGTGCTTGGCCTCGCGGACAACCGTATCGCCCAGCTTCTGTGCGCTGAGTAAAGCCGTCCTGATATTGTCCTCGTCGTTGCGGTATTCCACCAGCTTGTCTGCCAGTATCTCAAGCTTTTTTTCAAGCTCGGCTTTAGCGGCGGTCAAAGCCTCAACGGTTTCGGCACAGCGGTCAAGAAAATCATCGACCTCGGAAGCTTTATATTTACCTCTGGAGGAGGTGAAGGTAATATTCTTTATATCATTTGCCGTGAGCATATAGGTTCCCCTCTCCTAATATAATCGGCTGCGGTTATCGGATATAGCCGCACCGTCGAATTTAGAAATAAAGTCCGTTATTCTCCAGCTCGTCCAGCAAATCCCCCATTATACCTACGTTGTAGGGGGTGATTATAAAGGTGCAGTTTGCAACCTTTTTTATCTGACCGTCGTTCGCATAAGCAACCCCGCTGAGAAAATCGAGGATACGGCGGGCGACATCCTTGTTCGCTCCCTCGAGGTTCAGAACGACCGTACGCTTGGCGTTGAGATGGTCGGCAATAGCGCTCGCGTCGTCAAACCGCTCGGGTTTAACCAGAACCACCTGCAACTGGGTGGTGGCGTGGATGTTTACCACCTTATTGCCTTTCTTATTATCAATCTGGTTTTGCGATGATTTTTCTTCTGATTTTGAAACAAAATCCATTTCATCATCAACCTCATCAAATTCATCGGTTTCGGGATCACTTAAAAAATTCTTAAACTTATTGATAATGTTCATTAAAACCCTTTCCTTTCCCTTGATATTTATTTATGCCCGGATATACCGGAATATGGCTATCTGCGTCTGCCGAATAATGCAGAACCTACCCTGACGATGGTTGCGCCCTCCATTACAGCCTCCCTGTAATCGGACGACATTCCCATTGATAACACGTCCATGGGCATGCTGCCCATATTGACATTATCTATGTTTTTGCCCCTGATGTCAATAAACAGTTTATGCACATGTGCAAAAATCGCCCTTTTTTCACTTTCTGTGTCAAGAATCGGAGGGATGGTCATAAGGCCGCGCAGCCTTATTCCGCGAAGTTCGCCGATTGCCGAGGCAAGCTCCTCGAGCTCCTCCTCCATCACGCCCGACTTGGATTCCTCCCGCCCGATATTCACCTCAACCAGAACATCGGTTACAATTCCTGCCCTTTCAGATGCCTTGCTGACGGCATCCGCAAGGCGCAGGCTGTCGATAGATTCAATCATGTCGACCTTGCCGACAATCTTGGATACCTTATTGGTCTGGAGGTGACCGATAAGATGCACGTCGATACCGTCCAGCTTGATTTCATCCCTTTTTCCGAGAAACTCCTGAACCCTGTTTTCACCGATGGCGGTAAGTCCCGCGTCAATCGCCGCGTTGATATAGACGGGAGACACCGTCTTGGTTACCCCGAGCAGGGTGACCTCCCGGGGATCGCGCCCCGCTTTTATGCAGGCCTCTTCTATATTAAATCTTATCTGTTTGAGGTTTTCTTCAATATCGGCGATATGACGGGCGTCACCGCTAGGGCTTTGAATTTCTTTTTTATCATCTGACGGTTTTGCCATCATAAAGCCCCTTTCCTTCTACAATAATGTCGTCGTAAAGCTGGAGATAGCTCTTGTCCCCCGGAATCTCCTCGCAAATTACATAGTCGGGTTCGGCGTAGAGAATCTTAATCTTTTTGAAAACCACCATGTCCCCGACAAGGGTATAAACCCCCTGGACGTCATCTTCGTTTGTGATAACCCGGCTGCTTGGGATGCGAAGCCCTTCATATTTTCTAAGCCGTATCTGTACGGACTCCCGCCGGATTGCCGAAAGCTCGCCCGACATATAATTACATTCGAATATCACGGCGGAATACCCTCTTTTATCCCTGTTTACCGCCACCACCTCGGATGGGATGGCTTCGCTAGTGACAAACGGAAGCAGCAGACCGGGCTTTGACCCCTGCCTCAACTCCCCCGCCTCGGCCGATGGGAGCAGGCAGGCAAGATACCATTTATAATCCCCGACCACCTTGCCGATTACATCGGATTCCGCTTGGTCAGGCCGGGCTTCAAACAGCTGACGCAGCCTGTCGGGCGTGAGAGATAGAGCCTCGTTGTAATCGACGCTTTTTTCAAAGCCGTCGGCCTTGCTGACAAAATAGCCCGCTATCGGTGATTTTACAGAGGCGGTTGCCACCGAAAAGGATGCCGCAAGCTGGTTTCGCAGCTTTGTCAGCTCGTTTATCCTGTTTTCAAAGCCGGACGCCTTTCCGATGGTGACCTGCTTTTTATTCATAAGGGAAAGCAGCTTTAGCTGCCACTGGTCGGTATCCTTTAAGCTGGGCTGGTTAAGGCTTATTATCAAGCTGCTTATCGATTGTCTAATCTGTTTGTCGATAGTGTCCAGATTGACCTTGCCGGCCGTCCCCTGGTTTTGTATCTCCTTGAGCTGGGTTATGCTTTCGTTCAGCCGGTCAAGCTGGTATTGGGTGTGGGAATCCTCCTCGGTCGGATATACCCTAGCGACCTCGCCCCCCTTTGAGACGCGGTTGCCGTTTTCGACCGTATAAAAGAGGTAGCCCTTCTTCTTGCCGGTAATCACCGATTCGTTTCTGACGGTAAACCCCTCGGCATCAATGATTTTATACTCGCTCGAGCTGTAAACCGTCTCGGTTTTGACCGGATTGTAAAACACCTGAACACACTGGTAGATAACATATGAAATCAGGAACAGGGAAAGGCTTATGGTTATTATTCTTTTAATAAAGGTGTCCATTTGCATGCCCCTCCAGAATTTCAGCGGCTTTTGCAACAAGCCCTTGTATATCCATATAATCGTCTATATACAGAAAATTTGCATCCCTGCGCCGGCGAAACCAGCTGAGCTGCCGCTTTGCATACCGTCTTGTCGACTGCTTGAGGTTTGAGACGGCCTGTTCGAGGGTCAGCTCTCCCGCAAAATAGGGCGCCAGCTCCTTGTACCCTATCGCCTGCATGGCGGTCGGGGCGGTGGGCAGCGACAGGACGCGGCGCGCCTCGTCGAGAAGTCCCGATTTCAGCATGTCGTCCACCCGCCGGTTGATTCTATCGTAAAGGCAGGCGCGGACGCGGCAGTCAAGAACTATCACGCACGGGTTGTAGGGTGAAGGCCGGTTGCGCGACAGCCTTATCTGCTCGCTCATGGTCATGCCGGTTGTTTTCACAAGCTCCAGCGCGCGGATAATCCTTCCCAGATTGTTGGGGTGGAGCCTGTCGGCAGTCTGCTTGTCATACTCCCGCAGCTCCCGAAGCAGCGCCTCGGCCCCCTCGCGCTCTGCCCGCATACGCAGGCTTTCGCGCAGCTCCGGGTCTCCCCCTCCCCCGTGGAAGCTCAGGTTGTCGATTACGGCGTCAATATAGAGTCCTGTCCCCCCGCACAAAAACGGGAGCTTGCCCCGCCCGTGGATTTCAGAGATTATCCGGCGGGCATCCTCGACATATCTTGCGACGCTGTACCCCTCGGAAAGAGGAAGAAAACCGAGCAGGTGGTGGGGTACGCCCCGCATCTCGCTTTGGGTGGGGCGGGCTGTGCCTATCCGCAGCCCCTCATATATCTGCATGGAGTCGGCCGACACCACCTCGCCGTCCATCCGCTTTGCCAGCTCTGCCGCCAAGGCGGTCTTGCCCGAGGCGGTCGGGCCTGCAATAACAGGCAGGAACAGGCGGCTGTCCATCGGCGGCATCTCCTTTCCATGGGTATATAATATGTAAGTAATTTATTTTGTCCGTCCGAACTGCTTTTCAATCTCGTGCCTTGTCAGCTCGAAGCAAACCGGCCGTCCGTGCGGACATGTGCGTATATCACGGTTTTGCAAAACCCTTTGGGCAATTGCCATCAGCTCGGCAGGCTTGCTGATGTCCCCTGCCTTGACGGCCGCGCGGCAGGCCGAGGAATGATAGATCCAATCCAGCTTGTCCGCCGTTATCTCGCGCCGTCCCGAGGCAAATCCGCCGGCTATCTCCTGAATCAGCGAGGCGGCATCCTCCGAGTCAAGCATCATGGGAAGGGCGCGGACCAGCACGCTTCCGCCGAAATCCTCCGCCTCAAACCCCGCCTTGTTCAGGGTTTCTAGCTCGGGCAGCAGGGCGGCGTATTCCTCCCTGCTTAAAGGTACGCTGACCGGCTCCAGAAGCATCTGGGCGTCGTTGTATCCTGAGGATATTAATTCCTCATATAGTATGCGCTCGTGCGCGGCATGCTTGTCAATCAAAAACAGCGAGTCCTGGGTCTGGACAATGATGTATGTCGAGAACGCCTCCCCGATATAGGTAATCTGCGGGGCCTGGGTTTCGGCAGCTTCGTCCGGTTTCGGCGCGGCTTGCCCGATTGCCCCGGTCGTTTCCCGTTCTTTGGGCCTGTCCTCCGTTTCGTCCGTGTCACAGAATATATCGGGAATATTTACGGGGCGGTTGTACGGGATTTCGCCCCTGTCCCGCAGCAATGCGCCGCTGACCGCCGCAGGCTTGAAGCTGTCCGTTTGTCCCTGCGCCTGCCGGAAGGACGGCTTTGCCGGCGGCTCGGGTATATTCCTTTCCGCAAGCCCGGCCGCGGCAGCTCGGGCGGTCGGGGCTGTGCCCAGGTTTAGCCTTGTCTGGACCGGAGCCTCCGGCTCCTTTGCCGCCGGAATCTTCATCGGAACGGCAACCTTGTCGGTTTGCAAGGCAGATTTGACGGCGTGGTATACCGCGTCAAAGACGGGGCGTTCGTTTATAAACCGCACCTCGATTTTTGCGGGATGCACATTGACGTCAACCGTCTCAAATGGCAGCTCTATATGAAGCACGCAGGACGGGAATCTGCCTGTCATCATGAGTCCCTTGAAGGCCTGCTCCAAAGCCGCCATGGCCGTCCGCGTCTTGACATATCTTCGGTTTACAAAGAAGTGCTGCATGGTGCGGTTGGCGCGTCCGGACGAGGGCTTGCAGACAAAGCCGTGAACACGGATTCCGTGAAGACTGTAATCGACAGGCAGCATGCCGGCCGAAAAATCGCGCCCGAAAACCGTGTAGATGCAGGATTGCAGCTTCCCGTCTCCGGGAGTCAAAAGCTCCTCCCTGCCGTCGCGGAGCAGCCTAAACGACACCTCGGGATGGGAAAGGGCGATGCAGTCGACAACCGCGGCGACCGAATTTGCTTCGGTGACGTCCTTTTTAAGAAATTTCATGCGGGCCGGAACATTATAAAACAAATCCCGAACGATAATTGTCGTACCCTGCGGACAGGCGGCGTCCTCGATAAGTATCTCCTCCCCGCCCTCTATCAGATAGCGGGTCCCCGCCATCTCGCCGGCCGTTCGGGTCAGCAGCTCCACCCTTGCCACGGCGCATACCGAAGCCAGCGCCTCCCCGCGAAAGCCCAGCGTGCCTATCGAATCAAGGTCGTCGCTGCCATGAAGCTTGCTGGTCGCGTGCCGCATAAAGGCGGTCGGCACGTCCTCCCGTAATATGCCGCTTCCGTTGTCCGAAACCTTGATAAGCGACACTCCGCCGTTTTCAATCTCGACACAGACGGACGAAGCGCCCGCGTCAATCGAGTTTTCAATAAGCTCTTTTACAACCGAGGAGGGGCGTTCAACCACCTCGCCCGCAGCGATCAGCTCGGCCGTGTGTCTGTCCAGCACATGAATATTTGCCATACGCCCGCCTCCTTTTTAAATATATCTTCAATATTTAGACGCCAGCTTTGTAAGCCGGTAGAGCGTCTGCATGGATTCAATCGGGGTCAGGGTGTTCACGTCTATATCCTTTAACATGCGTATAATCTCGTTGTCGCCCGCCGGAAGCAGGGAGAGCTGTCCGTCATCCTCTTCAAAGCGGTCCTCGTCAACCGGACAGGACGGGGCGGACGGTTCCCCCTCGCTAAGCTGTTTCAGTATCTCCTTTGCGCGGGAAACCACATGGTCGGGGATGCCGGCAAGCTTTGCCACCTCGACGCCGTAGCTTTTGTCGGCCGGGCCGCGTACGATACGGCGCAGAAAGGTGATATCGTCCCCGCGCTTTTTCACCGCGATATTGTAGTTTTTCACTCCGTCAAGCTCGTTTTCAATCGAGGTCAGCTCATGGTAGTGGGTTGCAAACAGGGTTTTCGCCCCAATCTTCTTTGCAACATATTCCAGAACCGCCCGCGCAATGCTCATCCCGTCAAAGGTGGAGGTTCCGCGCCCGATCTCGTCAAAGACGATAAGGCTTTTTGAAGTGGCATTTTTGAGGATATAGGCCACCTCGCTCATTTCCACCATAAAGGTCGACTGACCCGACGACAGGTCGTCGGACGCCCCGACACGTGTAAAGATGCTGTCGATAATACCTATGGTCGCGTTTTCCGCCGGAACAAAGCTGCCTATCTGGGCCATCAGAACTATCAGGGCGGTCTGCCGCATAAATGTGGACTTGCCCGCCATGTTGGGGCCGGTAATGATGGCAACCCGGTTTTCTCCGGTGTCCAGCAGGGTGTCGTTGGGCACAAAGGGCACGTCCATGATGGATTCGACAACCGGATGCCGCCCGTTGATGATGGTTATGCCGCCCTTCATGTCGACGATAGGACGGGTGTATTTGTTGCGGACAGCGGTTTCGGCAAAGGAGCAGAGCACATCGAGACGGGCAACCGCCTGTGCCGTGGACTGGATCCGGTGCAGCTCGGCCGCCACCTTGAGGCGCACCTCGTTGAAGAGCCGGTATTCAAGGGCTATTACCCTGTCTTTTGCCCCCAGAACCCGGGTTTCAAGCTGTTTGAGCTCCTCGGTGATGTAGCGCTCGGTATTTGCAAGGGTCTGCTTGCGTATGTATGTATCCGGCACCTTATCGGCGGACAAGCGGGATACCTCGATATAATAGCCGAATACCCGGTTGTACCCGACCTTCAGGGTTTTTATGCCGGTTTTCTCTTTTTCCTGCGCCTCTATTCGGGCGATAATCCCCTTGCCGTCGGTCATTTCAAAGCGGAGTTGGTCGACCTCGCTGTTATAGCCCTCGCGTATCATGCCGCCCTCTCGGACCGAAAACGGGGGTTCGTCCACAATGGCGCTTTCGATAAGATTCCTGACATCCTCGAGGGGGTCGATCCCGTCCCGTATCTCGCACAAAAGGGCGGAGCCGACTTCTGACAGGCGCTGCTTTATCGGGGCAAGCCTGGTTATGGTCTGGGAGAGCGAGCGAAGCTCCCGAGCATTCGCACTGCCGTATACGATTCTGGTCATTATACGCTCGAGGTCATAGATGTCGCGCAGCATCCCGGTCACGTCGCCGCGCAGAATGGTATCCGACACAAGCTCGTCCACCGCGTTATGGCGGCGGCTTATCTGGGATATGTTCACAAGCGGCTGTTCAATCCAGCTGCGGATGAGCCGCTTGCCCATGGCAGTTTTGGTGTGGTCAAGCACCCCGAGCAGAGAACCCCGTTTCTCATTTGAACGCATGGTTTCAAGCAGCTCGAGATTTCTCCGGGCGGTAAGGTCCAGCTTCATAAACTGGACGTCCGAATATATATCGAGGTCGGTGATACGCTCAAGCCCGCTCATCTGGGTGGCGTACAGATAATGCAGCGTGCAGCCCAGCGCGCGGACCGCCGAAAACTGGTCCTCGAGTCCAAGCTCCTTTAAATCCGATTTGCCGAAATGCCGCAGGATACGCTGTACCCCGCCCGCATATTCAAAGCCGTCGGGGTCGGGCAGCTGGGGCCGGACCCCAAGCCTCTCCACAATAAAGGAGGATATGGTCTGCTGCTCGGCGGCGGCGTCGTTGTACAGGATCTCGCTCGGCATAAAGCGTCCGAGCTCGTTTGTCACCCTGAGGGCGACATCCTGTCCGGTAATATGGGTAAGGTGGACTTCGCCCGTGGAGCAGTCGGTAAAGCATACGCCCGCGTCGGCCGCACCGTCGCTGACAAAGATAACGCAGAGGTAGTTGTTGCGCCCCTCGTCCAGCATGCTGCCCTCAATCACCGTGCCGGGCGTTATCACTCGGATTACTTCCCGTTTTACAAGTCCCTGGGCGGTTGCCGGGTCCTCGACCTGCTCGCAGATTGCCACCTTGTAGCCGCGCGAGACCAGACGGGCGATATAGCCCTCGCAGCTGTGGAAGGGCACGCCGCACATCGGCGCGCGTTCCTCCTGACCGCAGTCGCGGCCGGTCAAAACCAGCTCGAGCTCCTGGGATACCAGCTTTGCGTCGTCAAAAAACATCTCGTAAAAATCGCCCAGCCTGAAAAACAGGATACAGTCCTTGTGCTGCTCCTTTATTTCAAGGTACTGCTTCATCATCGGCGTTAGATTTTCCATGCTATCCCACCTTGTTTTCAATCCCGTCGGGGCAGGTGTTCCGTATTATCAGTGGCAGCCAGAGCAGCCCTCGCAGCCGCCGGCGCATCCCGATTCCTCGACCGAATCGGGGTCCTCGCCCTGTGCCGAAACGGTCAGGATGGTAATCATGCTTTTGAGAAGGCGGTCCAGTTCGGACTTTGCCTGCTGGTATGCCTGCATGCTTTTATTCTCCATCATTTTGGCGTAGATATCTCGGATTTCTTTATCCAGCGCCTGAATCTTCTGGTCGTCCTTTTCCTCTTTTGACATCTCGTTGTTCAGCGCGACCCGCTTGAGACTAAACTCTCCGATAAGGCTTTGCAGCGCCTCGTCCTGGTCGGCGGCCGACTCTGCCAGCTGTGCGCGCAGAAAACGCTGGTCGTTCTGAAGTTCAAAAGCAAGCTCGCGGGTCATTTCAAGTATTGTATCCATGTTTTTTCCTTTCTTCGGGCTTTAATATTGTCTATAAAATTTCGGTAATCCTGCCGGTCAAAATCCAGCTTCTCGCGCCGGTTATCTCCACCATGGCAAATCTGCCTACCGCGTCGGGGCCGCCCTCAACCCTCACCACAATGTTTTCTGACAGCCTTGCCTCGAGAAAGCCGTCTCCCGCGCCTTCGATAAGGGCGCGGCGGGTTTTGCCCACCATTGAAGCCGAATGTGCGGCGGCAATCTCCTCCTGCAGGTCGGTCATCTCCTTGAACCACGCCGTTTTTTCCTCCATCGGGACGGGGTCGTCAAGACGGGACGCCGGGGTTCCCTTTCGCGGGGAATATATAAAGGTAAAAAGTGAGGTGAAGCCGACGCGGCGTATGAGGTCGAGGGTCCGGTCAAAGTCCTCCCGTGTCTCGCCGGGGAAGCCGACAATCACGTCGCTTGTAAAGGATATTCCCGGAATCGCGCTTCGGGCGTATTCGATAAGCTCAAGATACTGCTCGCGGGTGTAGCCCCGGTTCATGGCCTTTAAGATGCGGTTGCTTCCCGACTGGAAGGGCAGGTGAAAATGGCGCGCCACCTTTTCACACCGGGCTATGGTATCGAACAGGCGTTTTGTGGCGTCCTTGGGATGGGAGGTCATAAACCTTATGAGAAAATCGCCGGGAATATCGTTTATCCTGCTTAACAGCTCGGGGAAGTCCACGCCGTGCGCCGCGTCGCGTCCGTAGGAGTTGACGTTTTGTCCGAGCAGGGTAATCTCGCGGTATCCGTCCCGCACAAGTCCCCGCGCCTCGTCAAGAATCCGGTCGGGATCGCGGCTGCGCTCCCTGCCGCGCACATAGGGGACAATGCAATAGGTGCAGAAGTTGTTGCAGCCGTACATGACCGACAGCCATGCCTTGAATTTTCCGTCGCGCTGTACCGGAATGTCCTCTACTATGGCGCCCTCATGGTCGGGGGTTTCAAAAACCCGCTTTTGTCCCATCAGGGCGTTGTAAAGAAGCTCGGGGAAACGGTGGAGCACATGGGTCCCGAAAACCAGACCGACAAAGGGATAGCTGTTTTTTATCTTTTGGGCCACATGCTCCTGCTGCACCATACAGCCGCAAAGGGCAATCAAGGTGTGGGGGCGGCGGTTCTTGATGCTTTTGAGCGCCCCGACATTCCCGAACACCCTGTCCTCGGCGTGCTCCCGAACCGCGCAGGTGTTGAAAAGAATCAAATCCGCCTGTTCGGGGTCCTCGGTGAAGCCGAATCCCATCTGTGCCAGCATGCCCTTGATATGCTCGGAATCCGATACATTCTGCTGGCAGCCGTAGGTGCGGACATGGGCCAAGGGGAGGCTTATGTCCCCGCCCGGACGGGATTGGTAAAAGGCGCGGATCCGCTCGATGTATTGTCCGGTATCCAGTTTTGCGAGCGTGTCCTTTGGTGTTTTTTGCATCTGTGGTATCCTTTCCGGCCTTTCCTGTTTTTCACATATAGATATCCGAAAGGCGCCGCGGATATGCAACCGCTTTGCGGAAGATCATATCTATTTTTAATATAACGCGGTATTTCTATACTATACCAAAAATTACGCCTTTTTTCAACCTAAAAAGAGGTTTTGTCAAGAGATTTCAAAGGGGCGGCAGACTGACCCTGCCGTGCGGAACGGCCGGAGATTCGGGGGCGGGTGGAGCAGTCAAAACAAGGTAGGGTTGTTTTCCTTTTTAATCCGCAAATATTATTTTGTCACGGCTTTCCGGACAGATTTTCGGTATTGACCGGGTCGGATAAGGAAATTTTACCTCTTGTTTTTTCCTGCTGCGACTGAATCTTATCACAGCCGGGGTAGTGAGGTGCAAGTGAGGGGTGCAAAATTTTTTTAAAAAATTTTTGGCTTTTTTCGGCTTCAGGTAGTGAGCTGCCAGTGAGGGGGGGTAGTGAGGTGCTAGTGAGTATGTGTAGTGAGGCGGTAGTGAGGGGGGTGATTTTTTCAAAAAATTTTTATTCTTCCGAAAATTTAATCGGGAGGGCGGGGGCGCAAAAAAATCCCGCCCGAAAAACGGGCAGGATTTTTTGAAAATTTTCTTTTAGGCTATTCCTGATTGTCGTAAAATTCCTTCACGGCGGCAAAGAAGGCGTCTATATTCTCCCATTTTGAGAGGGGCGGGATGTCGCAGCCCGACGAGATTAAGAAGTTCGGATATTTTGAGCATTCCTCCAGCAGGGACAGGGTGGCTTCACGTATGGATTCGGGGGTGCCGTTGCGGAACTGGTTTGCCGGGTCGACATTGCCCATGACAACCTTGTCGGAGGGTATGTGCGGAAGCATCTCGCTCATCTTGATTGCATTGCCGAAATGGAAGGCGGCAGCTCCGGTTGCGAGTATCGAGTCGATGGTTTTTATTGTCGAACCGCCGCAGTTGTGGTAGACAACGATAAAGCTGCTGTCCTGAACCGCATCGACGATACGCTTGATATAGGGGGATGAAAACTCCTCCGCAAGCGAGGGGGAAAGCAGACCCGCAAGAGGCTCGGCTATCACAACGCCGTTGGCGCCCACCGCTTTATATGCCTTGCAGTACTCGATTATAAACGCGGTCGCCTTTTCCAGCACCAGATGAACCATATCGGGGTCCTCATAGCAGTAAATCATGGCTTGGCTGACATCCATCAGACGGCCGGCAAGCGAGAAGGAACCAATCACGCCCGCAAACACCGGACGGTCCTTTATCAGCTCGGTCGCCTTCTTTATCGCATCGACGTACAGACCGGTTCGTCCCTCTCCAAACTCGGGAACCCGCAGCTCCTCGGCCTGCTCGTATGTCGATACTATACCCCCGAGCACGGTGGGCACTTCGTCCTCCGAAAAGCGTATCTTCGAGCCGAAGCACTCGGCCTCGACCGACAAATCCATCATGCTAACCGCGGCGGCGGCATCGGTGCGCTTGGCGACGATACTCATTCCCTCCGCCTGCAGGTTGCTGTCGGATATAAGGGTGGTGACGTTTATATCCATAATCTGAATCGAGGGGAAGGAAAGAACCGGCATCGGCTTCTTGCGCTTGGAATTCCTTATGTCTTCAAGCCATTTATACATGTCCATCAGTATTTTCCACCTTTTCTTGCAGTATTGTATTTGGTTCAAAATCGGTATATTGTATATTATAGAAAGCTTTGGGCTTTAAGTATTGAAAAAAATATTGATTTATTTAAAAATTATTTTATTTTTTGCAATCCCGCGCCGGAAAATCGCCCTGCTGAAGTAATGCTGAAGTAATGCTGAAGTAATGCTGAAGTAATGATGAAATAATACTGAAGTGATGCCGGGACAAATGCGGCAAAACGCAGTTTTTCATCTTGACAAAAACCCGATTCGCCATTATAATAATGCAGGTCGCCCCGTATAGTATGCGGCGCCATAGCCAAGTGGTAAGGCACGGGTCTGCAAAACCCTGATTCCCCAGTTCAAATCTGGGTGGCGCCTCCA
>JAAYKB010000049.1 GCA_012522615.1 Clostridiales bacterium
ACCTGAGGCCGAAAAAAACTTAAAATTTCTCAAAAAAATTTTGCACCCCTCACTTGCACCTCACTACCCCGGCTGTGTTAATCTTTGACCGAAAGGAGGAAAAAACTTACCCCGCAGCAACCCGCGGAGCGTCAAAAGCCCTTTTATTCCCCTATATACCTTATATAATAAATTCCATACTGCACCCCCCGCCATGCCCCCAATCCCCATCGTCCACCCAAAATCTAACCATCTAACATCTAATGTCTAAAATCTAATATCTAAATTTGTAGGGGCCGATTCCATATCGGCCCGCCCCTCCGTTTTCCTGCCGCTTACCGCCATGCCCCCAATCCCCAGCGTATATCTAACATCTAATGTCTAAAATCTAAAATCTAAATTTGTAAACACTTACCAAACATCACCACAAAATCTTATGCAAAAGGTAGAACATGGGAAAAATTAAAAAAATTCTCAAAAAGGTTATTGACAAGGCAACGAAAGTGTGCTATTATAGCATCGCAGGCGAAACAAGAGAGGAGGGAAAACCTGCCCCGCAGCAACCCGCGGGGCGTCAAAAACCTTTATGTCGAATCCCGCTACAAAAACAAGGGTTGAATTTGGATGCCGTCTCGCGCCGCCTCTATGGTCTTTCCCAAAAGGGCGAAATCCGCGACCAGCGAATTCGGTTTATCGACAGGGTTATCCTGCCGCAGGGGAACAAAAAAGATATGCTTTGTATTTTTGAGCAGGGCTATGTTTCTCATTGATGCGCCGAGGGCGTCATTGGTCGCAACCCCGAGCACAACCGGCATACAGCGCCGCAGATGGGATTTCACCGCCAGCGTAACCGGGGTATCGCTGATTCCGTTTGCAAGCCGCCCGAGCGTGCTTCCCGTACAGGGCGCCACAACCAGAATGTCAAAAAGGGCGCGCGGCCCTATCGGTTCAACCTCGACCAGGGTTTTCAAAGGCTTACTGCCCGTGATGCTTTCCAGCCTTTGACGAAGCTGGTCGGCAGTCCCGAAGCGGGTGTCGATCGCGGCTGTGTTAAATGACAGAATCGGGGTTATCCTTGCGCCTGCATCCACTAGGTTCTGCATTTCCAGTAAGACGCGGTCTATCGTGCAAAACGAACCCGACAAAGCAAAGCCCAGACGCAGGCCGTCCATTATACCGCCTCCTTTATCATGTTAAGAATGGTATTTTTGATAATCTGCCCCGCGGTTTTGGGCGCGACCCTTCCGGGAAGCGAGAGAGCCCATATGGTCTTTATCTGCAGCTCGGCCGCCGCGTTGAAATCCACCCCTCCCGGACGGGAAGCGAGGTCGATCAGCAGGGTGTTCTTGTCAAGCTCCGCCAGCACCTCGCGGTTAAAAACAGGAAAGGGTATGGTGTTGAATATCACGTCAAAGACCCCCGCATGCTTTAAATTCGCAAGCTCGACCGTCCTGCACCCCTGCGAATCCGCCCACGCAAGATCCGAGAATTTGCGGGCCGCCACGGTAACATGTGCGCCCATTGCGACAAGAAGCTTTGAAAGCATCCGCCCGATCCTGCCGTACCCGGTGACAAGGCAGTGTGAACCGCTTATGGTAATCGGCAGCTCCTCCATCGCGAGCTGTATCGCCCCCTCGGCGGTCGGAACCGCGTTGTATATTGCAAACTCCTCTCTTTTCAGATAATCCATAATCTTCAATCCCCGTTTATCCGCCTCCTCCCGTACCTCCTCCGTAATCGCGCCGCCCGCAATACGCTGTTCGGGCTTTATGGCGTTGAACACCTGGTCAATCGAGATACGCACGCGGGAAAAGGGCGCGTTCAGGGTTGTGCCGTCGGTGCTGACCGGCACGGGCAGTATTATAAAATCGGCGAGAGAAACCGCCTGCGCCGGATTGGTGCATCCGGTCACACACGGAGGCAGATCTGTACTGTCAAAGCCGGACGTAATCACCTTATACCCGTCCGCGGCCAGAAGCCCGGCAAGATACGCACATCTCAAATCGCCGCCGATAACGGCAAAAGTGTCTATATTCATGGTATGTAACCCCCAATGTTTATCTTGCTATATCCTATGAAAATCGGCTGTATGCTGTGCTTTGAATATTTTTGATAATTCACAATTAAAGGCAGGATAATCGCCGCAATAAAATTAACACAAAATTCATAAAAAATTACCCGTATCTACTATTTTAGTTAATATAATAGGTTTTGAAGTCATCAGATAATCGCATATGCCTTCGCCCACAAGCGGAGCGGTCTTATACTAATGTTGCGAGGTGCCGTCATGTCCGGATATGTAAGCTTTCAGGATGTCACAAAAGAATACAAGATGGGAGAAGTCATCGTCCGTGCGGCGGACGGCATCACCTTTGAGGCAGACAAGGGCGAGTTCGTCGTGGTGGTCGGTCCCAGCGGCGCCGGAAAAACCACCGTTTTAAATATACTCGGCGGCATGGATACATGCGACGGCGGAAAGATTACGGTTGGCGGGATGGAGATAAGCTCGTTCAACAAAAAGCAGCTTGTCACCTACCGCCGCCACGACATAGGGTTTGTATTCCAGTTTTACAATCTGGTTCAAAACCTGACCGCCCTCGAAAACGTAGAGCTTGCGGCGCAAATCTGCCGCAACCCGATTGACGCCGAGCAGGTGCTGACCGAGGTCGGTCTTGGCGAGCGGATGCACAACTTCCCCGCCCAGCTTTCGGGCGGAGAGCAGCAGCGCGTATCAATCGCCCGCGCCCTTGCGAAGAATCCCAAGCTCCTGCTTTGCGACGAGCCGACAGGGGCGCTCGACGACGCGACCGGGCGTCAGGTTCTCGAGCTTTTGTACAACACCTGCCGCAAGACAGGCATGACGGTATTCGTCATCACCCACAACAGCGCCATCACCCCGATTGCCGACCGGGTTATCAAGATTCGCAGCGGCAGGGTCACTTGGTCCGAAAAAAACGAAAATCCTCTCCCTGTGGAAAGGATTGAATGGTGATGAAAAAGGCTTTTAACAAGGACATTGCGGGTCAGATAAGATACAATCCGCGCCGCTTTCTGGCAATCCTCTCTATCGTCGCTCTCGGCGTTGCGTTTTATTCGGGCGTCCGCGCAACAAGCCCGAATATGCGGCTGACGGTTGACCGGTATTTTGACCGTTTCAACGCTTCCGACATCCAGCTTCTCTCAACCATGGGCTTTGAGACTCAGGACATAGAGTCAATCCGGCAGCTTAAGCAGGTCGAATCGGTACAGCCCGGCTATTCGGCGGACGGGTTCGTACTCAAAAACGACAGCACCCTGCTGCTCAGCTTCCAGTCGCTGGACACAGAGCGGCTGAAAAGCCGTCCCGACGCCTTATTGAACCGTCCCGAGCTGTTGTCGGGCAGATACCCCGAAGCCCCGGACGAATGTCTGGCGGACGTCCAGTTGAATGAGCTTTACGGCTTTAATCTGGACGAAACCATTACCCTGCAGTCCAACAACGATTCGGATATAAAGGATTCCCTAAAGCTGCTGGAATATAAGATAGTCGGCTTTGTACGCTCGGTGCAGTATATCTCCCTGCAGCGGGGAAACAGCAGCAAGGGCGAGGGAACTCTCAACGGCTTTGTAATGATACCCGAACAAAACTTTAAAATGGAGGTCTTCACCCAAGCCTATATAAAATCCAAAGATGCCGAAAGCTCCCGTTTTTCCGATACATATCAAAAATCGGTCGACAGGCTTGCCGACAGCATTGAAGAGACAGGCTCAAAACGCAACCCCGAGCGTTTTACAAAAATCCGTTCCGAAGCCGAGCAGAAGCTTTCCGACGGCAGGCAAAAGCTTGCCGATGCCGAAGAACAGCTTGCCGAAGGGGAAAAGGAGCTGACCGAGGGCGAGCAAAAACTGAAGGACGGGGAAAAAGAGCTTGCCGCCAACCGCAAGAAATACAATACCGAGATTGCAAACGGCGAAAAAAAGCTTAAAGACGCCGAAAAAGAACTGATTAAGGCAAAGACCGAGCTTGAGAAAAATCAAAAGGAGCTGGAGCAAAACAAAGAGCGGCTTGAACAGGCCGAAGCCGAGCTTGAAAATACTTATAAACAGCTTGAACAGGGCAGGCAGGAGCTTGCGGCGCTAAAGTCGCAGATTGACCTGATGGAGCAGACAAACCAGCCCGCCGAACAGATAGACCAGCTTCAGGCTTTATACGAACAGACCAAAGCCCGGCTTGACGATGGGCAAAGGCAGTATGACCAGGGCATCCATGAACTCGCCGCCGCAAAAGCCGAGCTGCAAAAGGGCGAAACCGAGCTGAAAAAGGGCTGGGATAAGTATTTTGCGGGCAAAGCCGAGTACGAAAAGAATCTTACGGCATTTAACAAATCAAAATCGGAGGGCGCGAAAAAGCTTGACGAGGCGCAAAACGAGCTTGCGTCCTCAAAGCGGAAGCTCGAGGACGCAAGGCGGAAATTCGAGGAGGAAAAGCCCGACGCCCTTGAAAAGATAGAAAAGGCAAAAAAGGAGCTTAAGGACGGCGAAAAAAAGCTTGCCGATTTAAAAGAGCCCGAATGGATAGCCCTCGACCTTCAAAGCAACATCGGATTTGCGAGCTACCGGCAGGATGCCGACCGCATCGCGGCTATCGGACTTGTCTTCCCTCTCATATTCTTTCTGGTCGCCGCCCTTGTAAGCCTTACCACCATGACAAGAATGGTCGAGGATGACCGAACCGTAATCGGTGTGCTCAAGGCTTTGGGTTACAGCCGCTTTGACATCGCAATGCGCTATCTTGTATATTCGGGTCTGGCGGCAGCCATCGGAATCGCTATCGGAATATTGGCGGGGGCAGCGGTTTTCCCGCGTGTAATCTTCGATGCGTACGGCATTTTGTATGACCTTCCGCCCATACTTACCCCGATTCATGCCGACAGCTCCCTGCAAGCCGGAATGGGCGCCTTCTTCTGCGCCGTTGTCCCCTCTCTGGCCGTCTGCTTCAAGGAACTGACAAGCACGCCCGCCTCCCTGATGCGCCCGCGCGCCCCCAAGATGGGCAGACGAATCCTGCTTGAACGGTTGACGGTGGTTTGGAAGCGTCTCAACTTCTCGCAAAAGGTCACCTGCCGCAACCTTTTCCGGTACAAAAAGCGGCTGCTGATGACTGTCTTCGGTATCGCGGGCTGTACCGCCCTTGTTTTCACCGGATTCGGGCTGAGGGACTCCATAACCTTGATGGTACCCCTGCAATATGATGAGATACAGAAATACGATATGGCGGTAAACCTGCGCGAAACCGCGGAAAAGCAGGACATCGACGAGCTGAAAGAGCTTTTGTCGGCCGACAAAAGCGTAAAAGCCAGCATCGGCTTTTATCAAAAGGGTATCGAGCTTGAGAAGGGAAAAAACAAAAACGACGCCAACCTGATTGTAGCCGACAACCGCGACGACTTTAAAAAATTTGTTGCCTTTCGGGACAGGCGGAGCGGCAGGCCCATTGAACTGACGGACTCCGGAGTGGTTATCACCGAGAAAGTCGCAAAGCTGCTGAAAATAAAGGCGGGCGACACCGTGACCCTCCTTGTTCCTGATAAACCCGATGTCGAGGTAAAGGTCACGGCGCTGACCGAAAACTATGTCTTTCACTACATCTACATGACCCAGACTCTTTATAACCGCCTGTACGGCGAGGAGGCCGCGCCGAATTCGGTTTTCGGACAGCTTGCCGACACCGATAAGGACACCCAAAGCAATCTTTCCAAAGCCCTGATAAAGCTTGATTATGTAAGCTCGGTTTCCTTCAACACCTCGCTGCGCAAAGACTTCAACGACATGGTAAAAGCCATGGATATAGTCGTTGTTGTCCTCATCCTGTCGGCCGCCGCCCTTGCCTTTATCGTGCTTTTCAGCCTTACCACCATCAATATTGACGAACGCCGGCGCGAGCTTGCCACCCTCAAGGTGCTGGGCTTTTACGATAACGAAACCGCCCTTTATCTCTACCGCGAAAACACCCTCATAACCCTGATAGGCATCGCGGCCGGTCTGCTGCTCGGTGTCGGACTGCTGTCATATGTCATAACCACCGCAGAGGTCGATATGGTCATGTTCGCCCGCCGCACCCATTGGTCAAACTATATCCTGTCATCCCTGATTACACTGAGCTTTGCGGCCATCGTCAACCTAATCATGTACCGCACGATAAACAGGATCGACATGGTGGAATCCATGAAAAGCGTCGAATAGAGATACAAAAAGACACCCGCCAAAGCGGGCGTCGGGTGCTGGCAACTATCTGAGGCGCGGTATATCCGACCTTAGAACAACACGCGGATGGGAAATTCGTGCCTGCATCTCGGACATACCGCCGTGTGCCTTCCCTTCCTTTTCGGCAGACGAAGCATGGCCTTGCATCTCGGACATTTGCGGAAGCAGTGAGTTTTCCTGTCCTCGAACCTCTTTTTATACAGCCTGCATTTTGTCTTGATTTTGTTCCACTGCTTTTCAAACGCCTGCCCTTCCCTCTGCCGTTTATAGATATTTCTCGACAATACCCTGAACAGGGCAAACCCGATAACAGCCAGCCCAACCAGATAAATCGGCCATAACCGGAGAAAGGAATTAATGCCGGTCAGGATAAAATACAGCACAACCAAGGCATAAAACAATTTATCTACACCGTATCTGCCATACATAAATCTTGTAAGTCTATACCAGAAGTTCACGATATCTTCCCCTCATGGTTCTTTAGTGCTAATACTAATATCTTTTATCATAACCTCAATATATAGACAGAATGTAAACTCATTTCAAAATTTCTATTATCATTTGTGATATATAAAACACAAAAACCCGCGGCAAGCGTCAGCTTGTGCAGGCTTGTGATTCGTTGACAAAAAGACGGGCTTGAAAGATCGGACAAAAAATACAGTTATTTATATGTTGTTTAATTAACAGATGTTAAGTTTTCAAAGGCGCTGAAATATTTCATGCCGAGTTGGTATAGTGCTTCCCTGCAAAAATGTATTGTATCCTGGTTTCCGATTTTTTGGTCATTTGATTGTAGCCCGGTTGTTTCTACAAACGCAGAATTGCCAATCGTTAAGCAAACCTCCTTGATTGCATTGATTACCGGCGTGCAGATTTCCATGTTTTCCGTTTTCCAATGCTGAACAAAGTCCCCGGCAATAAACGGCAGGTTTTCACAATCAAAAATTGTTCTTACATTATTAATAAGGGTTGACAGGTTATTATAATGCGTTTGAAAATCCGCATTTAAACTAGCATCTGTTTCACCTTGATGCCACAAGAATACAACCAGTTTATTTTTAGTGTTCATTG
Source organism: Clostridiales bacterium (assembly GCA_012522615.1). GTDB lineage: Bacteria > Bacillota > Clostridia > Oscillospirales > Acutalibacteraceae > Avimonas. The sequence continues at coordinate 7,297 of JAAYKB010000049.1, forward strand.
AAATCGCAGTTTTTATCATCTCTATCATTCTTAAATATAAATCATCGTTCGGTTTCCAGCGGTTATCCAAAAAACCTGTACCGCCGATTGCAGCTCTGATTATCAGTACTTTTCGTCCGGTCATCAATTTGCCGCTTTCTATATATTCTCTTGCAAACGACAACGAAAAGTCACCTACAATAGAATTTCCCCAAATTCGTTCTTGAGCCATACTAATTGAAAAGTCGTTATTTAAATACCAGATATTATCATTTGCGGAGTACGGATTCTCTGCATCTCCAAATCCACATCCCTCACTATTTGATTGCCCTGCCTGAATAATAATGTCAAA
>JAAYKB010000050.1 GCA_012522615.1 Clostridiales bacterium
GACAACCTTGAAATAAGACATTCAAACGTATGGAGAATGTATGATAAAGCGTCCACCTATGCTCCCGCATACGGTATGATAGGAACGCTTATCGGCTTGATTAACATGCTTGCCAATCTGGATATGGATGCCGAGGAGGGCTCCGCCGCATTGACCCAAGGCATGGCAACTGCGCTGCTAACAACCCTCTATGGTTCACTGATTGCAAACCTTGTATTTATGCCGATTAGCAACAAGCTGAGAGCAAGGCATGAAGAAGAGGTCTTATCCAATATGATTATTGCCGAAGGAGTAATGGCTATCCAGGCGGGGGATAACCCGAGATTTATCGAACAAAAGCTCAATGCTTTTCTCGACGAAAAAGGGAGAAACAAAAAGAACAAAAAGTTAAAAGAACAAAAGGACGAAAATGTTGAAGAAAGGTAGAAATAGCCAAAGTATATAATAAAGGACCGATGTCCCATGAAACGCAAAAGAGATGATTCGTCAGAGGGCTACAATTTTATGGATACATATGCCGATATGGTTACGCTGTTGTTAACCTTTTTCGTACTGCTGTACTCCATGTCTAAGATTGACGCGCAAAAATGGAGATTCCTTGTCACCGCCTTTTCGGGAAGAAATCAGGCTATTGCCGAAAATGATAATAAGGCGGGAGGCATTGTTGACGATGATAAAAGCAGTATCCCGATAATTGATGATGATGAAGACAGAGAGGTATCAGAGGTTTTAGAATTCGACGACCTATATTACTACTTGAAAAATTATTTTAAAGAAAAGGACCTTGAGTCGGACGTTTCCCTGTTCAAGGGCGACGGATACACCTTCATTACATTCAGAAACAATGTATTCTTTGACGGGGACAGCGCGGTATTAAGGCCCAAAGCAAAAGAGATCCTTGATTTTCTTGCCGATGCGGTTAAAAACATCTCTGATGATATCGGGGAAATCAGGGCTTACGGCCACACCGCAAGGGCAGGCCGCGCGGACGAGCCCAATTACATAGAAGGCGACAGAACTCTATCAAGCCTTCGGGCGGTCAATGTTATCATACACCTTCAAAAGAAAAACATAATCGACCCCAAAAAGATGGTTTCCGAAGGGTACGGCGAAGCGCGCCCGATTGTTCCGCACGACGGAACAGAGGCAACCAGAATAAAGAACAGGCGGGTTGAAATATATGTTTCAAAATCGGGTAAGTCAAATATAACATTGGAGAAGATATATGAAGAGATAAACAAGGAAAGTAAATAACGCTTGAACTCCTCTTATAAGATGGTTGATTCTTCTTCCATTTTACCTCGCTTAAAACCAAAAACCGCTTTGTGTGCGCGCACAAAGCGGTTTTTGGTTGCAGGCTTTAGCCTGTTTTAACGCGTCTTGTCCGCGCCAAAATCAGATAAACACATCAGCATGCTGATGTAGATATGCCGGGGGAGGGAGTAGTTTCAGTTGTAAATTCTTCTCGCTCATGCCGCGGGGCACATACTTTCTGGCGTAAGAAAGTATGCAAAGACCGCCGGGGAGGGTTTCGATTCCCTCCCCGGACCCCTCCGCAAACGACCAAAGGCTGCCGCCTTTGGAATCCGCAGATTGTGATAAATGGTGAGATTCAAATTCTATCGAAGCAGATAGAACAAGTGATACTCTTTTAAGAGTGGTAGGGCAAGTGGTGCAAAGTGGTGCAGTATAAAGAATTTTCAGTGCGGCTTGAGATGCTTGCCAGTAAAGTCCTTTTAGGGCCTATGCAAGCCATCGGCTTAAACATCGGACGATTGCAAAAGCTGGTTCAGAGAGCCTTCAAAAAAGCTCAAGGGCCTTTTTATCGGAAAATCCGGCTGAATCTCAAGAATCGAGCTGATAATCTCAATGGACTTTCGGCATAATGCCGCCGCCTTTTCATAATCTCCCGAACCCTTATATATATTGGATTTATTAAAGATGGCGCAAGCCTGAAGATCGAACAGACCGAGAATAATATCCTCATCCTTCTGCTCTTTAATATTCTGCCTCAATATTTTAATAAACCGATTAATCTCCTGCTCCAGCATTTTGCTGCTTGCCGAAAGGGTGGTCCATCTGAACAACTCCTGAAAATATCTGAGCAAATCCGGTTTATAAGGCTCGGTGTGATAAAGGCTGTACAGCTTGTCAAGTCTGGTTTTAATAATACCGGCGAACCTTACGGGAGCGTCACATTCGGGCGACTGCTTTTGGGACTCCACGCTTATTGATTTATAGAAATCGAACGCGTCCGTTTGGCCTTTTGAATCGTCACAGTCAAGCTGCAAAGCGAGGTAGATCCCGTTGTTTTTAACGCTAAGGACTCCGTACTCTGCTCCTATTTCAAAATCATATTTGACCTTAGGATTGATAAGACGCCTTTCTTTGACCTCCAATAATGCGAAAATACCGTGGGGATTGCTCATATCGATATAAATCTCATTTTCAATGACATCCCGCTCCGGTTCCACATCCTTTTGAGCCAAACGACCGCCGGCCCGGCTGATGCCGACAAGCTCGTTGCCGCCTATGTATTCAAGTATGCGGTTATCGCTGAATTTCTCGATATACATTCCCCTGTTAGCCCTCAAGACCTGAAGAACGGCATAATCGGTGTTGAGAACAACAGAAGCTATGTAAAAGTGGTCGTCTACCTTAAACCCGTTTTCGACAGCATAGCTGCGGTGGATTTTGTCGTCCTTAATTTCCTGCTCAAAAGGCTCCAGCCGGACAGGATACGGGTAAAAGGGCGTTTCGTTCGCCCGAATAACAAAAAACAACCTTAAAACGCCGATGTCGTCCGCAACGATAAACTCGGTTTTTCCCTCTTCTGAAAACCGGTTCACTGCAAGGGGGAAACATTTAATATCGTCGTCTTCTGCCGACTCGTCGGGATTTGCCTGCCGCAAAGCGCCCTGACTGCTCTTCCATTTCGAATACAGCCTGGTCATATCCGCCGGCAGGTCATCGATCTTTATCTTCAACACCTGATTAAGAGGGGATTCGCCGAACAGATACACGAACTTGTTTATCATCTTTATTTTTTTATCAAAGACCCTGTCAAGACTGCCGTTCTTGGGTGAAAGCATCATTTCAAGACTGTTGTCTATCTGAGGCATGCTTTCATCAAGCTCGTTTGTGACAATCGAATGGAGAAAGTATTTTATCTGTTCATTCGTCCTGAGCTCATTAACAAAATAGCCCTTCATTTTATTAAAAAGATTTTTATCGACACTTTCGGCAAAATTGTCCGGCAGATTAAATCCGCCAAATCCGGCTTGCAGCAGCATGTTCGATATATTGCCGACGGTTTCCTTCGAGGACTCCTTTACAAGCTGTGAAACAGGGGAGTTTTCAAAAAGGCTGATCATCTCTTTACTGCCGGACTTCTGCTTTTCGTCTATTATACCTTCGATTTCCTGAAATTTCGCAACATCATTTGGATTTGCCGCCTTGCTTTTGCACTCGACCGCACAATAATAAAGGGCAAAGTAATAACCCGCGCCAACAATCCTTTCAACAGCGTCACGCAGATCCTTACGATTTCCCTTAAAAGAAGTATCGATATTCTTATACAAATAGTCAAACAGCTCGTCAAATCGGTTTCCCGTAATCTCGCTTACCTCGGCAGATAAGAACAGGGAAAGAAAAACTGAAGCAAAATCGGCCAAAAGCATTTACCTCCGCATGGACATTTGTGAACATTCATAGACATTAATACAGTAATAACTATGCCCCCGTCGTTGTTGTTGCGGCAGATGTCTGGGATGTCTCGGCCGGGGTTGTGGTGGCATACAATTCGGGATATATTGCCTTGGACATTTCAAGGGCGGCTTGGCACATCCGCATACTCTGGCGTTCCACGGCGGCGTCATTGAGCCCGAAAATCTTTTTGTTTGCGACGGCCGGACTGTTCTTAAAGCCGGACATATTCTTCACCTTATCGACAAGCGTCTCGGGGCAGAATATTATTTCAACCGTCTTTAAAACATCGGCGTCCACCGTCCACTCGACGGAGCTCTCGGCGGCATTGACGGCCCCCGCGGCCGTGATGATTTTATGGATTACGGTATCTCCGGTGGCGACATGTCCGAAGGAATCGGTCACATAAACCGCTTTATATAACCGCCGTTCGGTATCGGTCTCTGCCTTTTCCGTTATTTCGGTAAGCGCGAAGTCAAGGGAATCCATATGCGCCCGCCCCTTTGTCGTTCCGGCGTCCGAGCCTGCGAATATTTTGCCGATTGTCTGATAGACATTCGGCAGCTCGTCATAGGTTTTGGCGGGCGGCACGACCATAAAGGCTATTTTGTTCTGGTTCAGCAATTCCTTGATAGAATCGGAAGGCTCCTTCTGCGTCAAAAGAAGATCGGGCTTCCATCCGATAATAACATCCATGTCCGGAAGCAGTACGCTGCCGGCGGCAGGCAGCGCGGCGACCGATTCGGGATAATCGCATTCCTCAGAACGCCCGATCAAATACGCGTCATATCCCATATCGGCTATGATTTCGGCAAGCGAAGGGGAGAGAACCGCAACCCTCTCGGGTGTCTTATCAAGCGACACGCCGTAAAGGCTTACCGGATAACCGTCGTACCTTGAGGTTTCGGAATCGGGCTTTTTCTTATTGCATCCCGATAAAAAAACAGACGCGATAATCAACGGGATTAAAAGTGCCGTATGATAAATCTTCATATCCTTCTCCTCAACTATATAAAAACTATTTAAAGCTTAACAATCATGCTTAAGACGAGCCCGCAGATCGTCAATATACTGACGGGCAAAGCGGGGAGAACGCCCTCCGCGCTCCAAAGCCCACTGCTCGGCGCCCCGAAGAAGGGCTTCGCGCTCAATATCAAGCCGGTAATCGGCGGCAAGCTGCTCGACAATATCGAAAAAGCCCCGCTTGTCGGGCATCAAAAAGGTGAGGAATATGCCGAACCTGTCCGACAGAGAAACCGACTCCTGCACCGTGTCGGCGTGGTGCACCTCGTCCCCGCTGCGGTCGCTGAAGGATTCCCGGAGAAGATGACGGCGGTTTGACGTGGCGTAGATAAGCACGTTTTCGGGACGGGACGCCAACCCGCCTTCCAGCACGGCCTTCAAGGCGGCAAAATTGTCGTCACTGCCCGAAAAAGAAAGGTCGTCGATAAACACAATAAACCTCATGGGTATGCGGGCCAGTCGGGAGGTAAGCTCGGGAAGCTGTGAAAGTGTTTCCTTCGGCATCTCGATCATCCTGAGCCCCCGGTCGGCATACTCGTTCAAAAGCCCCTTCACGGTTGAGGATTTCCCCGTCCCGCGATCCCCGTAAAGCAGCATGTTGTTTGCCGGGTATCGGTCGAGAAAGGCAAGGGTGTTGTCAATCGCAACACGTCGCTGTTCCTCGTAGTTTTTAAGCTCGTTTAAGCGAGTCGGGTCGGGATGTATAATCGGCGTGATATCATGATTATACCATAGAAAAGCATTGTGGAGGGTGAAAATCCCGACGCCGTTTTTGCGGTGGTATTCACCGAGCCTGCCGATACATTCATCCCACCGTCCGGTAAAAGGATATGAATTATCATGCGGACCTTCGTATAACGGCGGCAAGCCTTCGAAAGCCGCGGGAAGATGGGACGCCGCAAGCTCAACCGAGGATGTCGCGGCGCGGTACAATATATTAAGGTCGCGTTTTGCCAGAGCTAACAGCTCGTCGGGAACAAAGCCCCGCGCTCCCTTTGCAAGCTCAATCGTAAAAGCGTTTTCATCCGACAGGACTTCCCTTGCAACGGCAAAGGCAAGGCCTTCCGGCCTGCCGTCCCTGATAAGAAGCGAGCACAGCTCCCCGTAATTGCTGCATACGGTATCCTCGTCCCCTTTAAGACAGGCGCGGAGCATACCTGCCAGCAAAGACGTCACGGGACGCTGAAGAACCCGGCGGTAAACGGCAAGCGAAAGCAAGCCCTTGTAGAGCGCTTGGGCGTTGGTTGCTTCTTGCGGCATTTATATAATCATCCTTTATTGAGGTTTTTTTGCATAGATGTATTTTACTCTGTATGGCGTTCCGTGTCAATAAAAACGGCTTTTTGCAGGCCTGGCAAGGGCTAGCGACTAGGTGCTGGGTGCTGGTCCTTAGTCCCGAACGTCCATTTCAATAAATACCACACTAATGTAAATAATTACCAAATATCACCACGGAACTTTGTGCAATAGGTAGAACGTGGAAAAAAATAAAAAATTTTTTCAAAAAGGTTATTGACAATGAAACAGATATGTGTTATCATAGCGTCGCAGGCGAAACAGAAAGGCGGGCAGACTCATGAAAAACATCAGCCGCCGCGCTTTTGGCACATCTTCGGCAGAGGTCGGCGGCAGACTATCTTAACATGCGAATGAAAGGAGGGAAAAAATAACTTCGTATACGCTCTGTTCACGTCAAAATCTTGCGGTTGACTGGCATATTATGCTATACTGAATAAATACAGTTGATATCTGCTCAAGGGAGGAAGACTATGGATATTCGGGTGGGAGACATACTCCAGATGAAAAAGCCTCATCCCTGCGGAAGCAAGCAGTTTCTGGTTCTCAGAATAGGCATGGATTTCAGGCTGAAATGCGAGGGATGCGGACATGAATTCATGTCCCCGCGCCACAAGATAGAGAGGTATATAAGAAAGGTCACTCGTAACGACGAGTAAAGTCCTCGCTGATAAAGACTGTATTTTAATTCATTGAATGGAGCTGCGCCAAATGACCATGTTCGACAAACTGGCCGAGGTTGAGAAAAAATTTGAAGAGATAAACCGCCGGCTGTACGACCCCGACATTGTTTCCGATGTCGAGCGGTATAAAGAGCTTATGAAGGAAACCAAAACCCTTACCCCGATAGTCGAAAAATACAGGGAATACCAAAAAGCAAAAGACCGGCATGAGCAGGCGCGCGCCTTGCTGGACGAGGGCGGACTCGACAAGGATATGCGAGAGCTGGCCGAGCTTGAGCTTACTGAAAGCCGTGACGATACCGAACGTATTTCGGAAGAGCTCAAAGCCCTTCTCCTGCCGCGCGACCCGAACGACGACCGCAACGTTATTATCGAGATACGCGCCGGCGCCGGAGGGGAAGAATCCGCCCTTTTCGCCGGGTCGCTGTACCGCATGTATTCCATGTACGCCGAGACAAAGGGATACAAGATTGAGGTAATGAACATCAACCAAACCGAGCTTGGCGGTATAAAAGAGATAAGCTTCATGGTAAACGGTGACGGCGCGTACAGCCGCTTCAAGTTTGAAAGCGGAGTCCACCGTGTCCAACGCGTACCCGAGACCGAGGCGGGCGGGAGGATACACACCTCGACGGCCACCGTCGCGGTTCTCCCGGAGGCCGAGGAAATCGAGGTTGAAATCAACCCCGCCGATTTGCAGATTGACACCTACAGGTCAAGCGGGGCGGGCGGCCAGCACGTCAACAAAACAGATTCCGCCATACGCATTACCCACCTGCCGAGCGGTATGGTGGTGGAATGTCAGGACGAGCGCAGTCAGTTTAAGAACAAAGAAAAAGCCATGAAGGTTCTCAGAGCGCGGCTATATGAGCAGCAGCAGGAGCAGCAGCGTTCGGCGCTGGCGGCGGACAGAAGGTTGCAGGTAGGCACGGGCGACAGAAGCGAGCGCATACGCACCTACAACTTCCCGCAAGGGCGGGTCACCGACCACAGAATCGGCCTGACCCTCTACCGTATCGAAAGCATCATGGACGGGGATATCGACGAGATAATCGACGCCCTCATCACCGCCGACCGCGCCGAAAAGCTTCACGCGTCAGGAGACGCCCAATGAAGACAAACAGTTATGACACCGTTGTGCTGGGCGGCGACGAAAACGGGATTGAGCGGGCGGCCGCCCTGCTCCGGGCAGGCGAGCCGGTTGCAATCCCTACCGAAACGGTGTACGGCCTCGCCGCAAACGCGCTCGACCCTAACGCCGTCAAGCGCATATTTGAGGCAAAGGGTCGTCCGCATGACAATCCGCTCATTGTGCATATCTCGGAATTCAGCCAGCTTGAACCTCTTGTGACCGAGATTCCCGACATGGCGCGCAGGCTTGCCGAAAAATACTGGCCCGGCCCGCTTACCATGATTTTCAGGCGCAGTCCGATTGTCCCGGACGAGATAAGTGCGGGACTTGATACGGTTGCGGTTCGAATGCCCTCCCATCCGGTCGCACGTTCAATCATAAAGGCGGCGGGTCTGCCTCTGGCGGCGCCCTCGGCCAACCGTTCGGGCAGTCCGAGCCCCACATCAGCCGGGCATGTCCTGCTCGATATGGGCGGGCGTATTCCGGCGGTGGTCGACGGGGGAAAATGTCAGGTCGGGGTCGAATCCACGGTTGTGGACATGACCGGACAAACACCGAGGCTTTTACGTCCGGGCGGCGTAACTCCCGAGGAGCTGAGAGCGGTAGTCGGGCAGCTTGCTATCGACCCTGCGGTGACTTCACAATTGGAAAACGGGGCAAAAGCCGCTTCGCCCGGCATGAAATATAAGCACTATTCCCCAAAAGCGCGTGTCGTGCTTGTAAAGGGTTCGCCCGAGAAGTTCAGCGATTTTGTAAACCGGCAAAAAGCCCCGGGGGTTGCGGCAATGTGCTTTGACGGGGAGGAGACCGCCCTAGAAGTGCCGTATGTGACCTATGGCGGCAGAGAGGACGCGGCGGCGCAGGCTTATCGGGTTTTTGAATCCCTGCGCAGGCTTGACGAAATGCAGGTCGGTCTGGTCTATTGCGCCTGCCCGAAAGAGGACGGTCTTGGCCTAGCGGTTTACAACCGGCTTTTGCGGGCGGCAGGTTTTGAGGTGATTAGTCTTGATTGAAAAACTATATGTAGTAGGCTTGACAGGTCCCACAGGCTCGGGGAAAAGCGAGGTTTCCCGCGTTCTTACCGAGCACGGTATACCTGTAATAGATACAGATATGATTGCAAGAAAGGTGGTCGGGCCGGGAACCGATTGCTTGAAAGAGCTTGTACGGGCCTTTTCCGATGAGATACTGAACCCCGACGGCACCTTGAACCGCCGCGAGCTTGCAAACCGTGCGTTTTCAAGCCCCGAAAAATCAAGTCTGCTCAATTCGATAACCCATCCGTATATAATCGAGCGGACAAAGTCAATACTAATGAACATGGAACAGGCGCATGAACAGGTTGCCGTGATTGACGCCCCGTTGTTGTTTGAAAGCGGTATGGATTCGGTATGCGATATAACGGTTGCGGTGGTCGCCCCCTTTGAAGAACGGCTTCAGCGTATCCTGAAGCGCGACAAAGGACTTGACGAAAAACAGGCGCGCTCCCGTATGACCGCCCAGAATCCGGAGCAGTATTATAAAGAACGCGCCACTGTTGTAATCAACGGCGGCGGGGATCTCGACCGGCTGCGCGAACAGGCTTGCAGGCTGGCGCAGGATATTCGGGAGTGGGCTCATGGATAGTATCAAGACGGGCTCCAGACCCGAACAAAGCGACGCCAAAGATAAAACCCGCGCCCGAAAACTCAGCTTTTTTAAGGTAGCGGTTTTGCTTGCCGCCCTTGCGGCGGCGACAGGCCTGCTGCGTCTGGGGTTCATCCGCTTTATGAAAGCCGCCTATCCGCTGGAGTATAGCGATTTGGTAAACAAATATTCCGAGCAGTACGGCTTTGAACCCTCCCTGATATTCGCCCTTATCCACACCGAAAGCGGCTTTGACCACCAAGCCGTCTCGCATAAAAAAGCCATCGGGCTGATGCAGATTACCGAGGATACGTTTGAATGGGCGCAGTTCAGATTTTCGGAAAAAGAAGCCCTGCCTGTAGAGATGCTTTACGACCCCGAAACCAACATCCACTACGGCATCCGCATACTGTCGCTGCTTAAAGAGGAGTTTGAGGACACAAAGACCATGCTTGCGGCATATAACGCGGGGGTCGGGAATGTGCGCCGCTGGCTTAAAACCCCGGAATATTCGGACGACGGAGCAAGCCTGAAATCGATTCCGTACGAAGAAACAAGCAATTACGTCAGCAAAATACCGAAAACAAAATCCATATATAGAAAGCTTTACGATATTGAATAACAGGAGGCAATAAAGATGTCAAACAGCAAGGATAAATCGCCGTCGGAGGTCTTGAAAGAACAGTTGTTTTACAAAAAGAAACAGGCGTCGATAGCCTTGGAGGATGCCGAAATCGCGGCGGCAGACAAATATAGCGAGGGTTACAGAAATTTTCTGAATACCGCAAAGACAGAGCGCGAAGCGGTATGCGCGGCGATTGAAAAGGCAAAGGAAAAGGGTTTCGTCCCGTTCGACAGAAAAATGAATCTCAAACCGGGGGATAAGGTCTATCTCAACAACCGCGGCAAGGCGCTGGTGCTTGCGGTGATAGGCGCCCGACCGATTACCGACGGAGTTTCGATTGCGGCGGCGCACATCGACTCCCCCCGCCTTGACCTCAAACCCAACCCCCTGTATGAGGACCACCAGCTCGCATATTTTGACACCCATTACTATGGCGGAATAAAAAAATACCAATGGACATCCCTGCCTCTCGCACTGCACGGCGTGATTGCCATGAAGGACGGTTCAACCATAAATGTCACGATTGGCGAGGACGAATCCGATCCGGTTTTCTGCGTAACCGACCTGCTGCCGCACCTTTCGAGCGAGCAGATGAAAAAGCCGGCGTCCGAGTTTATAAAGGGCGAGGACCTCAACATCCTGATTGGCTCGAGAGCCTTTAAGGACGACAAGGGAAGCGAGCTTGTCAAGCTCAATATCATGAAGATTCTGCATGACCGCTACGGCATTTTGGAAAAAGATTTCTTTTCGGCCGAGCTGGAGGCGGTCCCCGCCTTTGCCGCAAGGGACGTCGGTCTTGACCGCAGCATGATAGGCGGTTACGGACATGACGACCGCGTCTGCGCCTATCCCGCCCTGACTGCATTGCTGGAAACCGAAAATCCTGAATACACCGCCATCACGATTCTGGCCGACAAAGAGGAGACAGGCTCGGAAGGCAACACAGGAATGCAGTCGGCATATCTTCGCTATTTTATCGCCGACATCGCGGCGGCATTCGGCGAGGAAGCCCGGCATGTTTTATCAAACTCGGCCTGCCTGTCGGCGGATGTAAATGTTGCGTTTGACCCGATTTATTCGGATGTGGTTGATATCCGCAACTGCGCCGAACTGAACCACGGCGTTGTGCTTACTAAATATACGGGTTCGCGCGGAAAGTCGGACACCTCGGACGCATCTGCCGAGCTGATGGCCGAGATTGGAAGGCTTATGGACGAGAACAACGTTCTCTGGCAGATAGGCGAGCTCGGCAGGGTGGATGCCGGCGGCGGCGGAACGGTTGCCAAGTATATTGCCGACCTAAACGTGGATACCGTCGATCTCGGCGTTCCGGTTTTGTCAATGCATTCACCCTTTGAGGTAGTGTCAAAGCTGGATGTATATATGGCGCACAAAGCCTTTTCCGCCCTCCTCGGAAGAAAATAAAAGAAAGGTCAATACCATGCCTTTGAAAAAGAATCAGGTTATCACGTTAGAAATCACAGGTGTTTCCGCCGAGGGGAACGGAGTCGGGCATTACAAAACGCAGGATGACGAGCGGGGGATGGCTGTCTTTGTACCCTTTACCGCCGTGGGAGACGTGATAAACTGCCATATTGTCAAGGTTAATCCGAGCCATGCGTACGGCAGGGTTGAGTCGGTTATCACCGCCTCGCCGGACAGAATCAAATCTCCCGAGCCGGATTGCAATACATTCGGCCGCTGCGGAGGCTGTGTGTGGCGGCATGTCAGCTATGAATCCGAGCTTAAATATAAATGGCAGCGTGTAGCCGACGCCCTGAAGCGTATCGGCGGGCTGAATATCGAACCCCGGCCGATTGTCGGGTCGGATGAACCCGAGGGCTACCGCAACAAGGCGCAATATCCGGTTACACCCGGTCAGCACAGACCGATGATAGGTTTTTACGCGCCGCGCAGTCATAGGGTGGTCGAGCAGCACCATTGTCTGCTGCAGCCCCCGTTGTTCGGCGAGATTGTGGACATAGTCGCCCGCTGGGCAAAGAAAAACGGCGTGACCGCATTCGACGAATCTTCCGGCACCGGTCTTTTACGCCACATATATATACGCCGCGCCGAGGCAACCGGCGAGGTCATGGTCGGTTTGGTTTGTTCGTCAGGTAAGGTGCCTGCGGCCGACCTTTTGGTGGACGCCCTCAAAGAAAATGTCCCCGGACTGGCTTCTGTCATGGTGAACATCAACCGCGAGAGAAACAATGTTATCTTGGGCGGCAGCGAGTTTGTGCTTTGGGGAAGGGATTATATTACAGACGAGCTGTGCGGACTTGAATTCAGACTTTCCATGCGCTCGTTCTATCAGGTGAACAGAAAACAGGCCGAAAAGCTATACCGCCTTGCGGGTGAAGCGGCAGGCTTGTCGGGACATGAAACGGTGCTGGATTTGTACTGCGGAACGGGTACGATAGGCTTGACAATGGCGGCAAAGGCGGCTCGGGTTATAGGCGTTGAGATTGCGGAGTCCGCCGTCGAGGACGCAAAACGCAACGCGGAATATAACCGAATTGATAATGTGCGGTTTATGTGTATGGATGCCGCCCGGGCGGCATC
>JAAYKB010000051.1 GCA_012522615.1 Clostridiales bacterium
GCATCTTTTTCGTTACCTCTTTACAAGCCTGACGGCGAGCAATTCGCATCGTCAGGCTTTTTATATGATTATAGGTTACCGCCCGCGCCGGGGCGGTGTCTTTTTGCCGGCGGATTACAAAATCTTAGCCCCCGCGATTTTCGCGGGGGCTTCGAATTTTTATGCCGACTTGTTATCTCGGTGACCTCTCGCCCGTGGCTAGCCGCGGGGTGCAAAATCAGAGAGATTTTGATAACGCCCCATGGGGCCGAGATGTCAATGAATGCCGAGCGGCTCTTGCTGCGCGGTATCAACAGACAAAACGGTAACCTGCCGACACAGTAAAGCATATTCAGTTATATGGCAGACAGCCTTTTTATTAGCGGAGCGCCCTGTCACCGCAGCTCCGGAGTGCATCACTCGCCCTGCCATGGCGCCAGCTTCGCCGATGAAATCCCCGGATCCACCGATAGCCTTGAGGAACAACATTCCATGGGCTTGCGGCATCCTTAGCCCGGGACTGAAGCATCGAGAATTTGCACAGCCTTTCCGGAGGTCTTGATGCCCTGCGTCACCCTGATGTGGTCGGTGAACCGTAAGGGAAGATGGTTACTGCCCGGCGCGCAATTCCCGCGCGGACAGCAAGCTGGGATTCGCATTCCTCGTACACGGGAATCACCCCTTTCTCTGCGCTTTCGGGAAGGGAAAAGCAAAGACCCGGACCTCCCGTCAAGCTTCATCTGTCCTTACTTTCAGACCCTTCTCTTTCCGAATTAAATATACCATGTTATTGGTTAAATGTCAATATTATTAATCAACAAAATTTTAATTATATATTAATTATGTCGAATATTTTGCAATTTTGTCGCAAATACTTCTGTATGGATATAATGTTTTCCATGTTTGAGATTTGTCTTGACGAATCTATTATGTTCATATAAAATGAGTGTAGCGGCACCGAATATCGCCCGTGGAAAGACTTCGGATTTTTAGGATGATATTAATAATAAATAACAGTCGGTTTTGCCGTCCGCCCCTGACACCAAGGGCGAAGAAAGGATGTTAAACAATGGTCGATGATTACCAGTCCGGGCTTGTCACAGTGCTTGACGAGGACGGGAAAGAGCACAGGTTTCAACTGCTTGACGCTATCGAAACCGACGACGGGCGCTATGTCGCGCTGCTTCCCGTTTATGACGATCCCTCGGATTCCATTAATGATGACGGCGAGCTTATTATTCTCGAGGTGCTGAATGAGGACGGCGAGGATACCCTCGCGGCCATCGAGGATGAAAAACTGTTTGACGAGATTGCGGAGATTTTTGAAGAGCGTCTGTCCGACCTTTATGAAATCGAAGAGATGGAAGAGAAGTCTGAATAATAAATCGGTACCCCTGCCTTGTACGCGGACTGCAGCACAATAACCCTACTACATTATGAATTAGGGAGCTTGGCTCCGGAGTCGGATTGCAGACCTCCCCGTTAAAACGGGAAGAAGGGAGCGTGAACACTTCGGGCGGCGCCCACCTGCTGAAGTTGGTAGCAGGTTATCCGGGCTGCAATACGGCTTGGCGGGGCAAGTTAAAAAATCAGTATCCGCCGGCGAGGAATCGCCGGCGGATTCATTTTATTGTAAAGCTGTATATCAAACACACGCAGCTGATCCATATTCCAATAAACACCACATTACTGTAAATAATTACCAAACATCGCCACAAAATCTTGTGCAAAAGGTAGAACATGGGAAAAATAAAAAATTTTCTCAAAAAGGTTATTGACATTGAAACAAAGACGTGCTATTATAGCGTTGCAGGCGAAACAAAAATGTGTGCCGACGCATGAAAACACCGGACATAAGCCTTCCGGCTCTGCTCACGCCTTCTTTGCGCCCTTGGCCCCGCCGAACGATACGCCCGACAGAATATTGGTCTCGTAGGTAAAGGTGAGGGCCTGCCGTTCCCGCTGCCGCTTGAAGGCAAGCTCGATCATCCTGTCAAGCAGCCTTGCAAAATTCATGCCCGACGCCTCCCAGAGGTAAAAGGACAGCGAGCCGGGTATGGTGTTTATCTCGTTGACGTAAAGCTCTCCCGACTCCCTGTCGTTCAGGAAATCGACCCGCGCGACCCCCGAACAGCCGAGGGCCTGGAAGGTTTTCACCGCAAGCTCGCGCACCCGCTTCTCCATCTCATCGGGAATATCTGCCGGAAGCCTGCGCCGAAGGCTGCTCATGCCGCTTTTTTCGCCGCCCGCCTCGCCTGCGTTGCTGAGGTACTTATCGCTGAAATCCAGAATTTCGTGGGAGGTTATGGGTTCTTCGCATACCGAGGATTGGGCGTCGTCAATGTCGCCGAGCACCGAGCAGTTGATTTCGCGAAGGTTCTGCACGGCGGGTTCGACAAGAGCCTTGGGAGAAAAGCCGAGGGCGGTGTCCATGGCCGATTTGAGCGCCGCGCGGTCCGCCGCAAGAGATATCCCGACCGACGAGCCGAGGTTGACGGGCTTGACGACCACGGGATAACCGAGCCCCTGCTCAATCCGGTTCAGTATATCGTCCTCGTCCATGGCAAACTGCCGTCCGGTGAAGACCATGGCGTCCAGCACGGGCAGCCCCGCCTGCCGCAAAACCGCCTTCATGGCGTATTTGTCCATCCCGAGCGCCGAGGAGGTCACGTCGCATCCGGTATAGGCAACCCCGAGCATTTCCAAAAGCCCCATAAGGGTGCCGTCCTCAACATTCGTGCCGTGGACGACCGGCAGGGCAACGTCGAACATGCCGACAAGATTGCTCCCGAGCCTTTTTGAGGGATAGCGGATCAGGGCGACCCGCCCGTCGCTCGGCACAAGAACCACCCGCACCGCCTTCTCCATACAGGACTTCATATCTTTATAGCTTTCGATATCGCCCATATGCTCTCCGGTGTAGAACAGGTTGTCCTTTGATATATAGACAGGCAGGGGGTTGTATTTGGAACTGTCAAGGGCGGTCAGAGCCTGGATACCCGAAATGATGGACACCTCGTGTTCCACGCTGCGCCCGCCGAAAAAGACGGCTACGGTAGTTTTCATCACGGCAACACTCCCTGTAACATTTAGTATCAGAAATTATCGGGCAGATCGTTTTCGAGAAGGACGGTGCGTTTTCCCTCGTCGGGCAGGGAATTCACAATCTCAATCGCCTTGGCGAGATTCTCGGCGACAAACAGCCTTTTGGGAGAAAATCCCGCGTCCAGCAAGCCCTTCTTTAAAGGCGGAGCCTGCTTGACTCCGACAAGCACGGCATAGTCGCAGCGGGAGGCGGCATACCCGCCAAGCTCTGTATTGAGGGCGTCCTGCCTTTCGCCCAGCTCGACCATTCCGGGGGTGACAAGCACCCGCTGCCCCTCAAATCCGGCGAGAACGTCAAGCGCGGCGCGAAAGCCCTCGGGGTTGGAGTTGTAGGAGTCGTCGATATATCCGTTGGGCAGAAGCTGAAGCCTGTGCTCGACCGGTTTTAACCGCCTGACGGCGACCGCAAGCTCGGAAAGCGGGATCCCCAGCTTATGCGCCGCCGCGATACAGCCGACAATGTTCTGGATGTTGTGCGGGCCGAGCAGCTTGGTCGTAAAGGCCTGTGACTCTCCGTCCGGAGCCGTGACCGTGAAGCTGCTGCCGCCCTCCCCGACCGATATGTCGCCCGCCTTATAATCGGCTTTGACGTCCGGGTTTATACCGTATGTGACGGCGGGGGAGGTCACCCGGATATCCCTGATATACCGGTTGTCAAGATTCAAAAAGACAATCCCGTCGGGGGGAATGGCGTCCGCCAGCTCAAACTTGGTTTTGATTATGTTGTCAAGGGTTTTAAAGGTTTCAAGATGCTGCTCTCCGATTGAGGTGATCATCCCGTATTTCGGGCGGACGAGATCGCATATCTCGCGGATATCGCCGGGGTTTTTGGCCCCCATCTCGACGATGAAAACCTGATGGGTGGGGCGCAGCCGCTCCCGCACCGTCCGCACGACCCCCATTGTGGTGTTATAGCTCTCGGGCGTCATAAGCACGTTGTATTTTACCGACAACAGCGAATGCAGAAAGTTCTTGGTGCTGGTCTTGCCGTAGCTTCCGGTAATCCCTATCACGGTAAGGCCCGGCATGGATTCGAGAATACGCCGCGCGTCCTTGACATACCCATGTGAAATCATCCGCTCGACCGGAATATTGATTGTGTTGGCAAGCAGGACGACAAGAGGGGAAAGCGAAGCCCATAAAAAGAGCATGCCGAGACCGATACGCAGCATCCCCGTAAAATACACCGCGGCAAAGACGGCAATCAAAAATACCGACAGGGTAAAAATCAGACGCCTGACCCTTGCGGTGTAAACCAGCGGCTTTTTGGCCTTCTTGGGTCTGTTGAGATAGATATGGATAAGAAAAAGCAGTATGCAGGCGGTGCGAGACTTCCAGTCGCTCGGCTGGATAAGATAGCAGGCCACCGCAATCATGGCGAGCAAAAGCCATCCCATCTGCGACACGATCATACTGCCGTTTTCCCTCAGCCAGCGGCCGTATCGTTCATTCCGATAGGAGTTGAGTTGAAGCATATGTGTATAATAGAGCGAAAGCATCATACAGTCGGCCGCAAAGGCGGCGAACAGCAGAACGGTTGCAACGGTTTCTATGATTTCAGGCATATACGTTCACTCCAGAAGAATGGTTACATAACAAACGAATCGAGGACGCGGCTGCACTGCCCCCATCGGTCGGCAAAGGAAAAATGTCCGGCGTTCTTTAAGACAACCAGCCCCGAATCGGGAATCAGCTTTTCCATGGTCTGTCCGTCGGACAGGGGGGTTGCGGTATCGTTCTCGCCCCATATCAGCAGCGTCGGGACGGAAATCCCCGGCAAAAACGGGGTCAGGTCTTCGTTCACCGAAAGAACCATGGTGCGCCGCATGAGCGGGCTGGCATTTTGGTAATCCGAGGAGCCTGTTTTACTCCTGATTTTCTCGGCAAGCCGGGGAGAAAGGCGCTTGGCCGCCTTGTAGGAGTAAACCTTGAGATAATAGCCGATCCCGCGCCGGGGCTTGATTCCGGCGGCGTCTATCAGGACGATTTTGGGGACGGAAAAAGGCAGCCTCGGCCGGTTCATCAGCTTGATGATTATCCTCCCGCCGTAGGAATGACCTATCAGGATAGGGGAGTCAAGCCCGACCTCGGCGGCAAACCTGAGGACAAAATCGACATAGTTATTGACCGACCACGGCTCGGCGGGCTCCTCGCTCTCCCCGAAGCCCGGAAGGTCGGGGGCGACCACGCGGCAGCGCGGCGACAGGTGGTCGATAATCAGGCGGTAGTTCTGGGCGGGCGCCGCCCAGCCGTGAAGCAGCAAAACCTCGGTTCCCTGCCCCTCGTCTATATAGCTGACCCGCCGCCCGTCAATCGTTATTTCCTTTTTGAATAACCTGTTTGTCAAACCTGACAGCACCTCCGGCAGCTGCAATCATCTTTTCAGTATATGCCCGTCGGGCGGTTTACATACCTGTATTAAAGGGCGGACAATGTAAAACCGCCCCGGAAAGGCACATCAAAACCGTTCCGTGCCTGACATTAAAGGGGCGGCTCAATCCTGACTATTTCATAACCATGGCCAATCGTATCCTGCTGTCGTGGTGGGGGCGGAGGTTTTGGGGGTCTCGCTGACCCTTAGCGTGACAAGGCTGCCCTCCTCGAGAGGTCTTCCCGCCTGCTCGACGCTTTCGACAATATCGACGTCATAGGCGTCGGAATAAACCCGAACCACCGTCACACGGAAGCCCATGGCTTCCAGCAGCATCTCGGCCTGTCTGTAGTTCCAGCCGGCAAGATCGGGCACAATGATGTTTTGCGGGCCGTCGCTGATGACAACCTTTATTATCGAGCCTCTTGCGGCGGGGGTTTCGGGATCGGGCTTCTGACTGATAATCTCGCCCTTCGGCCGCTCGCTGTATACCTTATATTCAACCTCTACCTTCATATCCCCGATAAGGTCGCTTTCACGCACTTCAAAATAGTTCTCTTTCACAAGGTCGGGGGTGGCGAATTTTGCGTTTGCATCATCGAAATACCTTGTGGTTGTGGTGATAACCGACATCCGGGTGGTTGAATTTACGGGCGTCGACGATTCGGGCCCTCCGATTAAATTCGGAAACATAAGCAGTATTGCCAAGCCGGCGAGAATCAGCAAAAAGACGAACACCGAAAGTACTATCAGGACGGCATATTTCACCCGGTTGCTCTTTTCCTCCGGAATATCCTCGGCGTCCCCGTCCGGGTCGGTTTCGGCGTCTTCCTCGCCCTCGTCCTCGCGCAGACGCGAAACGGCAGGAGCGGTCGAAAGCTGGTCGCGGAATTTATCGACCGAGCGCGTCCGGTTTTCGGGATTGCCCTGCAGCGCGTTAAATAGGGCGGCCGCGATATAATCCGGCAGCTCTTCGGCAATCTCGGCGGGCACAAACAAATCGTTTGAATCCTTTGCGCGGCGGGAGCCGTCGGGCGGCGGATTGCCCGTCAGGGTTCTGAATATCGTGGCGGCAAGTCCGTAGACATCGCTCCACGCGCCTATGTCCTGCCCAAAGGCATATTGCTCGGGGGCGGAATAGCCTGAAATCAGGCGGGGGCGCAAATCAGTGCTGACATGCCGGGCGTCCCGGATGCTGAAGCCCTGAAGATGCAGCCTGCCGTCGCTGCCGACAATAATGTTCTCGGGACTGATTCCGAGATGAAGGATACCGGCCGAATGGAGTGAAATCAGGGCCGAAATCAGGGGCATGAAGAGCGGGCGGGCCTCCTCCCACCTCATACGTCCGCCTACCTGTTTAAGGCGGGTTTCAAGGTTGTTGCCCTCGCAGTATTCCGACACGGTGTATGCGGTGAGGTTTTGCTCAAATATATCATATAAAGCCACAATGGACGAAAGCTCACGCATGCGCGCCAGCGAGCGGGCATGAACGCGGAACTTTTCACAGTAATCTCGGAAGGTCTTTTCACAGCCGCTTATCACACGAAGCTCGCCGTCCGGCGCGCGCTCGGTCAGGGTATCGGGCATGAACTCGCGTATAATGATCGCGGATTTCAAAACCCGGTCAAAACCGATATATACGGCGGCGTCTCCGGTATGCTCGAGAAGCTTGCCGACAAGATAGCGCTCGGATAATACGGTGTCGACAGGAAGATACTGGGGCTCGTTGTTGCCGTCCGCGGGATATCCGCAGATGCCGCATTCCCCGCGGCCCTCCGGAAGCGGATTCATACAGCCCATGCAAAGTCGCCCGCGATTCTTGTAATCTGGCATGGTATCACCAATTCCTTCCTTCGCAAATCAAACAAGACGAATTGTAAAGTATTTTACATATAAAGTCAAGAAAGATACGCTATTGTAACCCGATATTACAATATTGGAAATATTCCTGCGGTTAATCAA
>JAAYKB010000052.1 GCA_012522615.1 Clostridiales bacterium
CGACGAATTTCCCGGTTCAAGCGTTCAATCACGTTGTTGGTGCGAATCTTTAACCAATGTTCTGAAGGAAAATCTGCATAAGTAAGCGTTTCTTCTATGCCATTTTCTACTTTTGCGGCTGCTTCTTGTTTTTTGTTATTCTCTTATCTTTTCTCTTTTATCTCTTATCTGGAAACGACGATTTTAGTGAAGAGAGAATAATGAAAAGAGGAAAGTGAACAGTACAAAAAGAAACGACAACTTTCTGACGAAAATTGTCGTTTCTTTTTGGCGCGCCTGGCAGGATTCGAACCTGCGACCTACCGGTTCGTAGCCGGGCACTCTATCCACTGAGCTACAAGCGCATTTTTCCTGTCCGCTTTCGGACAGCATAATAGATTATACGCATTGGAGGTTGAAATGTCAATAGAAAATACAGGCTATATTTGTGAACAAAATACAGGCTATATTTGTGAATAAAATAAAAAACCCGAAAACATAGTGTTTTCAAGGTTTTAAGGTTGGTCCGAGTGACTGTAATCGAACCAGCGGCCTCTTGAACCCCATTTATAAAAGTTGTGTTTTAAATAAGCTTAACTGTTACCGATAAGCCCCTGTTATTCCCTGAAAAAAGCTTGATTTCAAGCGGTTTTTTGCTACCCCTTTCTTTTGTTAGCAGATGTGCCATCGAAATAACGGAAATGCTTGTACCTTTCAAAGGAATTTAATGCATCAAAAATTCCGCTCGATAACACTGATTTTGACATCCGTCAATATCGTCCATTGAAGAAACAAACAAGTTATCCTGTTTCCTTTCTTATATTAAATACAGTTCGGATGATATAAAATCAAGATTATGTTGGTATGGTAATTACTTATTCAGTTATATATACTCGATTTTTTTAACCGATCCCCGCCTTATTAGGCAATCAGATGGAACGATGATATTTTCTGCAGGCTTGCCTTCTATTTTGTTAACAATAAGCTCCATTGCTATTGTTCCCATTGCTTTTTTATCAATCTTAATTGTTGTCAAAGCGGGCTCAACATATTTTGAAATAATTATATCATCAATTCCGATAAAGGAAACATCCTCAGGAATTTTCAGCCCATGATCCTTGACGCATTTCATGGCGCTTATGGCAAACATATCCGTCGCACAAAAAACCGCGGTGGGACGTCTCGGAGAACTTAAAATTTTTGTCATGGCATCATAGGCACTCTCTCCGTCAATGGCATCGATACACATCCAGTCCGGGGAAAGGAAGCCACCTTTTTCTCCGAGCGCTTTGCTGAATCCTGCAAAAACCTGGGAATAGAAAGAAGGAAGGAAGTTTGAGGATATAAAAGCGATGTCATTATGGCCCATATCTATTAAGTGTTTGGTCGCCGTATAGGCGGCAATAGAATAATCGGCCTTGATAGACGGAAAGGTTTGCGTACTGTGGCTGTCAATTAAAACAGCAGGAATATTTCTTTTGTTGATTGAATTTAGTACTAAGTCATCTACCTGCTGAAGGAAGATAACGCCATCCGCATCTCCCCGTTCTAAAATATCGGGTAAAAATGACGAATTGGAAGAAGAGTCAGACAAATCGGAAAAGACAATATTATAACCATATTCTTTATTCTTCTCCATTAGCCCCTGTATAATTTCAAAATAAAAAAAATCGTTAAATGGATTTGATGTGCTTTTTATTACAACACTGATATTAAACGATTTGTTCAAGACAAGCCGTCTTGAGCTGAGATTGGGTATAAAGTTAGTTGAAGAAACAATTTCCTCAACTTTTTTTCTGGTCTTGGGGCTGACCCCTTCTTTTCCGTTGATCACAAAAGAGACTACTGTGGGGGATACTCCGGCCATTTTGGCAATATCTTTAATTGTTAGACGTGACATTGTAATCACCTTTCCAATAAGCAGCTTAAGATTAATTATATCACAAACAGGTGTTGAACAGCAAGAAGCTTTATTTAAAGTAAAACGATTTGTATGCTCGAAAATTGTGTATTGACAAAACGGACTAATATAAAATATAATGACAATATAAAACGTTTTGTATATATTTTAACGAATCTATTAATGAGGAGAATTGATATGGCAGGAGGACCTGGTGTATACGTTTTCGGGCAGGAAGAGGCGAAGGAGCTGGCAGAGGTAATAGATGGGAAGTATCTGTTCCGCTATGGTTTAATGGAAGACAAAAATTTTAAAAAAAAGGTTTTTACCTTTGAGGAAGAGTTCAAGAGAAAAATGGGAGCAGATTATTGCGTGGCAACAAGCAGTGGAACAGGTTCGCTGATGTGTTGCCTTTCAGCAATCGGAATCGTGCCAGGGGATGAAGTAATTGTTCCGGGGTATACCTTTATTGCATCTATCTCATCCATTATTCTGATGAATGCAATACCGGTGCTGGCCGAAATTGATGAAAGTCTTACGATTGACCCGGAAGATGTAAAAAAGAAAATTACAGATAAGACGAAGGCTATTATGGTAGTACATATGCTCGGCAACCAATGTAATATGGATGAAATTATGAAGATTGCAAAAGAGTATAATTTGTATGTGATTGAAGACTGCTGCCAGGCTTGCGGAGCTTCCTATCATGGCAAAAGGCTGGGAACAATCGGTGATGTCGGAGCATTTTCACTGAATTTCTTCAAGACGATTTCATCCGGAGATGGGGGGGCTGTGATTACCAACGACTATGACAAATATGAAAGAGCATTCGGTTTTCATGACCAGGGTCATAAGCCGAACAGAACCGGAGTGGAAGTCGGAAACAGAAGTATCGTCGGCATGAATATGCGAATGAACGAGCTGACCGGAGCTGTTGCCCTTGCGCAAGTCAGGAAGCTGGACGATATATTGACAACCTTACGGACAAAAAAGGCAAAGCTGAAAGCTATGATATCCGGTTTAGAGGGATTTACTTTCAGAAAAATTAATGATGAGCAAAATGAATGTGCTACTCTTCTGACCTTGATTTTTGACACCAAGGAACTGGCAGATAAATTCTGTGCCGAAGTAAAGTCCAAAACGATTTGTCATTCCGGCTGGCATGTTTATAATAATATGGAACAGATTTTAAGCTTTGACGGCGGAAAGAGATACCATAAAAATATGCTTGCGCAAACGGATGACATTTTGGAGAGAGCAGTAAATATCAGTGTAGGCGTGGTGGATGGCGGACTCGGCTCTGCCTTTGGTATCAATATTAACTCTACAGATGAAGAGATTGAAGCTGTAGGTAAGAGAATTATTGAGGTTGTTTCTAGGATAACCGATAGAGGTTAATGGATTATGAATATTAAAGCGGCAATTATAGGCATGGGTTATATCGGAGTCAGCCATCTGGAAGCAATCAGAAGAATCGGCTTTGCAGATATCGTGGCTGTGGCAGATACAAATTATGCTCTTGCAAAGAAAAAGGCGGAAGAATATAGTATTGCAAAGTGTTACGAGAGTGTTGATGATTTGCTTGCCGATCCGGAAATCACGGTTGTACATAACTGCACCCCGAATTATATCCATACCGAAATCAACAAAAAGATTCTTAAAGCCGGAAAACATCTTTTTACAGAAAAGCCTCTTGCAACAAGCTTTGCTGAAACAAGGGGGTTAATCGAGCTGAAGGAAAGCAAGCCGGAGCTGGTGGCGGCGGTTAATTTCAATTACCGCATGAACCCCTTGGTCCAGGAAATGAAAAGCAAAATCCAAAGACAGGAAATCGGAAAGCCTTATCTTATTCATGGCTCATATCTGCAGGATTGGCTTTTATATGATACCGATTACAACTGGAGATTAGAGCCGGAAATTTCCGGTCCCTCCCGTTGCATAGCGGATATCGGTTCGCACTGGATGGATATGGCACAGCATATAACAGACAGCAAAATTACAGAAGTGTGTGCTGATCTTGTGACGGTTATTCCCATAAGAAAGAAACCGACATCCCAGGTTGAGACCTTTTCTTTAAATAAATCAGCGGAATATGAGGAAAAGGAGATTGTTACTGAGGATTACGGGGCTGTTATGTTCAAAATGGAAAACGGGGTTTCCGGTGTTTTCCATGTTTCCGAAGTCAGCGCGGGCAGAGGATGTTTCTTTAATATCGAGGTAGACGGTTCCAAAGCGTCTATGTACTGGAATCAGGAAAGCTGCGACCAACTGTGGATGGGTTTCCGTGAGGATGATAACCGCCTTATTATGCGTAATCCTAACCATATAAGTGCAAAAGCAGGCGAATATACCTATCTTGCCAAAGGGCATCCGGAAGGCTGGAACGATGCTTTCAGAAATAATATTTATTCGGTATATACATACATAGCCGAAGGCAAAAAGCTTTCAAGCGATACTCCGGATTTTGCAACGCTGGAAGAAGCAGCATATATTCTGAAATTGACAGAAGCAATTTTAGAAAGCAGCAAAACACGAAGCTGGATTAAAATAAAAGATTAAGGAGAATATACAATGAGCAGATTTAAATATTCGGTAGGCCCGTGGAATGTACATGAAGGAGCAGATTCTTTCGGCCCGTCAGTAAGAAAAACAATCGAATTCGGCAGAAAAATTGAGACATTCAAAAAGATTGGCATTGATGCAATCCAATTTCATGATGATGATGCAGTACCGGAATTGAATGACCTTACCAATGAGCAAATTATCGCGAGGGCAAAAGAGGTTCGGTCCTTATTAAGTAATAATGGCTTGGCAGCTGAATTCGTTGCACCGAGACTTTGGATGGACGGTCATACCATTGACGGCGGTTTTACCTCCAACAGTGAAAAAGACAGAGAGTTTGCCATGTACAGAGCATACCGCTCCATTGATATTGCCAATACGCTTGGATGCGATAAAATCGTACTGTGGCTTGCCCGTGAGGGAACTCTATGCTATGAAAGCAAGGACCCCGTACTTGCTGTGCACAGATTAGTGGAAGCCATCAATAAAATGCTGGAATACGATAAGAACATCAAAATATTGATTGAGCCAAAGCCAAACGAGCCGATTGACAGAAACGTCTGCCCGACCATGGGACATGTTATGGCTGTTTCTGCTGCATCCTCTGACCCTTCAAGGGTAGGGGGATTATTGGAGTCGGCACACGCTATTCTGGCGGGGCTTGACCCTGCAAGCGAAATCGCATTCGGACTTGCAATGAAAAAATTGTGGAGCGTACATCTCAACGATCAGAACGGGATGAGATTTGACCAGGACAAGAGCTTTGCTGTTGAAAATCTGAGACAGGGCTTCAACCAGATCAAGGTTCTGGTTGAGAACAATTACGGTTCAAATGGAGAATTTGTGGGTCTTGATGTGAAGGCCATGAGAACGCAGAAAGACGAAGCCTGCTATGAGCATATTAAGAACAGCATTAAAATCGCAAATATGCTCACAGAAAAAGCAGAGCGCTATGATTATAAATACCAGCAGAAATGTGTCGAAGAGAGAAACTATGAAGCCCTAGAAATGTATGTCATGGAGCTTTTGATGGGAGTAAAGTAGAGGATAAACGCTGAAAGGCCGGATAGTAATGAATCTTTTAGCAATCGCGCACATCCGGATGATATTGAAATATGTGCAGGCGGGACCTTGGCGAAATATTCAAGACAAGGTCATAAGGTGTTTATGGCTACCTCAACCAACGGAAATATGGGTTCATCCACCTTATCTATGGAAGAAATAGCAAAGGCAAGAAAACAGGAAGTAAAAAATTCGGCGAACATTAAAGGAAGCAAGGCTTAACTTCATAAACCTTGTTCGTTACTGTAAAGCGGATGTTATTTTAACGCGTTATCCAGTGGATTAAAATCCCGACCACGAGTTGACGAGTAAAATTGTGAACGATATTGCGCATAAAACGTAAAAACAAACAAAAGAGGTTTACAGCGAGCATAATGCCGCTTAAAACCTCTTTTTACGTATAAATTTTCATGAAGTATTTAAGGCTCTTTGTCAATAGTCGGAGAAAACCGATAAAGACACTGCATAGATGAGGTAATGGTCAAGCTACCTGATTTTTGTCGTGGTTGAAAATATGAAGTTAATTTTACAGCAAAAGGTCGGGGCAGCCAACACTTTTCAGTGTATCTGTCCCGACTTTTTTATTCGCCGCTGTTTTGCAACAGCCCCTTTTGGTCCGAGTGACTGGAATCGAACCAGCGGCCTCTTGAACCCCATTCAAGCGCGCTACCAATCTGCGCCACACCCGGATATAACTATTATGAACTTCCCGGATTCAACACCTTGCGGTTGGTCGCGGGGAAGGCTCATTTTTGTTGTTCTTTTTCAACTGCGAGAGGAATTATATCATAACACACCGATAAAAGCAAGGGGGAAATAAACGTATATTCCGGGTTTTTGCGAATCCGGCGAAGCGGTCGGCCGCTTCTTTTATTTAATGCAATTCTGCATGTGTATAAATTTCAATACAATACTGTGCTAAGCCTTCATATATGTTATAATAGAGTAAATTTATTTTTTGGGGGATACAGCGATGAAAATACTGATTGCATATGCGGGCATTAGCGGAACCACCGAAAAATGCGCGGGTCTTCTGGCTGATAATCTGGATAGCGAAACGGTTGATATAGTTGATTTATGCGCGAAAACTCCCGTCGTAACCGATTACGACACCGTCGTGATCGGCAGCAATATCCACATGGGCAGGATACATAAAGCCGTCCAAAAATTCATCAATGATAACCACGCCGAGCTGTCGGGCGGGCGGGCCGCTTACTTTTTCTGCTGCGGTTTTGCCGACAAAAAGGATGAGATAATCCAGCTCAACTATCCCAAACACATAAAGGATAATGCGGTTGCTATTGAATGCTTTGGCGGCGAGATGGATATCAACAGACTGCGCGGTATAAACAAATTTATCGCGAAAATGGTAACCAAAGCATCCGCCGCCCAAAAGGTAGAGCCGCCGTCGATCAAGCATGACAGGATTGAAGCGCTGGCAAAAGCGATAAAAGGATAACGGGCAGGATAAACCATTGTTATATCTGTCCGCGCCGTCTTTTTTCCGCCACCTTCAGCACGGCCGTCTGGGTTTTTGCATCCTTGATTTGATTATTGAGAACCATATCAACCGCCCGGTCAAGGGGAATCCGTTCAACCTCGAGGAACTCGTCCTCGTCGGGGCATATCTCGCCGTATTTCAAGTCCGAGGCGTAGTACATATGGATTATTTCTCCGCAATATCCCGGGGAGGGATAAAGCTGTCCGAGCGGCTGGTAATGCTCGGCTGTCGTTCCGGTTTCCTCCATAAGCTCCCGTTTTCCGCATTCAAGAGGATCCTCTCCCGCGCCAAGCTTTCCGGCGGGCAGTTCCAACAGCGCCTCTTTATACGGGTAGCGGAATTGGCGCACAAAAAGAAGCTCGTCCCTGTCGGTAAGGGCGGCGACGCAGACCCCTCCCGGATGGGTTATGACTTCGCGTGTCGCCCGATTTCCGTCGGGCAGCTCAACCTCATCCAGATGCAGGCTTATAATGTTGCCTTTAAAAATTGTCTTGCCGGACAAGGTTTTTTCATTTAGATTCATAATCGGGACGTCTCCTTAATAGGATAAGATATAAGGACAAAAAAAGGGAGGCGGGCAGACGTGCAAAGAATCATTACACCACAGACCGCGGACAGCGGGGCGGTCAGAGGGCTTATAACCGCACTTAGAGGACGATACGGCTTTCTTGAGGCGATGCCGATAGGACAGAGCGTTTTGGGGAAAGACATCACCGGAATGATGCTCGGCACGGGACGTGAGCGAATACTCTATGCGGCGGGATTTCACGCACAGGAATGGATAACATCGCTGATACTTCTCCGGCTGGTCGAGGATTTGTGCATCGCTCTCGAGCGCGGCGGAAGTATTGTCGAAATACACATTTCCGACGCTTTGGCGGGACGCAGTCTGGTGTTTGTGCCGCTGGTCAATCCGGACGGCGTGGATATTGCAATCCACGGTTCGGGCTCCGCGGGCAAATATGCGCGTATGGTGCGCGAGCTCGGGGGAAACCAGCCGGGAAAATGGCAGTCAAATGCCCGCGGGGTTGATATCAACCATAATTTCAACGCGGGATGGGAGACCCTTCGTGAAATGGAGAAGGAGAACGGCATAGACGCCCCGTCGCCCCGGCAGTGGTGCGGGCCGGAACCCGAAAGCGAGCCCGAAACAAAGGCGCTTGTCGCCCTTTGCTGCCGCGCGAACTTCCGGCATGTGATTGCCCTGCATTCCCAGGGCGAGGAAATATACTGGCGGTACGGCGACCGCACCCCGTCAAACTCCCGCGTCATGGCGGAGGTCATGGCGGCCTCCTCCGGCTATACCATCGCCGACCCCGAAGGTCTTGCGTCACACGGCGGCTTCAAGGACTGGTTTATCGAGCAGACGGGCAATCCGGGCTTTACCATCGAGCTCGGAAAGGGTAAAAACCCTCTGCCTGTCTCGGAATTTGAGGCGATTTATGCAAAGGCGCAGGAAATGCTGCTGCTGGCGGCATTGATGTGAGCATTTACGGGTGGGATTCCCCTTTTCGGTATGCCTCC
>JAAYKB010000053.1 GCA_012522615.1 Clostridiales bacterium
CAAATACAGGATAATCATGATTTTTATATTGACAAAGATATCTGCATAATATATAATGAACGTCGCTTCACCTAAAAAAAGCGAATATGGCGGTATAGCTCAGTTGGCTAGAGCATGCGGTTCATACCCGCAGTGTCGTTGGTTCAAATCCGACTACCGCTACCATGCGCTCCCAATCGGGGGCGCATTCGCGGCCCGGTGGTCAAGCGGTTAAGACACCGCCCTTTCACGGCGGTAACACGGGTTCGATTCCCGTCCGGGTCACCAAATTAGGGCGCATAGCTCAGCTGGTTAGAGCGCTTGCTTCACACGCAAGAGGTCGGCGGTTCGAGTCCGTTTGCGCCCACCAATCGAAAAACAGGTGAACCCCGCATGATTGCTCGCGTTTTGAGCGTCTCATGCGGGGTTTATTATATAAAAAATCAAAAAATTATGTATAGCGTTGAAGATTGCAATATAATATTCCGTAATACTTTAAAAACAGATTAATCTGTGCTTCGTCTAAACCAAAGGAAAATGTAATCTCCTCCTGCTCCTTTGTTGAGATTCAGGGCATCGACGCTTGAGGGAGATTGTACCGGCTCATAACCATCGGCCTTTGCATACTCAAACTACTCATTTCACAGGTGTTAGGGCTTTTCTAAAGCGATCTGATATTTTAAATCATAACAGTACGGTCTGTTCCGCAGGTCAACAAATTTCAGGTTATTTGTGTTAAATCATTTCAAATCATAAAATCAAGCCCGGCTTTTTATTGTTGAATAATCCGTCGCATCACGTTATGATATAACAAAAAGCTAACAAGGAGGTGCGTCATCTGATGGAGAAGACAACCAATATAAAAGAATTACGGGAACAGGCAATGGCGCTGCCTCGGCTTCCCGGTGTCTATATAATGAAGGATTCACAGAACACCATTATCTATATCGGTAAGGCAAAGGCTCTGAAAAACCGTGTCAGTCAATATTTCGGTTCGGATTCGGGGCACAGCGACAAGGTGCGCAAGATGGTTTCGAAAGTGGACCGTTTTGAATATATTGTGACCGACAGCGAGTTTGAAGCCCTTGTGCTCGAATGCTCGCTGATAAAGCAATACAGTCCGAAATACAACATCCTGCTGAAGGATGACAAGGGATACCGTTATATCCGCATATCCCCTCCGCCCTATCCGAGGATTACGGTGGCTTTGCAGAAGCCGGATGATGGGGCGCGCTATATCGGACCGTATATAAGCGGTTTTGTTGTAAAGGAAGCGGTGGATGAGGTCAACCGGCTCTTTCAGCTCCCCGCCTGCAGCCGAACCTTTGGTATCGGCAAAAGGGAGCGCCCCTGCCTGAACCATTATATCGGCCAATGCTGTGCGCCCTGCAGCGGGCGTCTTTCCAGAGAGGAATACGACGAGCGGATTGAGCAGGCGATTGAGTTCTTAACCCATGGCAGCGACAGACTCCTATCCATTCTCGGAGAGCGGATGGATGAGGCGGCGCAAAATCTGGAGTTTGAAAAGGCGGCGAGGCTGCGCGACCGGATTGCAGCCATCAAGCGTCTCGGTCAAAAGCAAAAGGTGGTACAATCCCGAGTTCGTGAGCAGGATGTTTTTGCCCTTGCGCGCGGAGGGAAAAACGTTTTCTTTGAGGTGTTCCGTTTCAAAAAGGGCAAACTTTATGACCGCGAGGATTTTGTCGTCGAGGAGGGCGGAGAACTTCCCGCAATAAGGGCGGAATTCCTGCAGCGGTACTATTCCATACGGGATTATGTGCCGCCGCAGGTGACCCTTGACGGCGGGATTGAGGATAAGCAGCTTATCGAACAGTGGCTGAGTCAAAAGGCGGGGAGAAGGGTCCGTATCGTCCAGCCCCAAAAGGGAGAACAGGCCCAGCTTGTCGAAATGTGCCGAGGGAATGCCGCCGAGCGGGCAGCACGTCATACAGGTATTGCCGGGCGTGACGCCGCGGCTCTGGAAGAGTTGGCGCGCCTGCTCGGGCTTGACGACCCGCCGCAGGTAATCGAAAGCTATGACATCTCCAACACGGCTGGTGCCGACAATGTCGCAGGCATGGTTGTATTCGAGAACGGGCAGCCTCTGAAATCGGCTTACCGCCGATTTAAAATTAAAACGGTTGTGGGACAGGACGATTACGGCTCGATGCGCGAAGTGCTGACCCGCCGCCTTGCAGAATATGAAGCCCACAAGGGAGAGGATAAAGGCTTTGGACGACTGCCCGACCTTATCCTGCTGGACGGAGGTAGAGGGCATGTCGCCGCCGTCCGCCCCATAATTGAGGCGAGCGGATACAAAATACCGATTTTCGGAATGGTTAAGGACAGCCACCACAGGACACGCGCCATATCGGAGGAGGGCGGCGAAATCGCCATAAGCGGCAAACGCGCGGCGTTTACTTTGATATCCGCAATTCAGGAAGAGGTGCACCGTTATGCGGTTTCCTACCACCGTCAGCAAAGAGCAAAAAGCGGAATAGGCACGGTTTTGACAAGGATACAGGGCGTGGGCGAGGCGCGGGCAAAAGCCCTGCTTCGGCATTTCGGCTCGGTCAAGGCAATACGCACAGCCGGGGTGGATGAGATTGCGGCGGTCAAGGGAGTATCGCGTCCCGTAGCCGAGGCGATTGTTAAATATTTCAGGGATAATGAATGACAAATCTCCCGCCCCCATTATGGGTGGCGGGAGATTTCCAATTTTATATTATTGTATTATAATGTATTACATAATCAAATCCTGCGGTTGTCGATGACCCGCTTTGCCTTGCCCTCGGAGCGCGGCAGGGTACCGGGTTCGACCAGCCGAACCCTTGCATGTACGTTGAGAGTGCTTTGCAGGGCGCTTTCTATCCTCTTTTCGGTGTTCTCTATATCACGGACGGTATCAGAGAACAAATTCTGGTTCATCTCGACCTGGACCTCCATGCTGTCGAGGTTGTTGACCCGGTCGACAATAATCAGATAGTTCGGATCCATATGAAGCTCAAGCAGGACATGCTCTACCTGTGACGGGAACACATTGACACCGCGAATAATAAGCATGTCGTCACTGCGTCCGCGCGGCTTTGTCATGCGTATGAAGGTGCGCCCGCAACGGCATGGCTCGCGGTTCAGGGCGCAGATATCGCGGGTACGGTAGCGGATAAGGGGCAGCGCCTCCTTGCCTATACAGGTAAACACCAACTCGCCGTATTCGCCGTCCGGCATCGGCTCGCCGGTATCGGGGTCAACCACCTCGGGGTAGAAGTAATCTTCGCATATATGTAGGCCGTTCTGATACTCGCAGTCGTAAGAAACACCTGGCCCGGTAATCTCGGAAAGACCGTAAATATCATACGCCTTGATGTCAAGAAGCTTTTCAATCTCTCTGCGCATATTATCCGTCCACGGTTCGGCACCGAAGATTCCGCCGCGGAGCTTGAGCGATTTTGGGTCAATCCCCATATCCCTGACGGTTTCACCGATAAACATGGCGTAGGACGGGGTGCAGCAAAGAAAATCCGAACCGAAATCCTGTAAAATCTGCACCTGCCGTTTGGTGTTGCCGGAGGATACCGGGATGGCCGTCGCTCCGAGCTTTTCGGCGCCGTAATGAAGCCCCAGACCGCCCGTGAACAGCCCGTAACCATAGGAGACATGGATGAAATCGTCCTTGGTGCCTCCTGCCGCCGAAATAGCTCTGGCGGCACACTGTGACCATATATCTATGTCGTTGGCGGTATAGCCCACAACGGTCTGTTTGCCGGTTGTCCCCGAAGACGCATGGATACGCACAAGCTCGCTCGGTTCGACGGCGAAAAGCCCGTAAGGGTAGTTGTCCCGCAGGTCGTCCTTGACCGTGAACGGGAGCTTTGAAACATCATCAATCGAATGGATATCCTTTGGGGATACCCCCGCCTCATCCAGTTTGCGCTTGTAAAAAGGCACCTTATTGTATGCGGTATCGACCATCTTTATTAGGCGTGCGGACTGTATCGCATGAAGATAATCGCGGGAGGCACATTCGATTTCCGGCTGATAATATGGCATAGGTA
Organism: Clostridiales bacterium; assembly: GCA_012522615.1. Taxonomy (GTDB): domain Bacteria; phylum Bacillota; class Clostridia; order Oscillospirales; family Acutalibacteraceae; genus Avimonas. The sequence goes on from JAAYKB010000053.1 coordinate 4,035, forward strand.
TCACTCCTATATTAATTCGTTTATGGTAGGTTGCGGATTTAGCGCACAGATAAAGAAACGATTATTCCTTGGCAGAAAATCCAAGCTCAAACGCCGTTTCATTTGTCGCTATCGTCTTTTTCGGAACGGTGGTGCGGATAACCTCCATCCACATCTCCTTGTCAAACCCGAGAAAATGTGCGGCAAGACCGAGCAGTACAATATTTGTCACCTTTGCCGAGCCTGCCTTTTTGGCGAGGGAGAGGGCGTCAACCGAAATCACCTGCACGCCCTTTTCCCGTATCTCGGGCAGGATATCGTCGGGGTAAACGGTATTGCCCATAATAACCGGCATGGGATCAATCTTCTGGGTGCTGGTGATAAGAATTCCGCCGGGTTTCAGGAAGGCAAGCCAGCGGGCGGCCTCAAGCTGTTCGAACGCGATAATTATATCGGCCTCTCCCTTTTCGATAATCGGGGAATATACCTTATCGCCGTAGCGCACATAGGTGACCACCGAGCCTCCGCGCTGTGACATGCCGTGAACCTCGCTCACCTTAACGTCATAACCCTTTTCAACAAACGCCTTGCCCATCAGTTTGGAGGCAAGCAGGGTACCCTGTCCCCCCACGCCGACAATCATTATATTTTTGACAGATTGTGACATAATTTCATTCCTTTCCTGCAGTCCCGTCTTTGAAGGATAACCCCTTTAAGCTCATTCCTTGAAACCTATGGCTTTGAAGGAGCAGAACTTTGCACAGATTTCACATCCCACGCACTGGTTGGGGTCGATAACCGCTGTGCCCCGTCCCTTGTTGGCGTCCCCGCGCACCGAAATTGCCGGGCATCCGACCTTAAGACAACTCTTACAGCCGGTGCATTTTTCGGCATTCACAACCATTGCCGGATTGTGCTTGACTGATTTAAGCAGTGCGCACGGTCGGCGGGCGATTACCAGCGATGGCTCTTCCGCCGCAAGCTCGGCCTCTACCGCCTTGCGGGTGGCTTCCATATCGAAGGGATCAACCACTACCACTCGGTTTATACCGACTGCCCGTGCCAGGGCTTCAAGATTGACCGCCACGGTTGGATCGCCTTTTATGGTAAGCCCGTTTGCGGGATTGTTCTGGTGTCCGGTCATACCGGTGATTGAGTTGTCGAGTACAATAACGGTTGAGATTCCTTTATTATATGCTATATCGATAAGGCCGGTTATGCCCGAGTGTATAAAGGTTGAATCCCCGATTACGGCAATCGATTTTTTGGCCTGTTCGCTGCCCCGCGCGGTATTGAAGCCGTGCAGTCCGCTGACCGACGCCCCCATACAGACGCAGGTATCCATCATGGAGAGTGGAGCCTGCGCGCCCAAGGTATAGCAACCGATATCCCCGCTCACATACAGGTTCAGCTTTTTTAGGGCAGCGAAAAGCCCGCGGTGGGGACATCCGGCGCAAAGCACAGGAGGACGCGGCGGAACGGGTTTGTCAAAGCAGACGTGGGGCTTTTGCTCGCCCAGAAGCGCTTCCCTCACAACAGCCTGAGAAAACTCCCCGCAGGAAGGGAACAGGAGTTTGCCTATCACCGGAATCCCATGCTTTTTGCAATGGGTTTCGATAATATCGTCCAGTTCCTCAATAACATAAACCTGCCCGACCTGACGCGCAAAGTCAATAAGAGAATCGACAGGAAGGGGGTTTACCATGCCGAGCTTGAAATAACTCGCACGCTCGCCCAACGCCTCTCTGGCATAAAGATAGCAGGCTCCCGAGCAGACGATACCCACACGTTTGTCGTTGTATTCGACCGTGTTGATGCCCGAAGTTTCGGCCCAAACCCGTATGGCTTCGATTCGCTTTTCAACCTCTTTATGGCGTCCCCGCGCCATGGCCGGCATCATGACGTTTTTCATAATGTCTTTTTTGTATTCCTTTAACGGATGCTCCTCGCGCGCGGAGGTTTCGACAAGCGAGCGGCCGTGCGATATGCGGGTGGACAACCTCAGCAGAAACGGGGTGTCAAATCTCTCGGACAGCTCGAAAGCAAGCTTTGTGTAGACGAGACATTCGGCCGAATCGCACGGTTCGAGCATAGGGGTCTTGGAGGCAATCGCATGATGACGCGAATCCTGCTCGTTCTGGGAGGAATGCATGCCCGGATCGTCGGCGACGGCACATACCATCCCGCCGTTCACACCTATGTAGGATGCGGTATAAAGCGGGTCCGCCGCCACGTTCAGTCCAACATGCTTCATGGCGCAAAAGCTACGGGCGCCGCCTGTAGCCGCGCCGAACGCAACCTCGAACGCAACCTTTTCATTGGGCGCCCATTCGCTGTATATCTCATCATATAAAGAGGCATTTTCGGTAATTTCGGTACTGGGGGTGCCGGGATAGGACGATACGACGGTTACGCCGGCTTCGTACAGCCCTCTGGCAACCGCCTCGTTGCCCAGCATCAGGGTTTTCATTTAGGACCATCCTTCCAAGTATCCGGTCAGCCGGATGAAAATAGTTATAATTAATTTAAATAATTTTAACATAGATTAAGGGTATAAAAAGGCGGAAAATCTCTCCGTTTTTCACTGGGTTTATTTCCCTCTCAAGTCCACCACGCGCTGTGCCTTGCCGGTAAACCTTTCGATAGATTTCGGTTCCACAAGGCTTACCGTAATCTCGATTCCGAGGATTGATTTTATTTGGTCGTGAATACGCTTTTGCAGCGCCTCCAGTTCGGCATAGCGTTCGAGCAGTCCCCCGTCGATAAGCTCGACACGGACCTCGAGGGTGTCGGCAAATCCCTGACGGCGCACAACAAGCTGATAATGCGGGCTTATCTCGGTCACGCCGATAAGGGCGCTTTCCACCTGCGACGGGAATACATTCACCCCGCGTATCTTGAGCATATCGTCACTGCGCCCGATAATCTTGTGCATTCGTGCCATGGTGCGCCCACATTTGCAGGCATCATAGTCAATCCATGTAATATCCCTTGTTCTGTATCGCAACATGGGTATACCGCGTTTTGTAAGGGCGGTAACCACCAGCTCGCCGGTCTCTCCACGGTCGAGGACTTCAAGCGTTTGGGAGTTGATGACTTCACATAAAAAATGGTCTTCATTGATATGTAAGCCGTTTCGCTCCCGGCACTCGCCCGACAGGCCAGGGCCGTTAAGCTCGGACATTCCGTAGTTGTCGGTTGCAAAGAAACCGTTACCCCATCTTTGTTCTATCTGATCCCGCATTTCGGGCGTGCATCCCTCGCTTCCCAGCAGTCCCAGCTTTAAGCCGTAACTCTCCAGCGGAAATTCGTCCGAAAGCTCCCTTGCCGCCTCGGCAAGATAAAGACAGTATGAGGGGGTGGCGACAATGGTATCGGTTCCGAAATCCCTCATAAACTTAAGCTGCTTTTCGGTGTTGCCCGACGAGGTGGGCACAACCGAGGCGCCAATCTTTTCAAGACCATAGTGCAGTCCCAACGCTCCGGTGAACATGCCGTATCCGAAGCAGATTTGAACCACCGATTGGTCATTTGCCCCTGCCGCCGTTACAACACGGGCCACCTGCTCCGACCAGTTTTCCATGTCCTCGCGGGTATAGCCGACAACGGTTGGATTGCCGGTCGTTCCCGACGAAGCGTGGATTCGGACAATATCCTTCACCGGCACGCTGAACATCCCGAAAGGATAGGTGTCTCTCAAATCGCTTTTTGTGGTGTACGGAATATATTGAATGTCCGACAGAGTCTTTATTTTATCCGCCGTGACCCCCGCAGCCGCAAGACGCTTGTGATAAAACTCAACATTCCGGTCGCAGTAATCGACCAGAGCACGCAGGCGGGTAAGCTGGAGCGCTTCGAGGTCACGGCGGGGCATGCACTCCATTTCGCGATTCCAAATAAGGTTTGTCATTATAATCCGGCCTTTCATCCAGCTTAAATACGGTTTTTTTAAGTCATAAGCCCACATTTAATAATGTGACTCTTTATCGCTTTAAACCATTTTACTAATTTTTTAGGAAGTTGTAAAGGGCTCTGAGCGAATTATCATAAGAAAACAAAACCAATTTTAGGTTTGCAACATTACCCGAAGCAGGCCGCGAAATACTGAACCAGAAAGTTCATATAAAAAACGAAACGATCTGCCGCCGTTCCGTTTTTTATGTTTGCAAAATATTATATTTATCTTCAATTTACCGATATATAATATGAAAACATTTTTTGGAATAACCACTATGTACTTGCCTCTTCACCTTCATAAAAAAGCGGGTTTTCCGCAGACGCCTTCCAGTTTGCCGCCTTTGCTACCGCGCTGACCGCAAAGCAGAGCAGTAAGGAGACGGCCATTGAAGCGCATGCAAAATGGGGGCCGAGCTTGGATACATAATCAACCCCCGGCAGGGCGGCCTGAGGGAAAAAGAGCTTGCAGATAACCGGAGGAGAGGCGACCACAAAGCCGCCTATCATGCCTGCCCACGCCCCCGCGCGGTTTATCCCTTTCCAGTAAAGGGAAATCATGTAGGGGGCGAGGAAGCTGCCCGAAAGGATTCCCCATGAATATGACATCATGTGGAGTATCGGAGTATTGCTGTTTGCAATTATATATGAAAGCACAACGAATACGCCGCAAATCACCTTTGTAGTAAGAGCTGTTCTTGCCGAATCCATATTTGGAAACAGCCGCTCCTTGATAAAATCCATGGTTAGGGTTGAGGACGCTGTGATGGTGATTGCCGCAAGGGTGGATACCGATGCCGAGATAAGAAGCACCAGAATAAGCCCTAGCAATATATTGGAAAGACCGGCGCCCGAAAGCATGTTTGGCACCAGATAGTCGGGTGAACCCGCGCCCCCGGCGGGAGGAGAGGGCAGCTCGTCGAAAAACAGGCGGGACAGCGATCCGATAAAGTAGCCGCCGCCGGCAATCAGCAGTGCAAACAGGGTTGAAATCACGGTGCCGCGCTTTACTTCATGGTCGTCGCGTATACCGTAATATTTGTGAATCATCTGGGGAAGCCCCCATGTGCCGAATGAGGTCATCAGGATGGTCGCCCAAAGCCCGGCATGGTCCTTTGCGCCGAGGTTCAGCTTAGCGGTTTCGGAGGCGATTGCGGATAGTCCTGCCGACAGCCCTCCGACCCGATCAGAGCGCACAATCGCGATAATCAGCGCGGATACGCCCACCATCATTATTATTCCTTGGACAAAATCGGCCTTTAGGGTCGCGACATAGCCGCCCAGCATAACCACTGCTGCGGCCGCAACCGCGATTACAATCATGGTAATCCTCTCGTCAATCCCGAGAAGCACCGAACAGACGCTGGTCAGCCCTTTGTAGACAGAGGCCGAGTAGGGCAACAAAAAAACAAAGATGACCGCAACCGAAAAGCGCTTCATGCCCTGGCTTTCAAACCGTGTGTGAAAAAACTGCGGCATAGATTTGATATTCAGCCGTCTTGTGGTTTCGCGGGTGCGGCGGGCAAGCACAAGCCAAGCCAGCAGCGAGCCGAACACCGCGTTCCCGATACCGACCAGGACGCCCCATATTCCGTAGTTCCAGCCGGTTGTTCCGGAATAGCCTATAAACATGACGGCGGAGAAGTAGGCCGTCCCGTATGACAGCGCCGAGACCCACGCCCCGGCATTTCTCCCGCCGACCGTAAATTCGGAAATGTTTTTTGTGCTGCGGGAATTTAAAAGCCCGATTATTACCATAAAGATGATATATACCCCTATGGTGCCCCATATAATCAATTCCTTTGACAAGCAGTGTCCCTCCTAATTGCCCTTTTGCTTTTACGCTTTAAACCCATATCGGTTTAAAGCGAAAATACATGTTCCTATCGTACAGGATTTTATAAAAAAAATCAATGACTTTTTAAAATAAAATAAAGAGTTATAATATATACATAACGTTGGAGGATTGAGTATGCTTTTCTTGTTTGGAATCGGTTCGGGACAGAAGGATTACGGGTTATTTCCGAAAATTCCGTGTTTTTTCTGTGCCGAACGACGCCAAATGCGATTAAGCAAGCATTACAGCTACTTCCATCTTTTCTTTATCCCGATCTTTCACTTTAATGTTACATACTATTTCACCTGCCCAAAATGCTCGACTGTCTATTTCTGTAACAGACAAAAGGCACGACAGATTCACCATTACACCCCGGTTAGGGTGGAGTTCTCCGATATATTGCCAGCCAACCGTGCCTTTCAATATTGTTCGAAGTGTAGTGCCGCCGCCCGGCAAGACGACTTGTTTTGTCCGATATGCGGAACGGAACTTTTAAAATCAGAGCCCAAATTCGGCTCTTAAACAAGAAACGGAAGTGATTTATAATGCCGGTATGTCAAAAAACAAAGGGAAATATGATTCCTGTTTCATATAATTGTGATGAAATGTTTATAAAGCAGCCCAGTAGCAGCTGCTTTCAGGTTGTGCTGGTCGAGAGCGGATATGTGACCCTCAGGATTAACAGCGATCGCTGTTTTCTTCAATCGAGCGCATTGATTTTCCGCAGCCCGGGTACCGTAATCGACAAGCTGTACAGCCATAGTCTACAGGCTAAATCGATTACATTTCATCCGAAATTCATAGGCACACAGGCTCCGGAAGGTTCAACAAACCAATCGGACAGCGGCGATTTTTACTCGGATTTCCCATCCCTTAACCTGTTTTTTAACTTGAGCAAGGCAAATGCGGGCGTCCTTCCTCTTAATCCTCCTATCTGTCCGAAGGCGACCGCCCTTTTCAACGATGCCATATCGGAAATGATGAACCAATCGGACAGTCTTTGGTACAGCAGGGTACGCGTCAGCATGATTGAGCTGTTTCGGCTTGCAGAGGAGGAATTCACCCGTTATGTCTGTGAAGAACCGCCAAGGGCTTCTATCGCCCTCGCCACCCTCGATTACATACATACAAATTATGAAAAAGAGATTACCGTCCGGATGCTGTGCGAGATGTTCCACACCAACCACACCACCCTGTTGCGGGATTTTCGACAACTTACCGGAACAACAATCGGTCAGTATATTTTGGAATACCGTCTGACCCTGGTTCGGGAAGCATTGATTTTCACCGAACTGACAATTGAGGATATCGCAACAAAATTCGGGTTCAAACAGGCGTCATATCTGTCTAGGGTTTTCCACTCCCGCGTGGGACTTGCTCCGGGACAGTTCCGCAACCGAATGAAGGCTGCGGTCTTCACCCCGCCCGAAGGCTTTACGGATATATCCTTCCCCAACTCATCCTGTTTTAAGAACGATTACGATTCGAAGAAATGTAAACAGAAATAAATTGGCAGGTATCGCCGCCCTGACCTTCAGCCGCCGACCAAAACCGCTCCGCCGCCTATTCTTTCGGCAATTTCGCCGTGGACAGGCGGCTTTCTAGTTGGTGAAAGGTTTTCGAAGTTTTCAAAATATACCATATCTCGGTGTAAAATTAATGTAGGGGTTTTTAAAGAAAAAGATACAAGAGATTGCGGAGAATTTCATCAATAGAATAGTAAGTTTAATGACAGA